>NC_017943.1 GCF_000306765.2 Haloferax mediterranei ATCC 33500
ATGACATCTGACGACGCTGGCGGGGGTGGTCGTGACCCCCTCTTTCGCTACGACCAACCTATCTTCGCGAACGAGGATATTCTTAAAATTTCACATCTACCTGGTCCCGACAAGATTGTCGGTCGTGATGAGCATATGTCGAAGGTTGCTCAGGCGCTCAATCCTGCCATCTTTGGTCGGGAACCGACCCATCTGTTTATCTTTGGAAAAACTGGCTCCGGAAAGACACTCACTGCCCGACTCGTGAGCGAGCGACTCCAGAACGAGGCGACCCGCGAAAACGTCGAAGTGAAGATTGCGGTTATCGACTGTGGTGAGCAACACACCGAGGCGTCAGTCATCAAAACACTCGCCTCGCAGGTCAACAACCCATCAAAAAGCGGAATGACGATTCCCGAACGCGGACTTTCGACGGGTGATTACTACAACCGTCTGTGGCAGGTTCTCGACACCTGTTCCGACGTTACTATCGTCATCCTCGACGAGATTGACATGCTTCGCGACGACGAAGTCCTCCGTAAACTCTCGCGCGCAGGGGAGAATCAGAAAATCGTCGACTCACGGATCGGTATCATCGGTATCTCGAACAAGATTGACTATCCCGAAGAGCTAACAGAGCGCGTCAAATCGAGCTTTGCCCACGACGAACTCGTCTTCCCATCGTACGACGCGAACCAGCTCCGGGAAATCCTCGAGAACCGGAAGGACGCGTTCAAACCTGACGTCCTCACCGACGACGTAATTCCGCTCGCAAGCGCGCTCGCAGCACAAGAACACGGTGACGCCCGGAAAGCGATTGACATCCTCCGAAATGCCGGGCGAATTGCTCGCAACGAGAGCGCCGAATCGGTCACCGACGACCACGTCCGAGCAGCGAAAGAAAAGAGTGAGGCTGACCGATTTAGCGAACTCCTCGAAGGAACTGCTACGCAGTCGAAGGCTGTCCTCTACTCGCTCGTCCTCCAGACTGGCGGCCGGAAGACCGCTGAAATCACGACGAACAAAATTTACCGACAGTACCTCACTGTTGCAGACGATCTCGATATGGACCAACTCTCGGAGCGGCGCGTCCAGGAACTCCTCCAGGAACTCGACTTCCTCAACGTCATCCAGTCAGAGGTTCGAGGTCGCGGCCGTGGCCAAGGGGTTCACGGAACTCATCGACTTCTTGAAGATCCGGACATTGTTAGACGAGTGTTACTCCGAGACAGCCGAATCTCTACACTTGAGTGAGTTCCCTGTGATGTTCTACGGCGTCGTTGCTAATTGATTCGAATTGGATTTCCGTACAGGTGTATGGTCTGCCACGGTGTGCTGCTGCGGTCACATTCTACGGACCACTGACTTTTCTTCTCGAACCTTTTCTATAGCTCACATACTCCAAACAATCGGGATGATTCAAATAATCTAGATTTTCTAATCAACAATTTAAATTCTCTAAATAATTTAGGAATTTTAAATAATCTGTACTATTGATTCAGACCACCGACGTGAGCGAGGATTCAGCTTGGATTGTGTATGTCCACATTGGTTCGGTTTCTACGGCTTGAGGAAAAATCCCGATTGTCTAAAAAATCCAAATTATCTGAATATTCTGGATAATCTGAGGGTTCTGAAGTATTCAAATCATTTCCGAAATCTGGAACTCTTCCCCAATTTACTTTACCGACACTACTTCGAGTATCTGGACTACGCTGACACTCTGAGTTACGCACCTACTGCTAGTTCCCTGCACTATCTGGACTATACAGCGATACGTAACCTCTTTCTTACTCCCGTTGTTTAGAACATCCACATACTGTGGATTATTTCAATTATTCTTCTCTGACACCACGTTGATCAAGCACTTGTTCAACAATTAGCTCTGGATGATCGGCAACCACTGAAAGTGCGGCGTTGTGGAGTTCGCTCTTTTTGATGTTCTTCAAGCCGTGGTCCCGCGTAAGTTCGCGCTCCACATCGTAGGTAATGATATCGTCAAAATCCGTAGCGACCGCTTCGAGCACGTAGAGTGCCTTGTGAACCGTTTCGTCGAACTCGAAAGCCGGGTTATCCCGCGGGTCTGCCGGTTCGTCGGTTACATCTGCTTCTTCTGCGTCGGCCGTCGCGGGTTCAGATTCCGCCTCCGCTTCTGTCTCTCCCTCTACCTCGTCTTCACCGCCCATTGCGGCGTCGAGGTCTCCGAACGGGTCGTCGCTCATCGGTTGACCTCCCCGTTTTCGATGATTTGGGCGAGTTCGTCGTAGCACTCGAGTTGGTCACACGAACTGTCGTAGTCTCGGAGGGGCATGTGGTCGCGAATCGAGGCGTCGATGGCCGACCGGTGGCGGATTCCGGGCTTCGGAAGGTCGTCGTCCCACGAGCCGTTGTCGATCGCTTCGAAGAACGACGGGTCCGTGTACGCGAAGTTCGGGAGCTTCGATGCGATGTTTGGTTTGGAAACGAGTGCTTCGATGAGTCGTCGAGTCGGTCGGTCGTGGTCGATTCGGTCGCGAAGGTCGGTCGGGACGACCGCGAGAATTTCGAGGTCGAAGTGCTCCCGTGCGGGCTGAATCAGACGCTTTACCGTCTTTTCGAGACCCGAAAGCGCCCCAGATTCTGGGCGCATCGGCAACACAAGATTTTGTGTCGCGTATAGGGCGTTGTCGTTGAGTTTCCCTCGTGCAGCAGGGCAATCCACGACGACGTAATCGTACTCGTCACCGAGAAGCGGGTCGACCACGCGCTGTTTGAGGCGCGCAGACCCCATCATTACGCCACCGAGGTCGGACTCGACTTGTTCGATACGGTCGTTCGACGGGAGGAGGTCGATTTCGAAACCGGTCTCCAAAATGAGTTCCCGTGGTTCGGTGTCTGCATCGTCCAGAAGTACATCCCCGAGATGTGCCTCCGAATAGAACTCCTCGCCGAACCCGAGCCCAGTCGTTGCGTGACCGTTCGGGTCCAAGTCGACGAGCAGTACGTTGCTTCCTCGGTGGGCAAGTTCGCGTGCGAGGTTGATGGAGGTCGTCGATTTGCCGATACCGCCTTTGAGTAGACAGACACTGACTGCGCGTGACATGGTGGTACAGGGTATCCGTATAATCGAGATATTCGGCGTTCCTGAAATAATTATGGTTATCTTGGCTCTTTGAGTATCCTAGATTATCTGGACAATCTGAATTATCTACTTAATCTAGGTGTTCTGTGTATCTTTGCAGCCTCTACCTACTCTGTATTTCACAGAACCAATCGAATCCCAGATGCTCAACCATCCTGAATAATTTAAATAATTTAACCAATTTGGCTAATCTGAACAATTTGTATGTTTCTTGACTGTGGGTAGTTGGGTCGTCTTACACCTTGTCACTACGTCTTTGACTGAAGATGTTATCCCTGATGTTATGATGTCTACAAGCTGAAATAACCATATAGCGCTCATCTTGAGCATTCTGTGGAGTGTAACCATCCAAAATTGAACAAGAAGAAATCGGATTAGACAGGACCGTGTGAGTCGTCGTGAGGTCAATCGCGATGTTCTGACCTGCACTCAAACGTGAGTTGCGCGAACCCACAGTGCAGCAATTGAGTCGTGAAGATAGAACACTCACGCTCTGTATAACCTATTACACCCAATTATCTACCTTATCCAAATTGTCTTGATTATCTGAATTTTCTAAACGTTTTGAATGTTCTGTATGTTCTGGATACTCTGCCTATCCCGACTTATTCAAATGAGCTTTCTAATCCCGTGCCATGCTGAGAGAGTAGACCGAGAGTATGATAGCGATATATCGAACCACAAGACTGTTATGCCCGTTATTTGATTGAAACAGACGAGTAATATCCTATGCGTCGCCGCAAGTTCCTCTACGCATCCGGTCTCGGGGCACTCGGTGCCCTGAGTGGGTGTCTCGGTAGTCAGTCCCCTCCACCCCGAAAGTCGAACGTCGTCACGGACTTCCAGATGAGTGATGGCTCACTTGTTATCGACCTTGCCGACAAGACGTGGGTAATGTCTCGATACGCACCGACTCAGCAATCGATTTCGGGCGTGAGTCCGATTGGCGTCGCCAGCGCGAAAGGAAAAGGCGGTGGCGGCGGACGAGGTGCCACCGGACGCGGCTCGGGCGGATACTCGTCCGCGCCGAAAACGAAGCACGGTCACGCTTGGTTCCACGGCGGAGACTACGCCGACGACTGGTACGAAGACAACGCTGATGAAGTGTCCCGGTACAGCGTCGGCATCGCTACCCTCGGTATTGCCTATCTCGGCTCGACGGACTCGATGAAAGACGACGCGCCGGATTCCGGTCCAGTTCCGTGGGACAAAGAGTTCAAGAACCCCGACGATACCGTCACGTACGACCTGACGAACCAAAGCGAGTTCCGCCGCGATGGGTGGTACCGCGTCGGTGCGCACGTCGTCGGTTCAGACGTCAACCACGACTTCCGATGGGAGTGCTATGACCTCGAAGTCGACAACGGCGTCAGCGACCAACAGTTCAATATCGAGGAGCAGTGGAAAGTCTCACCGCGTATCTGAGCACGCTCATTGCCCTCGATCGGTCGCGTCTGGCCATCTCACTCCGCCCCGGTCGCTCGCGCCCCCATAGTCACAACTGACACGTCTTTCAAGATTAACAGCCCTCCAAGGTCTTTCAAGATTAACGGCCCTCCAAGATGTCCAACTCACGAACTGACACCGGAACGCTCCTTGCGCTCACATTCGTCGTTTCATTCTGTAGCTTCGCCTACGAGTTCGTCTACTCCGAACTCTTGACAGTGATGTACGGCGGAACCGTGACGCAGTACGTCATCACGGTTGGCTTGTATTTCTTCAGCCTCGGTATCGGCGCAGCGCTCTCCGACGACCTCGATGCCGCAGACCTCGGCGGGAACTTCTTCCGAACGGAGGTGTTTCTCGCCGCCGCCGCACCCGCAGGTTTCCTGCTCATCGTCGGTCTCAATAGCGTCAGAATCCCGCAGTCGGTTCCGCCTGAACTCATCTGGACAGTCGCCCGTCTTCCCGTCGTCGTCGTCGGGTTCCTCTCGGGATTCGAGCTGCCGCTTTTGACTCACATGGTCGACGAACTCGAAGACGGGGAGACAGCGATGCCGGTGTGGATTCAAAATGCCTGCAACCGAGTTCACAATACCGTCGTCAAGGGTCTCGGGACCGTCTGGTCCGTCGAGCGAACCGATGGGCGGCGGAGTGGACTATCGGTCGTGCTGGCGATGGACTACGTCGGCGGACTCGTCGGAGCTGTCATCTACGCTCGTGTCCTCTATCCCGGTCTCGGGCTCATCCCGACGATATTCGTGTTGGCCCTGCTGAACGGGGTTGCCGCACTCGTGTTTGTCACCTACTTCGGGGATTGGTCTCGGTGGCCAGTCACTGATAAGTGGTCTTGGCGGTCAGTCAATGAGAACTCGCAGTCGTCTACCCGCGCCCTCTCTGTTGGCCACGTCTCGAAGACGCTCCTCGTCGTCTGTCTCGTGCTAACCGCGTCATACGCGGGCGTGGTCGCGAAACACGAAACTGCGGACGAGCAACTGTCGCAACTCTACTTGGAACAACAGACCGAGAACAAGTATCCACCGGGTGCGATGCGTGCAAACGTCGTCTCGCAGGGGACGACCACGTACCAGCACGTTATCCGATACAATCGCACCTGGACCGGGACCGGTCCGAATCCACACTTCACCGGGAAGACTGAGCAGTGTCTTCGCTTAGGCTCAGCAATACAACTGTGTGAAAGCTGGGCGGACAGCTATCATCAGGGTCTCGTCGATGTACCTATGTCGTTGGTTGAACCCGGCCCGGAGACGAAGGTTCTCGTCGTCGGTGGCGGGGACTGGATTGCTATCGACCACCTCCGGAAGTACAACGTCACCGTTGACCACGTCGACCTTGATGGAGAGTTCATGCAGCAGACGAAGACTGACCCGTTCTTCCGGAAGTGGCACGACGACGCCTACGAATACGACCGGTTGAACACGACGACGGCGGACGGATATCGATACCTCCAAGAGTCGAACGAGACGTACGACCTCGTTCTTCTCGATATCCCCGGAGCGACCGACGACGACCTGCTCACGCTCTATTCGGCGGAGTTCTACAGTTCGATTCGAAACCACCTCTCTGATGAGGGCGTCGTCGTGACGTGGGGCTACTCTCCCGACGGGTATCCGCAGCATCACAAAGCCTTCATCAACACGGTCGGTGCCGCCGGATTCACGAACCAGCTTTCGTACTGGGTTCGAGAAGACATCGATTCGGACGGGCAATCCGAACGCATCGAGCAGTTCTACGTGTTCGCTCCGGGCGACCGCCAATCACTGACCGGCGACGGTGAAACAGCCTACGTCCGGAAGCATCGCGAGCAGTACCGCACTATCGAGTGGCACGCAGTCCCCCGCTACCGCGGTGTGCGAGTGAATTCCATCTTCCATCCGAACTACGACATCCTCATCGACACCTAATCATGCCCTCTCCAACACCCCCCGAATCACCGACAGTACCGCACTCCTCTGAGACACCGACAGCACCGCACTCCTCTGAGACACCGACAGCACCGCACTCCTCCGAGACACCGACAGCACTGTACTTCGGCTATACCACCGAGGTTCCAAATCTGGCGTCTGTCGAAATCAAGACAGTCCATCCGGAGACGTTGCTGGACTCACCCGCGGTGTTCACCGTTATCGGTGAGTCTCATTACGTCGGTCTCCCGGCGTTGGACTTCCACGAACTGTGTTCGTGCAAGCCGCTCCCGTCGGAACAGACCCACGAAACACCATTAGCCGTCGGTGCCGAACACGAATTCCACTTCGAAAGCAACCGCCTCGACGCGCAAACGACGGTCGAAGGGAAGTCACTTGACGCATTCCCCGGCCCTGACGACGCGACGGTTGCCTACCGGTTCGGTCCCGATGCGTGGACTACAATTCACGTTGCTTCGTCCGGAGACGGCTACGAGACGTACCACACCTATCCGGAGTACGACCTCGCACTGTACACGGAGACGAACCTTACACCGACCTCCTCTGGCGTAGCCGGACCCGCTACCGAAACCACGAACCAGACCACGAAACCACAACGATGACGAACGACACTAACACCACCTACGACGGAGACGTTACGCTCAACGGCTCGGAACAACCCCCGGTCGAACTCCGAGACCCGGCTGACGTGTTTATCTCCACCGAGAGTATCACTGGCGACCTCACCGTACAGAACGCGGAATACGTCTTCACGCACACGCCCGTGAGCAGCGCCCAAACTGTCTCAGATGCTGAAACCGAAATTAGCGGCACGCTCGAAGACGGCTACGTTCAATCAGTCGACGGCGACGTGCTTCTTACTGATGCGGAAGACGTGTTTATCGCGACCGATGCCGTCGATGGCGCGGTTTCCGCACCCGGGGCTGAGAACGTCTATTCCGACGATGTGCCGCTCGCAGCAGATGCAGACGCATACGATGTCTCTACGTTTGGATGGGAGCAGTCGGGAACCACGACTGACCCGGAAACCGGCGTCTACGCGGTGGGGATGACCCACGATATCGAGGCCAAAAAGGTCCGACGTGACATCGAATTATACCTCGTCGGTCACGGACACGACGTTTGTGTCGACGGAAAAGGAGCCACTATCACCGTCCACTTCGTCGGCTACGACAACACCGTCCACGTCGGGCCGTACCTCGCTTCGACCGTCGAAACCGACACCGGATTCGACAACGAAGTCGACGCCAAACCGTATCCGGCCGAAGACCTCATCGAGATGTCGCGGCGTGAAGCCTACTCGAACGCCGGGTTCGGCCGTCGAAAAGTGACGTTTCAGGTCCCGAACGAGGGAGACGATTGGTGTCCGAACTGCGGAGAGGCCGCAGAGGCCATTATCGAACGACACCAGATGGAGGCGTTCTTCCTCTTTGGCTACCCCATCTGGACCTACGACCGAAGCACCAATCCCGCGCGTGAGTGCGAACACTGTTCGCCAAACGCGATTCACGCGGAACTCTCGGAGCGGGAACGACGAACCATCTTCGACTGACAGTCGTCCGAAGATATATATTACATTCCCTGAAAATGAACGAAGTACGACTCCCGAATCAACGCCCGAGTGCACTCTCACGAGACCATCCGAGCGCACCTTCACGAGACCATCCGAGCGCACCTTCACGAGACCAACACCCAAGCGCACTCTCACGAGATTTCGATAGGAACCTTTCCACCCATGTCGAGAAATGAATCTACCCCCGCTTTGATGTCTTCCTCTACGTGTCGATACACGTTCGACCCATCGATACAGACGGACGCACACCTACAAACGACGTGGGAATGTCCACACGAAGCCCACTCCGAAAGTGAGTACTGTGTGTTCCACATGAGCCGAGACGAACGTACGACACTCGATGTCTCCGGGGACGACATTGTCGAGGAACTCCGTGCCAATCTCCAATCCCCGGATACCCGCGTCAACGAGTACGTCGGCGCGGACCTTCCGCACCTCTCGCTGACCTATCAGGATATCAACGGAGCGACCAACCACGTGCTGAACTTTCAGCACGCGAATATCGAGGGGCTGGACCTCACACACGGCAAACTCGAACAGGGGTTGATTCTCCGGGAAGCGACTATCGGTCGACTCAAACTCAAAGAGGCCGTCCTCACGGGAACGGTCGATGCACAACACCTGACGGTCCGTGACGAGGTGACGACCAACGAAGCGACCTTCGAGCAGGAAGTCTGGTTCGATAACGCGGTCTTTCACGGAGACGTTCACTGCGACGAAACGACGTTCTTGGCCGACACAAGCTTCGCTGACACAACATTCCACGGGGCCGCGAACTTTCGAAATATCCAGACGAGCGGGAGCAGCCACGTGTTAGACGACCATATCACGTTCGCCGATGCGACGTTCCGCGACGACGCGAGTTTCCGACAGGCGACGTTCGACTACGTCACGTTCGAACGAGCGCAGTTTACGGCCGGCTCCGATTTCGAGCACGTCAGGTTCGACGGCGACGCCCGATTCGACGACGCGACGTTTCAGGAGATGGCCGACTTCGACGAAGCGCGGTTCGACGACGACGTGAGTTTCGCCCACGTTCGGTTCATGCAGTTGGCCGAATTTCGAGGTGTCGAGTTCAACGGCGGTAGTCGGACGACACACGACGACGTGACGTTCGAAGGAGCGACGTTCGAGGGTGAAGCCGACTACAAACTCGCTCACTTCCGCTTTTCGGACTTTAAAGACGCGGTGTTCAAAGGAGCGGTCAACTTCGACCGTGCGACGTTCACCGCGCGCACCGATTGCCACCGCTTGCAGGTTTCCGGCGAACTCGATCTCTCGTTTTCGACGTTCCACGGCGGTGCTAACTTCGACGACAGCACGTTCCAAGACGACATCATCGCCGACGGGACAACATTTGGCGGGGATGCCTCGTTCGAGAACGTTGCGTTCGAAACCCGAGCGCGATTCAAGGAGGCGAGATTTGAAGAGGACGTAAGCTTCCGAAGCACGGCGTTCCACGGGCCAGCGGAGTTCCGAGGGGCGCTGTTCGAAGGCGAGATGCAACATCTCGAAGCGAACGCCTCTTTCAACGAAGCCGTCTTCGAGGATGTCGCCGAGTTCGAAGCCGCGAACTTTACGACCGCATCGTTCTGGGAGACGACGTTCCACGAACAGTCGAACTTCCGCAGTTCGGTGTTTCACGGAACTGCACGATTCCGAGTCCGTAACGGCGAGCGCGACACGTACCTCGACTTTACCGACGCGACAATCTGCGGTGGCACGATTTCGCAGGTTTCCGGTGAGGCGACGCCGTACGACTTCACTCGTGCGACCATCGGCGACCTCCAACTCGAAGGCGACGGGAACGAACACGAACTGCTCGACCACTTCCGTTTCTGTCTCACCGAGTTCGATTGTTTCGACTTCAGCGACCACCACGGCTATCTCGAACGGAACGACTGGACGATTCACGATTTCGTCGGTAACACCGCCACCGGCCAGTTTGCCGTCGAGATGGACCACGAAATCATCGAGGAGACCTACAGGAAAGCACAGGACAGCGCGGATGCGGTCGGTGACACGCCCGCGAGTCGAGAGTTCGAATTCAAGCGCTACTACTACAATCGAAAGAAGAACTTCGACATCATCATCAACGAGTATTCGCTGAACGTGTGGGCACGCGGCAAGAAGGTCGCGAGCGTGGGTCTCAATCTCCTGATGCAGGTGACGTGTGGCTACGGGAATCGGCTTCCACGAATCGCCGCGTTCACGTTCTTCCTCCCGGCGCTATTCGGGTTGTTCTACGCCGCCGGCGGCCCGTTCCTGACGCAAGCAGGGAGCGTCTTCGACCCGACTGCAGTCGATAAGACCGCGCTCGAAGTCCTCTTCGACAACGTCTACTACAGTTACATCAGCTTCAGTACGGTCGGGTACGGCGACATCAACCCGCTCGGACCGGGCGCACGAGTCCTCGCCGCGAGTCAGGGGATGTTGAACGGGTTGTTCTTCACCCTGCTCACGTTCACGCTGTTCAAGCGGGTGCTCGGCGGGAACTAATAACGAACGGCACGGTTCGTTTTTTGGGCCGACGAAATCGACGGACGCTGACCTCATTCTCATCGCTCCGCGAACGCTATATTTTCCTGGTAGGCATGTGTTCACTACTCAATGGCCGAACCGAAACACGAGAAAGAACTCCTTCACCTCTCGCTCGAAGTATGGCACCCCGACTGTTGGGGTATCGTCTCCACGGCCGAAGCAGGCAGTGGTCTCATCGGCCACGGTGCGGCAGTCGAGGGTGACTCGGCGTACGAACGCTGTACGATTTACGGGGACTCACGCGAGCACGTCACGCAAGCAATCGAAGTCGCACACGAGATTTCGTTTATCAACCATATCGAACCGATTGGTGGGGCCGCAAGCGAGGGTGCTCTTCCGTCTGCAATCGGACGTGCCACACAGGACGTCTTTATCGAGTACGTCGCAAACGAGGGTATCGGGTCCGCGTTCTTGACCCGCGGCGTGCTCGTCGATAGTTCGTATCGAATCGAGGACGGGGTCGAAACCTGGAATCTCCTCGCGCATACGACTCGGTCGTCACTCGGCCGACTGCTCGACGAAATCCGAGAGGAGCGCAACGCCGATATCTCGCTCACAAAAATCTCGCCGGCATCAGAGCCGATGCAACCACCGGACCCGGGGGAGACGGAACTGCTCACCCCGCGACAACGCGAGGCGGTGAATTTGGCTCGGGAACGTGGCTACTACAATTGGCCGCGAGAAATCACGGCGCGCGAGTTGGCCAGCGAACTCGATGTCTCGAAGACGACGTTTCTCGAACACTTGCGGAAGGCGGAAGCGAAACTGATGGGGAATCGAGAGTGATAGCAAATCAGCACCCTCCCATGGGAGGACACCTCTGATATGCCGACAAACCCTCCTGAATTGTATGTCTGGTCTCCACCGCGATGAACCACGGACAATCGGCATCCTTGGCGGGATGAGTAGCCAATCGACGGTCGAATACTACCGACTCATCGACGACACAATCAACGACATTCATGGCGGACACTACACCGGAGACATCGTGATTCGAAGCGTCAACTTCGCCGATATCGAGGGTTTCATTCAGGCGGAACGGTGGGACGAGGCCGGAGCGTATCTCGCCGAGGCCGCACACGACCTCGAAGCAGGCGGTGCCGACTTTGTCCTTCTGGCAACCAACACGATGCACAAAGTCGCGCCCTCCATTGTCGACGCCCTCTCTGTTCCGCTCGTCCACATCGTCGACGTCGCCGCGGACGCCATCCGCGCCGCCGGTATCGACACCGTCGGCGTCCTCGGAACTCAAGCGACGATGCAGGGGGATTTCTACCGTGACCGATTCGCCGACCACGGTATCGACATCGTCGTCCCCGACCGACAGCACCGTCCGGAAGTGGACCGAATCATCTTCGAGGAGTTGACCAAAGGCGAGATTCGAGACGAGTCCCGAGATTACTATCTCGAAGTTATCGACAACCTCGTTGCGCAGGGTGCCGAGGGAATCGTACTCGGTTGCACGGAAATCGAACTGCTCGTCGACCAATCGGACAGGCCGGAAACGCCGCTGTTCGACACGACCGCCCTTCACGTTGAGCGTGCCGTCGAGTACAGTCTGAGCGCCGACGCCGAAGTGAGGTCAGTGAGCGGAAACTGCTTCTGATAGGATTTCAAACGGTTACTCCAATATCCCTGACTTACTTCGCTGATATCGTCTCTCCTCTCAATTTTCCCTTGGCCGACTCTAATAATAGTCTTGTAAACACACACATAGGGCCGATTTTTGGAGCGTCCCGAAGAACCGAAAGTGTACTCGGAGCTTCGGAACTGGGGTCTACTGTGCATCTGGGTCCGGATTCCAGTAGCAAAACACCGATGGACAGTGGGCAACCGAAGTATCCGCCTCCGCTGTGCGCCGAACGTCTTCACCACTTACCATTCGGAAATATGCGGTGATCAGTCGGTCGTCAAGTAACCCGACGTCATCGAGTAAGCCGAGTGAGCCCTCGGCATCATTCGCATGTGCCATTGTGTTTCTTTCTTCGAGTTCGAGCAGGTGAGTGTGAACCAGTACGTTGGGTTGAACCTAGACCACTCGAAAACATCCGAGACGAATGCTTCGCCCTTCAGAGCAGCAAACCTCAAACCATCTGTCGAGATCGGTGAACGAAGCTAGCCACGAAGAGGCAGAGACCCAGACAGATGTACACAATAACGATCACTGTTGACAGGGCCGTAGCTGTCGTTGCAGTGAACACTAGCGGCTTTATTCCGTTGGCCGGGCCGACAAACCAGATAACGAGATACAGCACTTCGAACAGTTCCGATTTTCCGCTCCAGATGCCGGCACTCAAAGCAAGTGATGGAACGAAGAGTATCGCCGCTACGTAGCCCAATAGCACTGGTGTCGAGGTCAACAGGGGGGTAAGACCGATACTGCTCCCAACCAGTACCGCAATGAGCGTCGCCCCAACAACCCACTCAGCGAGCAGTTGCGTGTACGCGCTGTTAGACGAGAAGATCAGCGGCTGCATACGATGGCGCTGTGCGCGAACCCCCATTGACGACAGGACGAATATTGGCCAGATAAGTGCTATTAGTAGGAGTGGACCGCTACTCTGTGAACGGATTAAGCTGGCTGCAATAATTCCGACTGCGCCCAGATACCACCACCAGGGGAGTTTGGACAGGGTCATACGGAACTCCCCAAGGAGGATTCGGAAGAGGCCACCACCGGTTCGCGTTTTGACTGGCGTAAGCGTGACCTCAGTCGGTGCTGGCGGTTCGGTAGCACTCTCAGTTGACGACCGCTCCGGCAACAGCCGTCGGAGCAGTGACGTGGTCCGCTCCGATTCTGTTTTCGACGGGCCGAATCTATTGAATGTGAGGTTTCCAAAGACAGCGATACCGACCCCGACGACAATCATTCCGGCACGCTGTAGGTATACCCACAGCGGCCATCCATCTCCACTCCAGGTAAACGTCGTCTTCTCTACGAAAACCGCCCCGAACGACGGTACGCCGCCGGTGTAGTTCGGGGCGATAGATAGAACCGAATCGTACATTGCCACGTAGACCGCGGTGTACCCGAACGGGTCGAAGTAGCCGGTTATCCC
Source organism: Haloferax mediterranei ATCC 33500 (assembly GCF_000306765.2). Classification (NCBI taxonomy): domain Archaea; kingdom Methanobacteriati; phylum Methanobacteriota; class Halobacteria; order Halobacteriales; family Haloferacaceae; genus Haloferax; species Haloferax mediterranei. The sequence goes on from NC_017943.1 coordinate 13,660, forward strand.
GGACACGACGCCGTTTGCCACCGTCCCATTACCATAAAAAAGCATCGTGAGCGCGAGCGTGCCGAAAAAGTAGAGGACGTTGCCAGCGGTGTTGTTTAGGAGTCCAACGGTCTCGACTAGCAGCGCAACCCCGCCAATCAAAAAGGCAGTCGGGACCGCCAATAGTACGACCGGCAAGAGCAGTTTGATCGGGTTGGTGGGGCCGACGCCGTGTACGGTATGTATCACGACGGTTGACAGTCCAAGCACGCTGACAATCAACCCCAGGTATGCCCCATTACTCAGCCACTTCCCCAACAGATATCGGGAGTTCGAGATTGGCATCGAGGCGAGGAGTTCACTGACCTCTGTGGATCGGTCACGAGCGAGACCATTCTTGACTAGATAGAAGCCAAAGAACACCACGAAGAAGCTCCCCGTCAACCCTGCTTTAGCTCCAATCCAGGCCGCGTTATTCACTCCGCGGTAGTTGCCGAGGCCGCCACCAGCCACGGACTGTTGAAAGACGAGATCGATGGTCCCGGTGTTGACGAGATAGCCGAGATAGATGACAAACGCCAATAAAGCAACCAGTCGGCTCGAACGGACTCGCTGGAGGAAGTCGGCCCGGGCCACGTGGTAAATCTGACGCATCTATCGGGCCACCTGTGGGCCAACACGCCAGAGGTAGGCATCTTCAAGCGTTGGCTGGACAATACGTGCATCCTCATGCGGTGGCTCCTCGGCTATTACCCGGAGTTCGACACCATCCGAGCGACTGACAGTGCCCGAGATAATCTGCTCGGACCGGATCTTGTCGAGGTTGGACTGGGCAGTGGTGTACGTGTAGACCTTCCCTTCGACAGTCTTGATTAGTGACTCTGGGTCGGTGTGGGTGAGCAGTTTCCCGTCGTCCAGCAGCGCGATTGTGTTCGCTGTGGCCTCGATGTCCGGTACGATATGTGTCGAGAGAATCACGACCCGGTCTGACGACAGATCGGAGATGATGTTCCGGAACCTGACACGCTCCTCCGGATCGAGACCGACTGTCGGTTCGTCGACTACTAACAGTCCCGGATCGTTGAGCAGCGCTTGGGCAATCCCCGCCCGCTGACGCATCCCGCCGGAGAAGGTCTTGAGTTTGCGGTCGCGGGCCTGTTCCAGATTCGTCAGCGCAACCAGTTCGTCGATACGGGCGGCCACGGTCTTCGAGTCCATCGACCGCAACGCACCGACGTACTCGAGGAATTCCTCCAATGTCAGGTCGGGGTAAACACCGAAATCCTGTGGGAGGTAGCCCAGAACCGACCGGACCATCCCCGGCGAATCGAGTACGTCCGTGCCGTTCCAGCTGATGGACCCTTTTGTCGGCTCCATAACGGTCGTAATCATCCGCATGAGCGAAGACTTTCCAGCGCCGTTCGGCCCGAGAAGCCCGTGAACACCGGTATCTAACTCAAGATCGATGTTTCGAACGCCCCAGACATCTTCGGTATATTGCTTCCCCAGGTTTTGTATTGTGAGACTCATATGATGAATTGTTGTCATTCGTCAGTTATTTAATTTGGGGCACACTTTCCATAGACAGCCTACAATGAACAATGGTTCATGCTTTTGAAAAAAATCCGGCCGTAAGCGTTCGAGAGGAGGCCTGGAACCTCTAACGGTATGTAATCCGTCGCGGGCGCCTGTTCAAATACCATCAAGCAGTTCGATACGACAGCCGTACTTGCTATTGTGTTGTGGTTAGTACACGCAGAGCGTCCAAGACGGGTCTATAGGCCGTTTCATCGATTAATATGAGGCGGTAGCTGTCCTAATATACATCATTTCGGCACTGTCTGGTTAAGCCGTCCCTGGCGATTTCGGCGAGCTGAGAGATGGCGACGAGATTGAAACAGTAGCACAGGAAATAAACTCTGTGAGTTCTGTGCAATCCAGCACTACGAGCGGTTCATCGTCCAAGAGTTACTCAATCGAGCCCTTCTGGGTCTGGGTGAGTCCGGAACGCTTGAACACATATTCTCCGCTGACGAGTAAGCGCTACTTGATACAGCAACTCAGCGTGGACGTATCTCGGCGGAACGCCTGACAGGCGTGTTTGAACGCCTCAGAGAACGTCGGGAACGGATGGATAGTACCGCTGATGTCGTCCGGTGAGGCCGAATTTCACCGCGAGCGTCGCATCGATACAAATGTCGGCGGGAGGGTCCCCGAACTGATTATTTGTTTGCCCGGAAAAACGCAAGTACGCATCATAGCCATCCCCTGAGGTTTGAACTTCAGTGAGATACTCTCTATATCGAAATTCGGTTTATCTAGTTTCGGGTAAAACGGATGCCGCCGACCGAAGCACAGCGGCGAACTGGAACGTTTCGCAGGCAGCGATAGTCCACTGCCGCCTTCGACTACGATTGAACCAGATTCCGGCTTGCGACTACGGCTGAACTGGATTCGACTCAGCGACCGACTCCGTAGATGACTCCGTAACCGACTCGTCAGAGTCAACCGAACCTGCTGCCTTCTGTCGCGGCGACGAGTGATACACTGCGTTGCCCTGTTCGTCAAACAGGTGTAGACGCTCTTCGTCGACACCGATTTCGATACTGTCTCCGGGCGACACTGTACTTCGCGGTTCGGTCTTCACCTTTAGTTCCGTATCGCCGACCTCGCAGTGGACGAGCAGCGACTCGCCCAACGGCTCTGTCACGCTGACGGTCGCTTCGAACGTCGCCGCCTCCGCCGGAAGCGACGCCGCGAGCGAAATATCTTCGGGCCTGACGCCGAAGTACGCCGGCGACCCGGCGATGGCTTCCAGTTCGTTCGTAGTAGGCAGCGGAATCTCGAAGCCGTCGTGCTGGACGACGAACTGGCCATCCCGACCAAGCACATCTACCGGGAGAATGTTCATCGCCGGACTGCCGATGAACTCGGCGACGAAGCGCGTCGCCGGGTAGTCATACAGCAGTTGCGGCGGGTCGACCTGCTCGATTTGGCCGTCGTTCAAGACCGCGACACGGTCGCCGAGCGTCATCGCCTCGGTCTGGTCGTGAGTGACGTAGACTGTCGTCGTCTGCAACTCTCGGTGGAGTTCGAGGAGTTCGGTCCGCATCTCGACGCGCAGTTTCGCATCGAGGTTCGACAGTGGTTCGTCGAGGAGGAACACTTCAGGTTCGCGCAGGAGCGCACGCCCAATCGCGACTCGCTGCCGCTCTCCCCCGGAGAGTGCTTTCGGTTTCCGGTCTAGCAGGTCGGTGATACCCAGTGTCTCGGCGACTTCGGCGACTTGCTCGTCGTCTCCCGACCGGTTGAACAGTCCGTTCGAGTCGAGGCCGAACGTCATGTTCTCTGCGGCGGTCATGTGCGGATAGAGCGCGTAGTTCTGGAACACCATCGCCACGTTTCGCTCGTGGGGTGGCAGGTCGTTGACGACCGTCTCCCCGATGGTGAGCGCGCCGTCAGTGATGGATTCGAGACCAGCAAGCATCCGCAACGTCGTCGACTTTCCGCACCCGGACGGGCCGACGAAGACGAGGAATTCCCCGTCGTTGACCGACAGGTCGATGCCTTTGACAGCCGCAACGTCGCCGAAGTGTTTCGTGAGTGTATCGAGTTCGATGTGTGCCATGTGTTACTTTTGTTGAATCGCGAATGTTTCGAGGAGCGGTCGGTGCAGGACGATAAGCACGAAAAGCGGCGGAATCAGCGCAATCACGGCCCCGGCCATGATAAGCCCCCACTCCGTGAGTCCGGACTGACTCGCGCCCTGGAGGAATTTGATACCGACTTGGACGACCTGTTTCGACTGGTCGCTGACGACAATAAGCGGCCAGAGGTACTGATTCCAGGCGTAGATGAACGTAATCACGGAGACGCCCGCAATCATCCCTTTCGACATGGGAATCAACACCTGCACGAGGAAGGCGAGTGGTCCTACACCGTCGAGTCGAGCGTTTTCGACCAGCGACTCGGGAATCGACATGAAATGCTGGCGGAAGAGGAATACGGCGGTCGCACTCGCAATATATGGTCCGGTGATTGCCAACAACGAATTCGCCCAGCCGAGGTCGGCCATCAGTTGGAACAGCGGGACGATTCGAACCGGAACCGGAACCAGCAACGTCAGGAGGACGAACGTGAAGACGGCGCGCTCGTAGGGGAACCGGTAGTACACCAGTGCGAGCGCGGCGAGAAGCGAGAGCGTGACCTTCCCGACGACGATGACGATGGACATCACGGCCGAGTTGACCATGTACTGCATGAGGTTGTACTCAGCCAGGGCCGTCTCGTAGTTCGACAGGCCGGCACTCCCAATGCCGAGATTCGTCACTTCGTACACCTCGGTCGTCGATTGGGTGCTCATGATAACTGCGAGGATGAGCGGCAGTCCGACGAGGATAATCGACCCGATGAGTGCGATGTGCACGAACAGGTCGCCCTCGAAGAGTGTCGCCAGCATCGACCGTTGTGTCTGTTGGGTAGGTTCTGTCTGCTGTGTGGCTTCTGTGTGTTGTTGAGTGGTTTCTGTGTGTGTTACCATGGATTAGGCTCCGTAGTGTGCGTGCCGGTCGGAAAACCGGAGTTGGATGTACATCAGAAGCGAAACGATGACGAACAGAATCGTCGATTCCGCGGACGCCTGCCCGAGACTGTTGAACTCGAAGGCATCGCGGTACAGCTTGAAGATGAGCAGGTTCGTCGCGTTGTTCGGTCCACCACTCGTCATGAGGTCGACGAGCGGGAACGTTCCGAAGAACGCGTAGATGGTGTTCATCACGACGAGGAACGTCAGCGTCGGCGAGATAAGCGGGATGTACACCCGATACAACATGGTGAGTCGCCCAACGCCATCGAGTTGTGCCGACTCGGTGAGCGTCTCGGGGATGTTGTTCAGCGCGGCGACGAGGAAGATGATGTTGTAGCCGAGTTGCTTCCACACCGCGACGATGACGAGGACGATGAACGCCAGTGGCCCACGCGTAAACCAGTCAAACGTGAACCCGGTTACTGCTTCGAGGTAGTGGGTGATGATTCCCAGCGTGGGATGCAGCATGAACAGAAGAATCGTCGCCGCAACCGCGGTCGGCAGCGCGTACGGCCAGATGGCCGCCAATAGATAGCCCGACGCACCCGCTTTCACTTCGAACAGGAGATACGAAATGAAAAGCGAGACGGCGAGAGTGCCGATGACGACGGCCGCCGCAAAGAGGAAGGTGACGAAGATGCTCTTTTGATACTCTGCGGACGTTGCGAGCGCAACGTAGTTGTCGAGGCCGACGAACTGCTGTTTAGTTCCTAGAAGTAGCGTCTGGAAGAAGCTCAGCCGGAACGTTTCGATGGCCGGGTAGTACAGAAAGGCGACGAGGACGACCAGCGTCGGAATCAACAGCAGGCCGGCTTGGGTCGCTGAGGTGTATGGTTTGGTGAAATCGCTCATGACGAACGTGGTGATAGCGTGGTTTGCATTCGATACGTTGTGGTTTCGTGGCGGTACACCGCTTCTCAGTTCGCCTTCTCTGTTTCTCAGTTCACCTTCTTATTGTAGCCCGCGAGCGCGTCTTCGACCTTCGAGTCGATACTGTCGAGGCCGTCGTCAACGCTCTTGTTCGAGTCCTGAATCATGCTCACGTAGCCTTCTTCGACGGCAGTGCGGACCTTCGTGAACGTTCCCATGAGTGCACCACGGGTTGCCGCCGAGTCCTTCGTCTCGCGGAGTTGGTCGATAGCAGTTCGGAAGTTGGGGTTCTCCTCGTAGAAGCCCTCGTCTTCGAGTTGCGAAATCGCCTCTTTCCGGACGGGGAAGTAGCCAGTGTTCGTGTGCCAGCGCTTCTGCTGTTCCGGCTTGGTGAGCCACGCGAGGAATTCGCCGGCGGCGCCTTTCTTCTCGTCTGAGATGCTCTTCGGCGCCCACAGCGACGCCCCGCCGATGACGACGCCTTGGCGTTTTCCGCCCGGCGTCGGTAGTCGCATCGTGCCGAGTTCGAAGCCGTTCTTTTTCGCGCCTTCTGCCATCGGTGCGATACTCGATGTCGAGTAGCCGAGCATTCCCGTCTTCTTGGTCAAAAATGCTTGCTGCGCTTCCGACCACGCTTCGATACCGGGGTTGAGATACTGTCCCTTGTCGTAGAGGTCGGTCCACCAGTTGAAGATGTTCTTCGAGGCCTCGCTTTCGAAGTACGCCTTGGTCGCACGACCGTCACGGCCGTTGTTGTTATTGACGAGTGGCTGGTCCTGCTCGGCGAACCACTGTTCGACGAACCACGAGTGGTTGGGCCACGTCGCCCCCTTGTCGACGACGCCGGCGTCGGTCAGTTCCATCGACGCGTCCATCACGCCCTGATAGGTCGTCGGCGGGGTTTCGGGGTCCAGACCTGCCTCCTCGAAGGCGTTTTTGTTGTAATAGAAGATGGCGTTCGAGGAGTTAAACGGCATCGAGTGAAGTTTGCCGTCGATGCGGTAGTAGTTCAGTACCGAGTCGAGATAGTTGTCGAAGTTCACCTTGTCTTCGGGGATGATGTCTTCGACCGGTGCGAAGACGCCGCTGTCGATAGCGAGTTGCGTCCCTATTTCGAAGATTTGCGAAATCGCTGGCGGGTTACCGGCTTGGACCGCAGAGGTCGTCGCGTTGAGCGTTTCCCGATAGCTCCCCTTCTGGGTTGCTTCGACGTTGATACCGTCGGCCTGCTGTTCGAACTCGCTCGCGAGCGAGTCGATTAACTTACCGATGTCGCCACCCATCGCGTGCCAGAACTTGATAGTCGTCGTTTCTGACCGACTCGCTCCGGTCGTCGTCCCGGCAGACCCATCCTCACCGTTCGAGGCACCGGCAGTGTCGTCGGTTTGCGTCTGGTTCTGTCCGCCTTGTGAACAACCCGCCAGTCCCGCAACGCCTGCGACACCGACGGTTTTGATGAACGTGCGGCGTGTGTTTCGTTTGTTCATTCGACATCAGGCGGTTATTGGCACTAAATTTAATTCTTTTGAACATATCAGTAATATGTTTACTTGTGCCCACAATAGTTCAATATAGTGGTGTATATTATTCTAGAATTCAGAACAATCCTTGAATTCAGGCGACTGAGGGTTTTTACACGCCAGATATATCTTTGCGGGTGTTCGCGCGTGGGACGACCAATAGCTAGCCTTTAGTGGCAACTAATATATCATTCTTAGTTAATTTAATTCCTTTGATAACATGGGGGGTATGGCACCGTCTAGTTAAGGGATAAACAGGTCGAAGAGCTATAGTAGCGTTTGCAACTGGTGACACATCCGATCGCACGACAGCGGTCGAGCGAGTGTGCAATGACTTGCAAACGCTACTATAGTTTCCTATGCTGCTTGAAGACCTGCCCAGCGAGAGTTTGGACACAGCTACGCTTGAATGTTGACGGCGGGAGCGGACGGCGACGTTCACGAGAGCAAAGCTCTCGTGCAGCCCATCAGAACGCGAAGCGTTCTGAGGACGCCCGTCAGGGCGTTCGCCGTCCGACTCCATGCTGCCGGTCTTTCACTCAGAGAGACAGAAGCGATTCTTCGGTTACTCGGTGTAGAACGCTCGTTTCAATCAGTTTTCAGTGGGTTTATCGGCTGTCTGACAGCATTTCAGACCCGCCGAAGGCGACGCCGAGGCGGGTCGCGGTCGACGAGGCCGCTGTCAAAATCAACGGCAAGTGGTCTTGGTTGTACGCTGCAATAGACCCCGACACAAAAGTGATTCTTGACGTCGCGTTGTTCAAGCGTCATGGAACTGATCCGGCAGCTGCGTTTCTCACGGGCTTTGTGAGAAACACGACTGTTCAGAGACCGTTTTTCTAGCTGATGCCTTCGGCTATCGGACTGCCTTCTCTCGATTAGGGGTGAACGGCCGAGTCGACTATACAGACCGAAACCTGATTGAGAAGTGGTTTCAGACGTTCAAAATGAGAGTTGACCGTTTCCACAATTCATGGGTGGGCAGTCGGCTGAGCGTCCGCCGGTGGCTTGCAGTGTTCGTTCATTACTATAATTTTCAACGCCCGCATCAGTCGCTCGACGGTCGAACGCCAGCCCAGGAGGTTAACTAGACAGTGCCTGCCCACCCGTTTCTTTCACTCGTCGTTTCAGTTCTTCCAATTCGTCTTTCGTGTTGCCACCCGTCGCACGGGTGCTGCAGTCGACCGCACCGACGAAGACGGGTATCGTGACGCAACGAACTGGAGGAGGGCAATCCACCCGGAGGTCATACTTGAGTATGATTCCATTCTCAGTTGATTCTGCTTGCAACTCGACCTCGTGGCGTTTCACTCGCTAGCGTGTCGAACTAACTGAACTTCAACAGTCTCAATCGGTGCTACCGTACTCAACAGCGCTTCAGTCGGAGTTATTGTACTCCCCCCGAACCACTGTTCTGTTATGTTTGCACTCCGAACTATCATTGGTTCTTCAGTTAGTTCCACATAGGTGTCATTTTCAGTCGTCATAATACTTTGAAATAAGTTTTAAATTTAAAGTCCTTGAAAATAAAGGCCGTGAGACGAAATACCAACCAGAAAACAACGAGTAAAGCGAAAAGACAGTTCAATCGGCGTCGTTTCCTCAAGGGGACGACCGCTGCCCTCGCAACGAGTGCGGTCATGGGCAAAAGCGGGGCAGTGTCGTCAGACGTATCCACGCCCGAAATGTGGTCAGACCCGGAAACGTGGGGTGGTTCGACCCCGAGTGCCGGGGACGAAGTAACAATTGGTTCAGACAAGCACGTGGTCCTTGACCAGAACACGCCGAATTTGGGCGGTGTCACGGTTCAAGGCGTTCTGGAATTCAAAGACGGAGCGTACAGAGAACTCACGAGCGACTACGTCCTGGCCGAGGGCGATGGAATGATTCGCATCGGAACCGAGGACGAACCTTTCCAGAGTAAGGCAGTTATTACGTTGACTGGAACGGAGACGGACGAGAGCATTAGAGGTAGTGGTGGGATGGCCATCGGCACGAAGCTTTTCGGCACCTTTGACGGTGGCATCATCGACATACACGGTGCGTCTCGCGAAAAGACCGACTGGACGCAACTCGGAGCCACTGCCAACGCAGGTGACCAGCGTATCCAACTCAAAGAGGCGGTCAACTGGGAACCAGGAGACGAAATCGTAATCGCCCCGAGTGGGACAGACCCCACAGAAGCCGAGCGGCGCACGGTCGAATCAGTCGACGGAGACACCGTGGAACTCAACTCGGGACTGGACCACGACCACTTCGGAGAGACTCAAGAGGCCAAGGGACGAACCGTCGATATGCGTGCCGAGGTCGGGCTGTTGACTCGCAATGTCGTCATGCGGGGCGATAATGAGGTTTCGAACCCCGGCGGTGAGGGAACGTACAACAACCCGACGAAAGGAGACACCAGCCTCGAATACGAAACCGGCTTCGGTGCACATGGCATCTTCGCTAAGGACCCCAAACGGGTCCAAATCGAGGGGATGGAAATCTACCACGCCGGTCAGACAGGTCACAAGGCCCGATACCCGCTACACTTCCATCACGCCAACGAACAGCCGAACTCGTATATCGCACACAACAGCGTCCACGATAGTTACCAACGCGGCTACAACAGCCACGGCACTGGTAACGTGACCTACGAACGAAACGTTGGATACGATATCAACGGCCACTGTTTCCTCGTCGAAGAAGGTCTCGAAGCCGAACAGAACAACGTGTTTCGGGAGAATTTAGTGGTTTTCAACCGACGCGTTCGCAGGGGAGACCGGCCCTTCGGTGGCAGAGCGAGTGCCAGCGGCGATTCGAACGAACAAAACGACTTCCGGCCGGCCGCCTTCTGGATTTCGAACCCGAACAACGTACTTGAGGGCAACCACGCCGCAGGTGGATACCTCGCCAACGGGTTCTTCTACGATGGTCGGGGTGGCTTCGAGGTGGACGAGGCTGATATCGACATTACCTTCCGGAACAATACAGCCCACACGTACTCGGCAGACGCGGAACTCCGATACAAGAACCTCGCCCGCGGATTCGGCGTGTTGGTCCAGATGTTCCCGGACGGTGTCGAGCAGTTCCCCTTCCCGGAGGCCCCTGAACACAGTATCGAGGGGCTGACGGCTTACAATAACGGTCATTCGGCGGTCTGGACCGAGTGGAGTCATACCACACTCGAAGACTCCGTCATCGCCGACTTCCGGGTCGGTCATTTCGCCATCGGTGGTTCGACGACTCGCAGTAATCTCTTCGTTGGCAGTAGTAACAATCCTGTCGGGCGAGGTGGTGGAGGCGACTTCTTCAGCACATCCGACACCGGTAGTTCAGGCGACTCTACCCACGAGGAATACGACGAAGCGGTCGAAAAGGCGATCGAACAGAAACGAAACGGAAGTGACGGAGCAAAAGAGCCCCGGAAGGAGACAAAGATCGGAAACGGTTCTTATGGCACCAGTCAGGTCTCAAAGAAGTTGAACAACAGCAGTTCCTACGGCACCGAAAAGACCTCCAAGAACCCGAACAGCAGCAACGGCACCCGCACGACCAGCACGTATTATGGTACGAGTGATGGTACTGGAATCTTCAACGACACGATCTACTATCGCGACACCCCGTCGAACGAAGCGAACGAGTTCGACAGCGTCGTCCAGCCGTCCCGTCAGCGAATCAGAGCCCTTGAGGTTAGCTGATCACGTCAGCTGATCCGTACCGGAAGTGCGTCAATACGACCTGGGGTTGAGTGCCCCGTTGAATCCGAAGACAGCAGCAGGATAGCGTCACTGTAAAAGTGGATGCGAAGCGGAGAAGGGAAACTGTGCTTTTCCCTCGGCTCCGGTAACGAGCCGCATTCTGGAGCAAAAGCGCTGTGCTGCCAGTCTCACGGTGGTGATGAGCACCCTCGGCTGGCAACAGATTTGCCGACTGGAAGCATCTCTCTTGCATTTTCTGCGGAGTCACACGAACACCACCTACCGCGAAACCGTCGGTTGGCGGGTGAAACGGATTGGATTCGCGCTCGCTTGCAGTTGGTTCGAACAGAGTTCCCTGCACCCTCGACGGAATCGATTACGCCGCCGTCGTCGTCCATCGCGTGCCGGAACTCGATGGTTGTTGTTTCAGATGTCTCGGTCGAACCACCCGAGTACCCACTGTTGTCGGTTCGCGTTTGGTCTTGTCTCTTCTTCGAATTATCTTCCATCTCTATAATATCTAAAACACAATGATTATTTTGAAAATACGCCCGATGTTCTCTCGTCCGAGGCACTCATCGCCTCTGGAATCCTCCCACAATACCCGTTGCTTCTCCAAGATGGCTGGTTCTTTGCCGAGGCGATTGCCTCACAAAACAGTTATCGACGTATACTGACAAGTTGACGGCTGCTGGTATCCCGTACGAGGTTCTCTCGTTGACCCGGTCATACGACTCGAGTGAAGTCCTCGCGAATCGCCAGTGGCAGTTTGTCACCGAGGCTATCGAGCGCGGATACTAGAGGACCGTTGTTCTGGTTCGAACGTTAACTGCGAACATCTGCTCTCCTCATGCTTCCAGTAGGTACAAGCATCCCGACCATAAACTGGGAGGCGAACATGGCTGAGCCGGCCGAACTCCTCAGCGCCCTAATCGTCCTCGAATTCGTCGTGGTTGCTGCAGTTGTCTTTCTCTTGGTACCTATCGAGGCGGCGGTCTCTCTTATCCCGCTCTTCTTGCTCTTCTCGTTCGTCCTTTACAAGTACCTGCGCTGAGCCAAGGAATTGGCTGTTTTCACACTGATAGAATGTGAGTGGCAATATCGGGATTTTCGGCCCCAATACGTGCTAATAGTGCGTGTCCCCCGCCTCGCCCACGATGCGGATTTCGTCGCATTACGGTACGGTCTCTGATTCCTACAGTTGTGTGTATTCACAACTATACAAATACTGCGCATAACCATTTCAGAAATTTACATAATCTAAATAATCCTCATAGTTTGAATTATCATAAAAGAAGCTGTGTTCGACTTAGGCTGAGTAGATGAATTATCTTAAAAGATACTCGTTCAAACTATGTTAAACATTCTATTTTTCAGCAGTTAGTATCACCGGCAACTAATCATATTGTGTGTTATATACAGTATTATATGCGCCTAGACCTGCCTGTAGCCCGAAACGATACCCTCTCTGCCGCTTTCTTGAACTATCGACTCGTCAGTTCCGGACTCGATGGGTAGCGCGCGGACTATCCAATCCTTCGTCTACGCACCACGTCCAGTGGTCGCGTGCAGTCGAGTTTCTGGCTATTTTCAGGCGTGAATGACGGGTTCTTCGTCGGCCGACCGCGAACTATTTTTCAGTGTCTGTCCGGAGGTGGCATCGAACAGATGGAGACTATCTTCGGGGAAGTGTAGTGTTACTTCCTCACCGCGGTCGAACTTCTGACCACCTGGAACGGCGGCCGTAAACCGCTTGTTGCCGATGTTCAGTGCGACGTGTGACACGTCCCCCAGTGGTTCTACGAGGTGCACTTCGGCGGGAATCGGGTTTTGGACATCTGAACCATCCACGATTCGGATGTCTTCCGGCCGGATTCCTAACGTCACACGGTCGTACCCCTCAATCGCTTGGGCGGTTGCTTCGGAGATCTCGTAGTCGAACATCTTGTGGATGAGCCGCTCGTTTTTGGACGCGACATCCATGAAGTTCATCGAGGGAGCACCGATGAAACCAGCAACGAACTTATTGGCCGGTTGGTGGTAGCACTCAAGCGGTGTGCCGACCTGCTGAAGTTCTCCGTGGTTCAGAATTGCGATGCGGTCGCCCATCGTCATCGCCTCGGTCTGGTCGTGAGTGACGTAAACGGTCGTGACGTTCAGGTCGTCTTGCAGCGCTTTGAGTTCTGTGCGCATTTGCGTCCGAAGCTTGGCATCGAGGTTCGAAAGCGGCTCGTCCATCAGGAACACTTCGGGATCGCGAATGATTGCACGGCCGAGCGCGACGCGTTGTTGTTGCCCGCCGGACAGCTCTTTCGGATAATCGTCGAGTAGCTCTTCGATACCCAGCGACTCGGCGACATCCTCGACTTGCCGATTCCGTTCTTCGGAGTCGAGGTCGGTCGTCATCTTCAGTCCGAACCCGATGTTCTCTCGGGTCGTCATGTGCGGGTACAGGGCGTAATTTTGGAACACCATGGCGATATCGCGCTCGCGTGGCTCCAAATCCGTCATCGACTCACCGTCGACGATGACATCCCCGCTTGTGACCGATTCCAATCCTGCTATCATTCGAAGTGTGGTCGACTTACCGCATCCCGAGGGACCGACAAGAACCAAAAACTCACCATCGTTAAGTGTCAAATCGACATCGTCGACCGCAACGACGCTCTCGCCCCCTCCGGTGAATTCCTTCCGGAGGTTACGCAGCTCTAACTGTGACATGCTTTCTTCCCAACGTTTACAGTCAAACTATATAATGCTTTGTCATCACTACCCACGCGAGACCTCCGAAACCCCACTTTTGAGTCGAAGCGAACGTTTATATGCAAAGCTGGTGACACAGGAAAGTATCTGGAGTCACTAACGACTCGTTCGTTTCCAGTGAGCCACAATGACAGAGCAACGTTACCGGAGTCATACCGACTCCATATACGGAGAGTTGGACGTCCCGACAGTGGTCAACGCGGCCGGGACGAAGACACGAATCGGTGGGAGCCTCATTAGAGCAGAGGCACTCGAAGCGATGAATGACGCCGCCTCGACTTTCGTTGAGCTTGGGGACCTCCAGGCGGCCGCTTCGGACCGCATCGCCGAAATCACCGGCGCGGAAGCCGGCTACGTTACCAGTGGGGCGGCTGCTGGGCTATGTCTCTCTGCCGCAGCGGCTATCGCAGGCCACGATATCGCAGCGATGGACCGTCTCCCTGACACTGAGGGACTGCCAAGCGAGATACTGATGCCCCGGACGCATCGAACCGGCTACGACCACGCCCTCCGCGCTGCGGGTGCAACTATCGTCGACATCGGGACAAACGACCTTCACCTTGGAACCGGTTCGACGAACGTGGAACCGTGGGAAATCGAGGCGAACATCACCGACGAGACGGCCGCCATCGCCTATATGGAAAAGTCGTACACCGAGCCACCGCTCGATGTAGTCGCCGACATCGCTCACGACCACGACATCCCCGTCATCGTCGATGCGGCCGCCGAATTACCGCCACGCTCGAACTTCTCCCGTTTCATCGAGCAGGGTGCCGACCTCGTCGTGTTCAGTGGTGGGAAAGGAATTCGCGGCCCACAAACGACCGGAATCGTCGCTGGCAAACAGGAGTATATCGAGTCCATCGCTCTCCAACACCTCGACATGCACGTCGCCGAAGCGGCTTGGTCGCCACCGAAGCGACTCATCGACCTCGATAACTTCGCTGGCGTTCCCCGACAGGGAATCGGTCGCTCGATGAAGGTCGGCAAGGAGGAACTGGTCGGTCTCATCTACGCCCTCGAGGCGTTCATGGAGGAAGAGCAAGCAGAGACACAGCGCGAATGGCAGAACCGAGCCGACAACATCGCTTGCGCCATCGAAGATGCCGGATTGGAGACGCACGTCACCGGCGGCAGCGACGTCAGCGTCGCCCCAGAAGTCGTCATCAACGTCGACGAGTCGTCCGAAACCACCGCTATCGAACTCGTCCGCCGACTTCGCGCCGAGAACCCTCGCGTGTACCTCGGTGGCGACAGAATCGACGAGGGCGAAGTCGTTGCGAACCCGATGTGTATCACCGACGACGAGGCCGACTACGTCGCCGACCGCATCGTCGCAAACGTCGAGAACTGACAACCGAAAGTAAACTTATTTTAGTCAGTTAGTCAAACTGACAACCGCGATGAAATTGTTAGCAATAGTCGCACATCCAGACGACGCTGCAATCTTCTGTGGCGGAACGCTCGCAAAGCACGCCGAACGTGGTGACCACGTCACGGTCGCGCACATGACTCGCGGGGAGTACGGCGGTCTCGGAAGCGACACTGAAGAAGACGTTGCGACGGTCAGAACTGAGGAATCCCGCGCCGCGGGCGACGTTCTCGGCGTTGACGAAGTCGAGTTCCTCGGCTTCAAAGACGGCCGTGTCGAGTACTCGCTCGAAAACCGCCTCGCCCTCGTAGACACCCTCCGGAAGTACGACCCCGACGTCGTCCTCACGCACTTCAAGGACGACATGCACCCGGACCATCAGGCGACCGCCCGCCTCGTAACCGATGCGTACTATATGGCGTCACTCCCGCTCGTCGAGACCGATTTCGAACCGTGCGACCCCGACAACATCTACTTCTTCGGGAAGCCCACGTCGTCGTTCGAAGCCGAGACGTTCGTCGACATCTCCGGCTACCTCGACACGAAAATCGGGGCGCTCGAACAGCACGTCTCGCAAATTGACTTCCTCATCGACCACGGCGGTATCGACGCGGAGTTCGACAACCTCGTCGATAGCCTCCGTGCTGAAGGGATGACCCTCGGGAAACGCGTCGGCTGTGAGGCCGCCGAAGGTTTCGCACCGCTTCACGAACAGGCCCGAGACTTCCTGATGGACTGAGTATCGACCCGACAATCACTTTCAACTACTCAAACTACGCTCTACAATGCGCGAACTCACCACCGACGACGCACCCGCAAGTATCGGCCCGTTTTCTCAAGGCATCGAAACCGACGGCACCATCTACGTCTCCGGACAGGGACCAATCGACCCCGAAACCGGCGACGTTGTCAGCCAAGATGTACGCGAACAGACGAGACAGACTCTCGCAAACGTCGAGGCAGTCCTCCGTGCTGGCGGTGCCTCCCTCGACGATGTCGTGAAAGCGACCGTCTTCGTCAACGACATGCGGTACTACGATGAGGTAAACGAGGTGTACGGCGAACTGCTGTCATCTCCATATCCTGCCCGCAGCGCGGTCGAAGTCGTAAAGCTCCCGGTCGACATCAAAGTCGAAATCGAAGTCGTCGCCGAAGCGTAACCGACCCACCCTTATTCGTCAGTTTTCTCCGCGGAACTCGTCATTCGACGTTAGACCCGTCATTCTACACTGAGGCCCGGATACCCCTCTTGAAACATCATTCCACACCCGGAATCGTCACCGGTAGCGTCCCGTCTCCGCCTGCTTTCCCGACAACCACGTCCGCGAGTGCATCCAGCATTGCCGGTGAGTAGCCGTAGCCCGTAACGTACGTCGAAGCGTCTGGTACTGCGGCGAGGTCGTAGGGGTCACGGACCGAGACGACTGCGAGTCTGGTCGCTGCATCCGCTATCTCGCGGACGACCCGTGCCTGTCCGGGATTCGACCGTGCGTGGTACGTTGCGACGACGACTTGTTCGCCCCCGTCGAATGGATGTTCGTATCCGTGGGTGTCTGTGACCTCGTGGTGATACACCTTCGTCTCGTTTCGAGCAAGCGACGTGCGGAAGTCGTTCGGGTCGTATCGGTCGTCTTCCGCATCCGACTGGGCGTCACCGGTAAAGCCGACGAGGTGGATGGGTGCTGACGTGTCGAACGGGAGTGTGTCGTCGCGGTCGCGGACGACGGTCGCTCCCTCTCGTGCGAGTTGTCGTGCGACCTCGCGCGATTGCTCGACTGTCTCCGTCCACGTTTGCGGCTTCTCACGCTCTTCGGTAAACTGTCGGTGCTTGTATTCTCTCACCCGCTCGAACGCGCTGTCGACGCGCGCCTCGGGAATCTCACCGGACTCGACGGCGTCGATGACCCGTTCGATAGCCTCTCGCTGGCGCTCGGGCGAGTGCGATACGAGTACCACGTCACAACCTGCTGCAATCGCTTGCACCGCTCCTTCGGCCGTTCCGACTGTCTCAGCGATAGCGTTCATCTCCAGACAGTCGGAGACGAGCAGTCCGTCGAATTCGAACTCCTCGCGAAGGAGGCCGGTGAGGACTTCCTTCGAAAGTGTGGCCGGGAGCGTGTCGTCTCCCGTAATCGCCGGGAAAGCGATGTGAGTCGTCATGAGCGCGTCGATACCGTCGTCGATGGCGCGGCGGAACGGGACGAACTCGACGGCCTCCAGTCGGTCTTTGTCGTGTGGAATGACTGGCAGCGACCGATGCGAATCGGTCTCGGTATCGCCGTGTCCGGGGAAGTGCTTCCCGCAGGCGATGACTCCAGCGGACTGGAACCCCGACGCGAGCGCCGACCCTAACTCGCCGACGGCTTCCGGGTCGTCCCCGAACGACCGTACGCCGATAACCGGGTTTTCGGGGTTGTTGTTAACGTCCAGAACCGGCGCGAAGTTCATCGAAATGCCGAGCGAGGCGAGTTCTTCGCCGACTGTTTCGCCTGCTGACCGGAGTCTCGTTGGGTCCTGAGTCGCCCCGAGTGCCATCTGACTGGGCAGTTGTGCACCCCAGTCGAACCGGGAGACGACGCCGCCTTCCTGGTCTGTCGCAATGAGGAGTGGTGGCTCGCCCGCTTCGCGCGCGATGGTCTGGAGTCGTTCCGAGAGCGACGCGACCTGCGACGGTGACTCGATGTTCCGACTGAAGTAGATGATGCCACCGAGATGGTGCGACGACACTAACTGTTCGATGTCGTCGGTCGGTTCGACCCCGTCGAAACCGGCCACAAACAACTGTCCGACCTTTTCTTCGAGCGGCACCGCATGGACGGGGCGCTCCGCTGTCAACACGTTGTCTGCCATTTCGACCGGACAGTCGTGGGGGATGGTCTTAGTGCTACTGTCTGACGCACGGCTTAGTGCTACAGCCCGAGCAAAAAAATCGCCTTGGGGGTGCTGTTAGTGCTTTACGCTTCCCGAGGTGAGTCCCGAGACGATTGGCTTCTGGAACAGGACGAACAGGAACAACAGCGGAATCGTCGCGACCGTCGACGCCGCCATCATCTGTCCCCAGTAGGTCTGGGTCTGCGTCTGGAACTCCTGAATGCCAATCGCGAACGGTGTGACGCTGTCAGAGCCGAGGACGGACGCGAAAAGCACCTCGTTGAACGCGAGGAGGAACACGAACATCGACGTCGCGGCGATGCCGGGTGCTGCAAGCGGCATCACGACACGGAAGAGTGCTTCGAGTCGCGTACAGCCGTCGATTCGTGCAGCCTCGCCCAGCGCCTTCGGAATCGTATCGAAGTATCCGCGGAGCATCCAGATTGCAAAGGGGATGGTGAACGTCGAATAGAGGAAGATGAGTCCGTGATACGTGTCTTTCATCGGGAGGCCGACCTGCATCTGGATGTTGATGAAAAGCAGGTACATCGGCAGCAGGATGAGCACGCCGGGAATCATCTGCGTCCCGAGAATCGACAGTTCGAGCTTCGCCTTCCCGGGGAACTCGTACCGCGAGAACGCGTAGGCAGCCAGACTGGCGATGAGGATGGTGACGACCGTCGTCACGCTGGCGATAATGAGGCTGTTCAGGAAGTACTCGAAAAGCGGGAAGCGCTGCCACATCTCGAAGTAGTTCGAAACGTGGAACTCCGTGGGGATGAGCGTCGGATTCTCCGTCATCACCTGACTTCGGGATTTGAAGCTGTTCATCACCATCATCCAGATGGGAAACAGCGCGAACAGAAGTACCAACCCGAGCGCGAACCGCGCGAAGGCATCGAAGAGGAGTTCACGCCCGTCGGTCGTCAAACGCCACGACTCCGGGATGCGGCCGTCTTCGTCTTCAGTTTGGAGTGCGCTCAACATCTCAGATAGCACCTCCCTCGAATTCGCCGTCGATGACACGACTGTAGTAGATGTACGCGAGTATCATTGCGACGATGAACAGAATCGCACTCATCGCAGCGCCGAGACCGAACGACCAGTTGGTGAACGCGTAGTTGTAGATGAACAACATGAGCACCTTTCCGGAGTCGCTCGGACTCGACCCGAGAAGCACGTACGGGACGGTGAAGTTGATGAGCGTCCAGACGACCATCAAGAGGACGATGACGACTGAAACGGGCTTTAGCTGTGGCATCGTGATGTACCGGAATTTCCCCCATCGACCCGCGCCGTCGGTCTCTGCGGCCTCGTAGAGGTGCTCTGGAATCGACTGCAAGCCCGCATAGAGCATAATCGCCGCCCACGGGAAGTTCTGCCACGTCCACACGGCGGTAATCGCGAGTATCGACCGCGGGCCGATGAGCCAGAAGAACGACCCGTCGATGAGCCCGACCGACCGAAGAATGTGGTTAATCATCCCCGTGTCGGTGCGGAACATCATCTGCCAGGTCAGAACGGTCACGACCGCGGGCGCAATCCACGGCACCAACACGAGCGTCCGAGCGGCGAGTTTCCCTCTGAAGTCTCTGTTCAAAAGCAGGGCCGTCGCCAACCCGAGCGTGTAGATGCCCATGACGGACCCGACCGTGAAGATGAGCGTCTGTCGGAGTGAGGTCCAGAACTCAGCACCGACGATAGTGTTCGGGTTGAATACCTTGGCGTAGTTTTCGAAGCCGACGATTGGCGCATTCCACCAGTTCGACACGTAGGCCGCATCGAGTTGGACGAAACTGATGTAGAACCCCCAGATGATGGGCAGGAAATGGATGAGTCCCATCATCACAAACGCCGGCAAGAGGAGTTTGTAGGCGAATCGTGTATCGTCGCTGAGTCTGGGTAGTCGAGCCTGTACCCAGTTCGGGACGGCTCTGGTGATACCACTTCTGGCACGCTCTAACATGTGTCATCACTTCTCAATTGGTTCATATATATGTTCTCAAATTCTGGAGGGTAATTGGGTATCCTGACACTGTCAGTCGAGACCCATTCATCGGGGACGCTATCGTCTCGTCGCGTGTTGCGTTGTCTCGCGTCGTCTCGTCGCTACCGCGTTAGTTTTCGCTCAGGACGTTGTTTGCCTGCTGTACCGCCTTGTCGAGTGCGGCTTTCGTGTCGCCTTCGCTCCAGTCGCCGCTGACACCTTTCGTGAGGATATCGGTCACGGCGTTCTTGATCGTTCCTTCGACTTCGCCCCAGCCGATGACCTGTGGGAACGTCTTCGCACCCGGAAGCACCTCGTCGGAGAACTTCTGGTACAGCGGTCCGGAGAACTGCTCTTGGTCGAAGCCGCTTTTTATCGTCGGCAGGAAGCCGGTCATCGAGGCGACGTCGGCGTTGACGGCGGGTCTCATCAGGTACTTGAGCCACTTGGCGGCTTCGTCCGGATAGTCCGTCCACGGGTGGATACCGACGAGGTTGACCCCGTAGAACGTTGCGGACTGCCCGTTCGGACCCGCTGGCGGTTTGTACACTGCCATCGAGTCGCGGGTTGCGTCCCCTTCGGAGACGACCTTATCGACTGTGTTGAGTGCACTCCACGTTCCCGCGATGCGCTTGTTGATGAAGGCACTGTCGCGGGCGGGACCGTCCCACTCGGCGGACGCCTTCGGGGCGACCTCATATTCCGTCGCGAGGTCTTTGTAGAAGTTGAGTGCTTTGACGGCGCTTTCGCTGTTGAACACCGCTTCCGATTTGTCGTCGGAGAGGAGGCTCCCGCCGGCCTGCCAGACGAACATGGCGTAAAACTGGGTAACTGCCCAGTTGTTCGCCCCCGGCAGCCCGAACAGATGCTTTTCGGGGAACGTCTCTTTGAACTGCTTGCTCTGTTCGACGAGTTGGTCCCACGACGTCGGTTGGTCACTGATTCCGGCTTCGTCGAGCATGCCCTGATGGACCAAGTGTCCGCGAGGACCCCAGAACCACGGGAAGCCGGTGGTAATGCCATCGTAGTTTGCGACGTTCGTCGGCTGGTCGTAGACGCCGTCGAGGCTGATCCCGAGTTCACCAAGGTCCATCCATGCGTCCGACTGCACTTGTTGTGGCATCCACGTCGATGCGATTTCTTCGATATCCGGACCGTCGCGGCTGGTGATGCTGTTGAGTTGTTTTTGCTTCGCGTTGCCCCAGCCCATCGTCTCGACTTCGACGGCGATGCCCGTTTCTTCTTCGAACTTCGCGGCGTGTTTCTCGTAGAACTTCTCGACGCCGGGAGTTGCGAAGTGCCGGGCTTGGAGGGTTACGTCGTTACTACTCTGTTTCGTCTTGTTGCCAAACTGCCCGAGACAACCCGTCAGGCCAGTTGCCGTTGCCGCTCCGGCACCTGCGAGAAGCTGTCTCCGCGACAGATTGCGCGTACTAGCGTCTTCCATGAGACAATACCACTATAGAAATGACACTATTTATAATTCATTGTTATGTGTGGCCGTGTTACATGAGTTGACGACACACCACGTGACGGATAATCGGCCAACTGCGCCGCCACCACGACAAGTTATTACACCCTGGTCGAAATACCGCGCTATGAAAATCACCGGGTACGACCTCTACGAACTCCCTCCGCGCTGGTTATTCCTCAAGATAGAGACCGATGAGGGGCTCGTTGGATGGGGAGAGCCAATCGTCGAAGGGCGAGCAAAAACGGTGAAGACGGCTGTCTCGGAGATGCTTGACGGCTACCTCGTCGGCAAGGACCCGCTTCGAATCGAAGACCACTGGCAAGCGCTGTATCGAAGCGGGTTCTACCGTGGCGGGCCGATTCTTATGAGCGCAATCGCGGGCATCAATCAGGCGCTGTGGGACATCAAAGGAAAGCACTACGACGCTCCCGTCTACGAACTCCTCGGTGGCAAGAGCCGAGACAAAATCAGAGTGTATCAGTGGGTCGGTGGTGACCGTCCTGACGATGTCATCGAGGAGGCCCATCGGCTCGTCGACACCGGCTACACCGCACTCAAGATGGACGCGACGAACCAGACGCGGCACATCGAAACGGCCGCCTCGATAGAGCAGGTCGTCGACCGAATTCGGAAGGTCAGAGAGGCGGTCGACAACACGGTCGACATCGGCGTCGACTTCCGCGGCCGTGTCTCGAAGTCGATGGCGAAGATGCTCACTAATCGGCTCTCCGACCTGGACCTCATGTTCGTCGAAGAACCAGTACTTCCGGAGAACGTCGAATATCTCCCGGAAATCGCCACCCAGTCGCAAATCCCAATCGCGACAGGCGAACGACTCTACTCGCGGTGGGACTTCAAACAGCTCTTTGGCGGAGGCGCTATCGACCTGATTCAGCCAGTCGTCTCCCACGCAGGCGGTATCTCCGAGATGGTCAAACTCGCAACCATGGCAGAAGCGTACGATGTCGGAATCGCTCCGAACTGTCCGCTCGGCCCGATTGCACTCGCGGCCTCGCTACAGGTCGATACGCACATTCCGAACCTCGTCGTCCAAGACAACGGGTTCGACATTCACTCACCCGACCGCGGCCCCGCATACGACTACCTCGAAGACACGAGCGTCTTCAGCTTCAAAGATGGCTACCTCGACACGCTCGATGAGCCGGGGCTCGGTATCTCAATCGACGAGGAAACCGTCGAAGCACGCTCGGGCGCTCACGTCGAGTGGCACAACCCGACGTGGCGGAACGAAGACGGGAGTATCACTGACTGGTAGTCGTCCTGCTGTTTTCTCGCCGGTCCGCCACGAAACCGTTAAACCGCTCTTCTCCGACCTCGTGATATGACAGACCGGAGCCAGGTACCGACGCTCTCCGCGCCGAAAAAAACGTTCGCCCTCATCGAGGAGATGGCGGACCGTGACGGGCCGGTCCGCGTCTCGGACCTCGCTGAGGAACTCGGATTCACGCGGAGCACGACCTACAAGCATCTCGCAACGCTACGCGAACTCGGATACGTCAGAAAAGTCGGCGTGGAATATGCGCTGTCGTATCGGTTCGTGTTGTTCGGAACGCGTATTCGGGGGCGCTCTCCGTTGTACCGCGCCTCGAACGAACTCATCGACCAACTCGCCGAGACGACAAACGAAACGACGGGACTTCTCGTCAAACAGGGTTCCTACGGCGTCAATCTCTACCAATCGACCAGCGACCGTTCGGAGACGGTCGAAATCGACCAACACCTCCACTGTACCGCGCCGGGGAAAGCGATACTCGCGCACCTCACGGACGAGCAGGTCGACCACGTTGTCGACGCTGTCGGTCTCCCCGCGCGCACGGACAACACCATTACAGACCCGGGCGTGCTCGCAGATGAGTTGACGAACGTCCGCGAGCGCGGCATCGCCATCGAGCGAGGAGAGCAACACCCTGACCAAAACGGGGTTGCGGTCGCTTTCGAACACGACAACGAGGTAGCCGCCGTGTACGTCGTCGGCCATGCCGACCGCTTGAGTAGCAAACGACTCGAAGAAAACATTCCCGGGATGGTGCTCGGAACGGTTCGACGGACCAAAGAGTTGCTCTGAGTCTGCGGTCGCTTGCGGTTACCGTTCCGACGGGGGGACGAACTCGACGGCTGTCTTGATCTGTTCTTTGTTTCGCTCGAAGGCGGCCGACGGGTCCGCTGCCGGAACAACTTCGGTAACCACGTCGTCGATGAACCAGTCCGGAAGCGACGATACGGTATCGATAGCCATCTCGAAGTGCGGGATGTGAGAGTTGACGCTCCCGACGAGCGCCTTGTTTTGCAGCACCATCTCGCGATGGAGTCGCCCACCGTCGATTTCGAACTCCCAGTCGCTCGGAACGCCAAGGAGTGCTCCCACGCCGTTCGGTGCGAGCGCATCGAGAACCTCGAACGCGTGTTTCGCGTACCCGGTGGCCTCGATGGCGATGTCGACGTGTCCGTATTCGGTTGGAATCTCTGGTACCGGTGTCTCCCGCGAATCAACGTAGGTCGCTCCGAGTTTTTCGATGATGTCGATGCTCGGGTCCGGTCGGTCTCGCCGCCCCAGACAGTAGAGGTCGTCTACGTCGCGGGCGAGTCGCGCCAGCGTCAACAGTCCGAGCGGGCCGTTCCCGAGGACGAGCGCCGACTCCGGTTCCCACGAAAACGCCGCCCGCGTCGCGAACGCGTGTTGAATCGCCTTTTCGGCGTTGCTCATCGGTTCGACGAGGAAGCCGTGGGGAGCGAGCGACTCCGGAATCTCCACGAGGAACTCGGCCGCGCTCGTGAAGTACTCAGACATATAGCCGTGAGCGTCCACGATACCACGTTCGAGGTACTTCCCGTCGGGAGCCATGTCCGGTTCGCCGCGCTCGAAGTACTCGTTCGTCCCGTCCGGCGGCCGTCGAACGGTCGGAATGACGATATCACCTTCCTCGAAGCCCGTCGTCGTCGGGTCGACGACGACACCGATGGCTTCGTGGCCGAGTATCTGGTAGTCGTCACCCGGTGGGAAACCACCGTGAGTTCCCTTGATAACCTCGTGGTCGGTGCCGTCGACGCCAACTCTAAGCGTCTTGACCAGAACCTCCCCGTCCGCTGGTTCGGGTGTCGGAACGTCGATGACCCGAGGGGATTCCTCGCCGCGATGGACGGCTATCGCACGCATTACAGCATCCTCCGTCCGCTTCGGTCGTCCGGTGCGTCGTATCTCGCGCTGTTCGACCTGCCCATCGGACTGTGCCGCATCCGGTGTCGTGAGCCGGTGTCACCAACACAGGGGGCGCTCGGTAAGGCAATCATCACGACACACGTCACTGGGTTGGGACAAATACCTTCGGGTAACCAGTAGTTTCGCCCGCGCACGACGCTCCGACGAATCGGAGAAAAGAAATTCGATGGACCGAGGATGGTCGTGTGCTGGCAGGCCAGCACGCCGAGAGTGCTGACAGCCGGGTCGAACTCCGGCGGGTCAGCGGCTAGCTACGAGTCCTGTCACTCGCTCGTGAACGGAGCGAAGATGGACGAGAACTCGTATGGCTCTTGGTCGATGCCGCTTTTCACGGGCGACACCTCGCCGGAACCGGTTCCGTTGTCCCGGTCGATAGACCAGAACGAAAGTAGGCCGATGTCGTTGTCCTGCGCGAAGGTGAGGACCTGTTTCGCGTCGGCCTGCGTAAACTTCCCACCGACGTTGTTCACGCCAATCATCGGCGTGATTCCGACCATGCTCCAGCGTTCGCCGGCCGATTTGTCGGGGAACAGAGTGCCGAGGTCATCGTGGAGGTTGCTGGCCGACTGGGTCACGATATCGCCGCTCGGTTCGACCCACCCGTAGTTCATCGTCATGATGTTCACCGTATCGATGGTGACTCCCTTGTCGATGGCGTCCTGAAGCACGTCTTTGCCCTGTGCGGTCAGTCCCTTCGTCGACGTGGGGAGCGTAAAGGAGACGCTGACCTCGGGGCGTCGCTCTTGAAGCATCGCGAGCGCCTCGTTTCGGCGCTTGACCGTGCTCATGGCGAACGCCTCTTCGTCGATGTCCAGGTGCGTCGCGCCGTACGCATCGACGACCGTCTCGAAGTGGTCGGCGAGAACCGCCGGGTCGTCGGTTCCATCGGCGAGATACGGCCCTGCCGCGCCGCCGAAGGCGATGATGACCTCGCCGCCAGCAGCGTGGATGTCGTCGATATAGCCGCCGACGGACGACTCACCCACGAGTTGGTTCGAATCGCCGTCCCACGCCGGCTTTCCGTCCGGCCCTGCGAGCACGAATGCGAGATGGAAGTAGTTCGTCCCTGCTTTTTTCGCGTGGTCTATCGGTGCCGTCTCCGAATTCGTCGAGACGTGGTCGTAGGGTGCGAAGACGTTCGACGGAAGGCTGCCTGTTGGCGTTCCGCCGCCATCTGACGATTCGACGGTGACGGTCTTGTCCGTCGTATCGGTTGCACCGTCTGACCCCGTAACTGTGAGTTTGACCCCGTAGGAACCAGTCGATTCGAACGAGTGTGAAACTGTCTTCCCGCTCGCACTCGCGCCGTCAGTGAAGGACCAGTCGTAGGTATCGACTGTACCGGTCGATTCGCTCGCATCGAACGAGACCGACGTCCCCGGCGTCACAGTCGCGTCGTCGATGGTAAACGCCGCCGTCAGACTCTCGTCGTCGCCACCGTCATCGGGGCCGACTTTGGTCCAGTAGGCTGAATCCGTAGACGGTTCGGCATTTCGGGAGGCGATGTCGGCTTCCCAGATGTAACCCTCGTAGGTGACGCGGTCGCCTTTCTCGTATAGCGTCGTTTCGTCCCACTTCGGCGGGGACTCGGCCGATACTGCTGTCGATGCTGCGCCCACGCCGGCAACCGACGTGACGAGTGCTGATACGTTCCGGAGATAGGTTCGGCGGTTCTGTGTCATTGTTGAGTCGTGAATGCTTTCTGCGTCATTGGTTGGTTGTGAAGGCTTTCTGCGTCATTGGTTGGTTGTGAACGGATTGAAGAGAGACGAGAATTCGAACGGTTCCTGCTCGATGAGGGTGCTCTCGTAGAGTTTGTCGCCTTTGCCGTTGTCGCGGACGAGTTCCCAGAACGAGAGCAACCGAAGGTCGTGGTTCTGTGCGAAGTCGAGGACCTGTCTGGCGTCCTCCTGATAGAATGTCCCGCCGATGTCGTTGACGCCGATCATCGGCGTGAGTCCGAGCATGCTCCAGCGTTCGCTGGCTGATTTGTTGGGGTAGAGGTCGCCGAGTTGCTTGTGGACGCTCTCGGCCGCACTGATGGCGTTTTCGGCGTTCGGCTCGATGTCCGCGCCGTAGTCCATGACCATCAGGTTGACTGCGTCGAGTTCGACGCCTTTCGAGACAGCGTCTTCGAGGACGAACAGCACGTCATTCGACGAGTGGCCGGGGAGACCCGAAGGCATCACCGGCAGAGTGTACGAAACGTGCAGGTCGGGGTACTCGTCTTGCAACATGACAAGCGCCTCGTTCCGTCGTCGAATCGACTCCTCGTCGCGGCTGATAAGCGACTCTTCGTCGAAGTCGATGTACGTGAGGTCGTACGTATCCACGACCGTCGCGTAGGCGTCTTTCAACTCGCTCGCACTCGTCGTCGCCTCGGCGAGGTACGTCCCGTTGAGACCGCCAAAGGAGACGATGACTTCGCCGCCGTGTTGGTCCCGGAGTTCGGTGAGTTGGGTGCCGACATCGAGCCAGTTGCTCGGTTCGCCGACCTTCTGGCTTCCGGCCCATGCCGGGTCGCCGTTTCCATCAGCGAGGACGAACGCGAGCGTGAAGTACTTCGTTCCGGCCGCCTCGACGTTGGCTGCGAGCGAGAGTTGGTCTTCCAGCATCATATCGACGTACGGGGCGAAGACGCTGTCCGGGATTGGGTTGGCAGACGGGACGCCGTCGGCGTCGACCGTGAGGTTCCGCGTCGCATCGGCGGTGTTCCCGTCGGCGTCGGTCACCGTCAGCGAGATGGTGTAGTCGCCGGTTGCGTCGTACGCGTGAGCGGTGGTAAGCCCCGTCCCCGTCGTTCCGTCGCCGAAGTCCCACTCGTAGCTGCTCAGGTCGCCGGTCGACGCGCTGGCGTCGCAGGTGACCTCGGTTCCGGGTTGGACGAACGTGGCACTCACGTCGAACGCGGCCGTCGGGGGGTCTCCTGCATTGTCGGCGGGTTCGATTCCTTTCCACATATTCGCGTCGGCGCTCGGTTCGTCACCTTTCGTCCACCATTTTGCCTCCCAGATGTGGGCATCGTGGACGACGCGGTCGCCGTCGGTGTAGACCGTATCTGGGTCCCACTGCGGGTAGTCACCGGCCGCTTTCACTGACTGGATTCCTGCTGTCGAGAGTCCCGCAACCCCGGTCAGTCCCGCGATGGACCGGAGTATCGAGCGTCGATTCTGTTTCATTGATTCACTTGTCCGTCGATGGCGTCGAGAAGTGACCCGTTGTAGTCTTGCGACAGTTCCCAGAACATTACGCCGCCGAGTCCTTCCGACTTCGCGAGTTTGACCTTCTCTTCGATGGATGCGGGGTCGTCGTAACTGATGAATATCCCTTTTTCCTCGTTCCAGAGCCACGGCACCTGCCCCTGTTCGTTGACGTTCTTTTGCCAGCCGTCGGCACCCTCGTAGTTCTCTTCGAGGTCGCCGTAGTCGAACGCACCGGTGTTTGCTTGGTCGGAACCGAGAAGGTGGTTCCACGTTCCTGGTGGGATGACCTCGTTTTGGTACTGCGGGTCACCTTGCTGCCAGTCGGACAGCGAGAAGGTGTCCCAAATCCCGTTTTCGACCTTACAGCCGCGGCCGTAGAACGGGAGACCGAGTACGAGGCTGGCGGGGTCTTCGACCGGTTCTCCGTAATCTTCCCACTGCATCCAGTCGACCCAGTAGCCTTGTTCTTTCCAGATTTCGAGCGTCGTTTCGAGGGTGTACTGCTGGGCGTCCCCGGATGGTGGGTAGTCGTCCGGCGTGCCGTAAATCGGGGCGTTTAGCCCGGCAGTCTCGTGCCAGACGCCGGTGAAATCGTACGACATCATGTAGATTTCGTCGACGACGCGTTCGACCTCGCGGTGTTTGACTAACGAGGCGTTCCAGTCTGAACCGCCGTTTGCGACCGAGAGATAGTACGTTCGGCCGTCTTCTTCCTCGACGGTGTCGAGTTTGTTCCGAACGGCTTTGAGGAGTTTGACGTGGTTTGCTGGTCCTTCCGAACTTCCACACTCACAGGCACCCCTGTTCGGACCGGGGTGTTCCCAGTCGATGTCGATGCCGTCGAAGTCGTACTTCCGCATGAGTGAAACCGCGGTTTCGGCGAACCGAGTTCGGTTCGCCTCGTTTGCGGCGGCGTCCTCGAACCCGGGCGAGAGTGCCCACCCACCGATAGAGAGTTTGAGCGTCGTATCCGCGGCCGGACCCTGCTTGAGGTCGGCAAACGACTGGAGCAGTCCTTTGTGGTCGACTTCGCTGTCCGGGATGACCACGCTTCCGTCGGATTTCACGTTGAGGAACGCGTACAGTACGTCGGTCACCTTGTCGAAGGGGATGTCTTCGGGGTAGTACTGATAGTCCTCGTTCCCCTTCCAACTCGGATAGTAGCCGACGACACTGAACTCGTCCGACGGGGCGTTCTGCGAGACGGTGACCTGTTTCGATGTCGTATCGGTTCCGTCCTCGTTTCCGACGGTGAGTGTGACCGTATACTCCTTTTCCGACTCGTAGGTGTGTGTTACGGTCTCTCCCGTTCCGGTCGCTCCGTCGCCGAAGTCCCACTCGTAACTCGTGGGACTTCCGCTGGACCCGCTCGCGTCGAAGGAAATCTCGACACCCGGTTCGACGTAGGTGTCGCTCGCGGTGAATGCGGCTTTTATGCCACCGCCGCCACCGGCCTCTCCGATTTGTTTCCACATGTTCGCGTCGGTGGTCGGCTCGTCGCCTTTCGTCCACCACTTGGCTTCCCAGATGTAGCCGTTGTGAGTGACGCGGTCACCGCCCGTATATGCCACGTCTGGCTCCCACGTTGGTGGTGTTTCTGCTGCCGATGCGGTTGCGCTCGCGCCCGAAAGGAGTGCGAGCAGGGCTGACGTATTCCGTAGGTAGCTTCGTCTGCTCTGTCTCATAGTTGGTGTCGCCCGTCAGTGGGTCGTGTAATGGTCGGAATCACCGTTGTCAGAGGGTGCAGCGTTGAACTCCCGCGGTCTCTCCCGATTTTTCACGTCCCTCCCGACGTGCTGACGACAGATACCGTACTGAGCATTAGTTATTAAATGTTGGCACTGTCTAAATTTTAGTATTTTGAAAAAGAATTTTTACAGCCGCTATCTGGCGTCCCTCGCGGCGAGGGGACGCCACGATTAGTGCACGTACTGCGTGTTCTGTGCGTTTACAGACCCGTGTGGTCTGTGTGCTCTCTGTGTCTTAGAGATGTTCGAGGAGCGTGTCGAGTAGCACTTCGTTTTTATCGCCCGAGAATGCCCAGAACATCATCCCGCCGATGTCGTTGTTGACGGCGTAGTCCGTCTTGATGCCGATGGACTTCGGATTGTCGTAGCTGACGAGCACGTCGGAGTTGTTCGAGTATATCCACGGTACCTTGGCCGTGTCGTCCCAGTGGTAGTCGTACTCTGAGCTTGGTTCGAGGTTCTTGTTGATATCCCAGAACTCCATGATGCCGTTGTCTTGGCCCCACGTTCCGTCGGGGGAGCCTTCGAAGGACTGGTACAGACCGCCGTTGTCGCTACTCGCGACGTTCCCGAAGCTCCGGCCGTAGAACGGGAGACCCATCGAAAGCTGGGAACTGTCGAACGCGGTGTTCGCCCAGTAGCTCATCGCGGCATCGACGTTGAAGTCTTCCGCCCGTGGGGACGGGTCGTTCTCCTTGAAGTACAGCGGACTCTGGTGGTTCGTGTAGTCGTCGAAGGCTCCGTGGAAGTCGTACGTCATGACGTTCACGAAGTCGAGAAGCCCGGTGTTACGCTGGTGGTCGAGCCCGTTGTTTTTCTTCGGGTCGGCGGACAGTGCGGTCGTCAGCAGGTACTCTTGTCCGTCCTCCTGTTCGGCAGCGTCGAGTTCGGCCCGAACCGCATCTAGCAGGTCGGAGTACCGCTTTTTGTCGCCGTCGCGGACGATGTTCCCCGACTTTCCGCCACCGCCGGGATACTCCCAGTCGATGTCGAGACCGTCGAAGTTGTGCTCTCGCATAATCTCGACGGCGGTCTTCGCGAAGCGCTGTCGACTCGCTTCGGTTTCGGCCGCGTTCGAGAAGTACTTCGAGTCGTTCCAGCCACCGATAGAGAATAGGAACTTGGTCGTCGGGTCGTCGACGATTTCGTTGAACCCTTTGTGGTCGTGCCACGATTCGGGCTTGAGAACCCGGTACGCCGCATTCTCGTTGATATAATCGACTGCCCCGTCCTGTTTCACGGTCAGGAAGGCGTAGTTGACGTGTGTGACTTTGTCCAGTGGGATGTCGCCGGGGGTGTACTCGCGGTCCCACTGCGCCCACTGCATGTAGTACCCGACGACGCGCTTGTCGGTCGGCATTCCGCCGTCGCTCGCAGTGATGACCTTCGTCGTCGAGCCAGTCGCGCCAGAGTCGTCCGTTACGGTCAACTTGACCGTGTACTCGCCCACCGAATCGTACGTGTGAGAGACGACTTTGCCGGACCCAGTCGCTCCGTCGCCGAAGTCCCAATCGTACTCGGTAGCGGTGTCGCCCGACCCACTCGCATCGAACTCGACTGTTTGCCCGGGGTTGATGACGAGGTCGCTTGCGGTGAACGACGCTTTCGGACCGTCTCCGCCGTCGTCGACCGGCTCGATTTGCTTCCAGACGCTCGCGTCCGTACTCGGCTCGGTACCGCGGGTCCACCACTTGGCTTCCCAGATGTAGCCGTTGTAGGTGACGCGGTCGCCGCCGGTGTAGGTTGCTTCAGGGTCCCATTTGGGGGGTGTCTCTGCTGCTACGGCCGTACCCGCGCCACCGAGGAGCGCAAGCAGGGCCGACGTGTTCCGTAGGTAGTCTCGTCTGCTCTGTTTCATAGTTCGAGCGGACCGTTTTCGACGGCGCACTCATGTGTGCAGTATTGTCGAACGTATCCTGTAGAGCCATTGTCACACACAGTATAATAACTCTACGGCCAATCATATTTTATCCGATATATACTCAACGTTTGAACCCAATGTCCTTCGGTATTCGAACGACGCGTGTCAACCTCCAATTCCGAATCGGCTTCGCCACGTAGATGATTTCGTAATAGTAACAGTCGGGCCTCGCTGTTTGCTACGTTAGTATGCCTCATAAAATTCGCTTCTAGGGATTGTACTGGTTGGATTCGTGGAATTAGGTATCTTTCCCCGTTTGGGACGACTATGTGGCCCTAGCCGATACCGACTGGCTCACTAGTAGTTTGTTTCGTATTACGAAATAATTTGGCCGTCGTACTTGTTTTCCACGTTCAGAGGGATGCTGCTGGGTCTGGATGAGCCGGACCCCGTTACGGTCGTACGTGTGTAATGTTCTGCGAACTGATCAGGTCCTTGACCTGTCGGGGACAACGGTTTCGACACAGCTCAGCTACACAGGTCTTACTTGATGGTTGACCCGATATCAATTACAAACGTACTGGTGTAATTTGTAGGTGATTCGGTGGAACAGACTCTGCCAGTCATGTATCCACTTGAACGAACTGACTCCAGCAGTCCGTGGCTCTCGGTAGTCGATGGCTTTCGACTCCCGTGAACACCTGTCTTTGGTACTAATTTCACGCTCTGACAGCGGTGGATGACAGCCCGGCAACCATCTAAAACTGAACATATGTTTATCTAGGTTTGTACATCAATTTCCAACACATAAATATTATGAATGGTTGATTTATTCTATATCTACGTTTCAAATTCCTCTCTTTGTTGGTGTGGGTGTTTGAAACAACCTCAATATATGGTGTCGGGAAAACATTTGTGTGGAAATTATTCTGCTACTGTCGATTCCGAATCGACGTGTTAGGTCAAAGGCTCACTCACTAGTTGGTCCTGTTCGAATCGTTGGTTCAAGCTCGGCTAGCGCGTTCGAGACGGTGCCGTAGGCCGCGACTTCGGGGGGTGCGTGGTCGTCACTGTAGCCGTACTCAACCAGTCGGTTTCGGTTTAGACAGAGCTTGTCGTACTCGGGTTTGAACAGGTCGAACAGTTCGAATCGCTCTTCGAGTTCCGGGAACTGCGACTGGTAGTCCTCGATACTCGCTCGAACCTGCCGCCAGAGTTGGTCTTCGTCGTATCCTTCTCGGCGGTTGAGTAGGTCCGCTACGTAGCGCAGCACACAGATGAACAGCGTCCCGACGATGTGCTGGCACATCCCTTCGGGCGGTCGCTGGTGGATGATGTCTTCGTGTTCGTACAGTCCGTCGGGCAGTCGGTCGAGTTCGGGGAGCCATACTTCGCTAACCGCGATTTCGTCCACGTAGTCCTTGATTGCGAGGCGCGTGGGCTTTCCGTCCCGTAGGACCAGCATCGTATTCGTCCCGTGCGGCATGAAGACGAGTCCGTACTTGTAGAGGTAATGCAGCAGCGGCGGGAGCAGCACGTCGAAGCAGTCCGCCAGCCACTCGTCGACAGAGCATCCGGCGCGGTCGGCGAGCTTCGAGACAATCGGTGTTCCATCAGTGTCCTCGTGCATGAGTGCTGAAAGCGGGAGCACCTGCTCGTCGTCCTCGACGAGCGATTCGACACTCTCGCGCCAGACTGCGCCCAATAGCTCGTGGTACTGGTACGGGGCGTCGTCGAGTTGCGAGAACTTGGGGTGGTCGTAGTTGATACTCGCAATCTCTCCCGGTAGCACCAGGTTGCAATCATCTCGGAGGAAGGAATCATCGTCACGAATCGATTTGACGTACTCCGTAACCCGCGGTGCTTCCAGCGCTTGCTGGCCGGGGAGTCCGCGATAGACGATGGTGTTCAGCACACGGATGGGAACCTTGACGTGTGGCTTCTCGGGGTCTGAGATATTCGTGAGCGTCCGAACTGACTGCTGTGGGAGGTACGTATCCGGCCCCGTTCCGAGGGGAACGATAGCGTCACTCGCAATCTCGCCAGCGAACAGTTGGGCAACGGTGTTATCCCACTGCCACTCGTGGACGGGGAGGTAATAATACGAGTCCGGGTCGTGTCCCTTGCTTCGGAGCGTGTCGGCGAACTCCGCGGTCGTGTCTTCAAGTTGCTGGGTCAGAAGCGACTCGTAGTCGAGGCCGTCTACACTCCGGAAGTCGGCGAACGCTCGATGCACGGCGATCCAGACGAGCGATTGCGGGGTCTTTAGCTCCGGGGCGTACGACTGATAGTCGTCGTAGCCGAATCCGATTCGGCCCTTGTTGATGGTGAACCACGGATGGCCTTCCATCTCTCCCTCGATGGCCGGATAGTCCATGTCGAGGATGCTCTCTTCGACACCTTCCTTGCGGGCGTCGATGTGCGCATCAGCCAGCAGTGTGTTGTTGTACTCCCGAACGAGGTGGCTCGCCGTTTCGGGTGCGACGCCGAGAGACTCTCTGGCGTCGAGGAGGAACTGCACGGCATCGGTTGCCGCCGTCCATTCGCCATCCTCCTTGCGCTCGATGCTGTCCACGTCGACGCGGTAGCTGTCGAACGGCCGCGATTTCGCCTTGAAGCGGTAGGCGACCGACCCGTAATCGAGTCGGTACTGTGTCCATTCCTCGTCGGTTCTCTGTTCGATTGGCTCCAGCAGTTCCTCGTAGAGGAATTCTTCGAGCATCTTGGCGAGTAACTCGCGATTGACGCCGGTCCATCGTTCCGTTTCGAGCGCGTTCGTAAGCATATCTTGTCCGTTCATCGGCTGCCCTCCATCGAGGTGGCGGTCATCTGTGTGTCTCCCTCACTAACTGTTTCGAGGAACTCTTCGACCGAAAAGTCCTGAAAGACGGTATCCTCGTCCTCGGGATACACCGTTCGGTCGCAGAGTTGATTCACGATATGGGCGTTTCGGTAACACCCCAGTCCGAGGTCGGGTGCGCCGACCCCGTGAGTGTGCAGTTCGGCGTTCTGGACGAAGATGCGACCCGTCACGTCGTCGTCCGTCTGCAAGCGGTAGTCGTCGGTCACGCAGTACCGGCCGTGCTCGTCCCACTCGATAGACGACTCTAACGGCGAGAGGAAGCCGGGTGTCGGCCGGTGGTATCCCGTCCCGAGGATGACGACTTCGCTTTCGTGGGTAAATCGCGTTTCGGACTGCCACTGCTCGCAGACGAGGAGGTATCGTGAGTCGTCGCTCTCATCACCTTGGTCACTGCCACCACCGATTCGGTCGATGTCCGTCACCTCCGTCATCGCGAACAGCCCCACGTCGGGGTCGCGGTCGCCGATTGACCGGCGGTAGAGCATGTCGTAAATCTCTGCGCTGGTGTTTACGTCGATGCCTTTGTACAGCAGCCCCTGTTCGGGATACACCTCGTCGCGGGTCTCCTGTGGGAGGTCGGTGAAGTACTGCGTGTACTCCGGCGTGAAGTGCTGTAACCCGAGTTTCGAGTACTCCATCGGGAAGAAGCCTTCCGAGCGAGTAAGCCAGTCGAGCCGATAGTCGGCGTCGGCCTGCGCATCGAGCAGGTCCAAAAACACTTCCGCGGCGCTCTGTCCGGAGCCGATGACAGTTATCGAGTCCGCGTCGAGACAGCGGGATTTTCGGTTTCGGTAGGCTGCCGTGTGGAACACGTCACGTTCCGGATGGCCACCGAGTGCGTCGGGCACGTACGGGCGACTCCCGACGCCGAAGACGACATCTTCTGCCCGGTATCGGTGTTCTTCGCCGTGTTCGGGATGTCGAGCGATAACCTCGAAATACCCGTCGTCGCACCACTGAATGTCCGTCACACGCCGCTCGAACTGGCACGTGTCGAGTCGTTCGCTGACCCAGCGCAGGTAGTCACTGTACTCTCGGCGGGGAATCTGGAACCGCTCGTAGAAGTAAAACTGGTAGATACGACCGGTTTCCCGGAGGTAGTTCAGGTAGCTGTGTGGACTCGTCGGGTCGGCTAACGTCACGAGGTCTGCGAGGAAGGGAACTTCGAGCGTCGTTCCCTCGATAAGCATCCCTTCGTGCCACGCGAATTCGGCTTCTTGTTCGAGGAACACGGCATCGACCGACCCATCAGCCCCATCGAGTAGCGCCGCAAGGCCGAGATTAAACGGCCCGAGACCGACGCCGAGTACGTCGTGGACGGGTGTTTCAGTCATCGTATCCACTCTCCTCGAAGAACCGGTCGCGGTCGCAATGTACGAGCATGGCGTCTTTGTCTGGAAGGGAAATCTCTCCTTTGAGCTCGAAGCTACACTTTTCTAATACGTGGTGCGTTCGCTTGCTTCGAATATCGGGTTCACCGACGACACGCTTTGCATCGGTCGTTTCGAACTGAAACGCCGTGATTGCCTGAATCATCGCCGTACCGTAGCCACGGCCGACGTACTCCGGCGGGCCGAGGAGCACGTGAATACCCCTGTCGTCTGGGTCGACGTCGTAGCACTCGCTGATTACGTCGTCTTTCGCCGAGTACGTCTCCCAGTAGCTCATCGGTACGTGGTCGAGGTGTCCGATATACAGCGTGAGGTGGTCGTCGTTCAACTTCGAGTCGAGTTCGAGTCGAAACTCCGACCGTGGCAGATCGAGTTGCCAGTCCGGTTTCACGTGGTCGTAGCCGAACCACGTGTGAAGCCGGTCGAAGTCCCGCTCCAGTTCGATTTCGGCGAAGGAGATGGTTCGACCGATTGTTTCGTCGTACACCTCGTAGGCGTACTCTCGGCGCTTGCTGTCTACTGCCGCGACTGTCAAGGCGAGACCACCTCCAGTTCCGTGACGAGCGGGTTGTCGATATCCACGTACACGGACTGGTTCGCCAGCGACCCGACGAGTTCGTCCATGTCGTGGAAGCGGGTCAGCAGGTTCGCCTTGCACGGCACCGTCGGTTCCGTGAGGAGTTCGTCGAGGAACGACGACGACGGGCGGTCGAACTCCCGGAGCGATTCGAGTTCCTCTCGCAGCAGTCTCAGGAGCCGCTTTTCTTCGACCAGTCCGGCGGTCCCAAAGGCGTTGATGAGACCGAAGGCGTTGTTGAGGATGATATAATACCGGAGGCGCTCGTCGGCAATCCAATCGGGACAGACCGACTCCGCGCGCTCGCCGATGCCCGGCAGGTGTTTGTCGACCCTATCGTGAATCGATTCGGGCAGGTAGTAGCCCTGGTTGTCGCGGTAGTGGAACGTGTCGGGATAGCCGTCTTCGAGCGAGAGGACGCTGTTTTGCTGGTGGGCTTCGACACCTAGTCCGCGCTCTAAGTAGAGCCAGAGAATCGGCCGAACCGAACGTTCGAGGTACTGTTCGAACCAGTCTTCGCTGACTGCATCGGTCGAACGACCCTCGCGCTCGGCGATTGTCTCGATTAGCGTCGCGAGCCTCGAAGACCCATCTCCGATGTGGTCCTGACAAAGCCCCACCACGGGTGTCGCGTTCATCGCGTCGTCGCCGCGGAATGGGTTTTCTCGGAGGACCGTCTCGAATCCCGACTCTCCCTCGACGAGGTCGAGCGTCAGGTATCCGGGGTCCGATACGATGTCGAACGACGGGAATCGTTCCGCCAGTTCGTCGCCGAGTTCGGTTTCGAGCAGTTCGGTGACTGCGACGCCTCGCTCCAACTCGTCGAGCTTGTTCGTTCGCTCGGAGTTGGTGATTTTGACGTTCAGAGAGGCCTTGACCATGAACGGGGAGTCAGGGGCGTACAGTGTCCGAACCGACGACGTGGGATAGAACTCCCGTCCGACTTGGCCGACGTATTCGAGTCCGTCGCCTAGATTCTCTTTGACGTGCGGCTGTTCGCGGAGGTATCCCGCCTGCCACGGGTGGACAGGTAGCAGCACGTCATCCGTATCGACGTGCTCGGAGACGAACGACTCGGGGACGGTTTCATCCTCGCGGAGTGTCGATTTGACCCACTCGGATGCGGATTCCGCTCGAACCGACTTTTGCTGGACCAGCGACGGGTCTGCCTTGAAGTACGCAAGCGAGAACGCTCCTCGCAGTTCCGGGGCGTACGTCTGTTCTTTGTGCGGCGGTATTCCCTGCCGGCTTTTCGGCGTCGGGTGTAGCTGGTGTCCGAATACGAGCGATTGCTCGGCATCTCGGAACGACGTGTTGAAGCCGTAGAGCCGTTCTTCATCGTCCTTCCGGGCTTCGACGAATCGTTCGATATTCCTGTGGCTCTTGAGTACTCGCAGGAGCAGTTCGTCGCCTGCACCCGTATCATCGCGCGAACGTTTCAGCTCCGTCGTGACGAGATTTACGAGCGTCGGGTAGTCGAGTTTCAGTACCTCGTCGTTCGCAAGCCGATACACGGCGGGTAACTCGAACAGATGTCGGCCGGTCAGCGACTGATACCGAAGCGGGACGTAGATGTCCACACCCTGGTCTGAGAGGGATGCGTGGACGACTTCGTCGGTATCGGCATCGATTGGCGCGTCGGCCTCGGCAATAACCTCGTAGTCGCCGGTTTCCCGGAGATAGCAGTTGAGGAAACTGTGCAGTGTCGCGGCTTCTGCGGGCGCTACGGAATCTTGGGTATCTCTTGGGTTCATTGTCGGATTTCGTCGGGGTTCGTTTCGAATTCGGTGCCACGAGCGGTAATCGCCTGGAGGAGCGACCGGATATCCTCGCGTGTCGTCCGCGGATTCAGGAGCGTCAGCTTCAGACAGTTGATGCCATCCACCGTTGTCCGTGCAACCACGGCTTCGCCGTCTTCGAGGAGCGAATCACGGATAGCTTCGTTCAGCTTTCCTATCCACTCCTCTCGTGTCATCTCTATCGGCACGGACTCAGGGACGTACCGGAAGAGAACTACGTTTAGCTCCGATTCGTGGATGACGTGCAGGTCCGAATCCCGCTCGATTAGCTCGACCGCTTCGTCAGCGAGATTGATGGTGTATTCCATCAGCGAGGCAAGCCCCTCGCGACCGACCGTCTGCATCGTGACGAACGGTTTGAGCGCGTCGAATCGTCGGGTCGTCTGTACCGATTTCGACACGAGATTCGGAACGCCGGCTTCATCGTCGCGTTCCGGGTTCAGGTACGCCGCGTTCCGGTCGATGAGGTCGTAGGACGACTCGTCGCGGACGAGGACGGCTCCACAGCTTATGGGCTGGTAGAACATCTTGTGGAAGTCGACCGCGATAGAGTCCGCAGCCTCGATACCGGCGAGTTTATCGGCGTGCTCGTCGCTCAGCGCGAGCGCGCCACCCCATGCGGCATCGACGTGGAACCAACAGTCGTACTTGCGAGCACGCTCCGCCAGTGGTTCCAGCGGGTCGATGCTTCCGAAATCTGTTGTCCCGGCAGTTGCGACGATAGCAAACGGTCGATTGCCGTTTGCGCGAATGTCGACAATTGCCTCGTCGAACGCCTCGACGGAGATGCGGTACTCGTTGTCAGTCGGGACCGTGACGACCGCGTTTTCACCTAACCCGAGGTGAGAGGCGGCCTGCTTGGCGGTGAAGTGGGCCGCTTCCGAACAGAGGATGCGGAGGTCCCGGGCTTCTGGCGGCAACCCGGCTTGTTGGACGTCGACGCCGTACTCTTCCAGTAGAATACGATTCCGTGCGAGCAGCAGGCCAACGAAGTTCGACTGTGTCCCGCCGCTCGTGAAGACGCCGTCGCTTTCCGCTTCGTCGTAGCCGAACAGCCCACACAGTTCGGTGACGAACTGCTCTTCGAGGTGGGTCGCTGCGGGACTCTGGTCCCACGAGTCCATCGACTGGTTCGCCGCGGTCAAAAGCACTTCGGCGGCGAGTGCCGGAACCATCGGTGGACACTGCAGGTGTGCGATGCAGTGCGGGTCGGAGACACCGACGGAATTTCGGAGGACTGGGCCGGTTCGGTCGAGCGCGGTCTCCAGTCCGTCACCCTCGGAAGGGAGCATCTCGAACTGGGCGAGCGTGTCGGCCAGTTCATCGGGTGTCACCCCCGAATACGGCGTCGCGTTGTCGAGGAACTCCCCGAGAACGAGGTCACACGCCTGCTCGATTGCCTCTTGATAGGCCTCGCGGTCATTCTCGTCGTCCCCGAGGAACAGCCCCTCCATATCCGGGCGTGTATCGTGGAGACTCTCGGCGTCGCTCACGCCAGCACCTCCTGTGACGTTCCGCGCCCGACTGTTTCGAGTGCGGCCTCGACGGCCTCGTCGAAGATGCGACCGATGTCGTCCACGTCGCTCTCTGAAACGATAAGCGGCGGGAGGAACCGGACGACACTGCTGTGGCGGCCGCCCAACTCTACGATTAGTCCGCGGTCGAAACAGGCCGCTCGGACGGCGTCTGCGAGGTCCGAATGTGCGGGGAAGTGACCGCAACCGTCCGGCTCTCCGGAGGGGTCGACCATCTCGACGCCGAGCATCAGCCCACGACCACGAACATCTCCCACGGCGTCGTGCTCGCTTGCTGTCGATTCGAGGTGCCCGCGAAGGCGCTCGCCCACGCGTTCGGCGTGCTCGTCCAAGTTATTTTCCACGACCTGTTCGATAGTCGCGATTCCGGCGGCCATCGCGAGTTGGTTCCCGCGGAAGGTCCCGGCGTGCGCACCGGGTTCCCACTCGTCGAGTGATTCATCGTAGACGACAACTGAGAGCGGAAGCGACCCGCCGACGGCCTTCGAGAGAGTGATTACATCCGGAACGATGTCAGCGTGTTCGAACGCGTATAGCTCTCCAGTCCGCCCGAGTCCAGTCTGAACCTCGTCCACGATGAGTGGGATATCTCGCTCACGAGTCATCCGTCGGATTTCGCGGGTCCACTCGTCGGAGGCGGGAATTGCTCCTCCCTCGCCTTGAACGAGTTCCACGACCATCCCAGCGGGGTCGGTGATGCCGCTTTCGGGGTCGTCGAGCGTGTTCTCGACGTACCGACTGGCAAGTTCGTGACACTGCTCGCCGCCAACGCCGAACGGGCAGCGGTACTCGTAGGGATACGGCAGATGGTGGACGTTCGGCATCAGCCCCGGAACGTCGGCTTTCGGGTCGGTATCGCCCATCAGACTTAGCGCACCGTTCGTCATGCCGTGATAGCCACCTTGGAAGCCGAGTATCGACCGGTTGCCTGTCGCGGTCTTAACCAACTTAATTGCCGCTTCGATGGCGTCGGTTCCGGCGGGACTACAGAACTGAATCCGCGCGTTATCCGAAAACTCGTCGGGAAGCGTCCCGAACAGCGTGTCTACGAAGCGCTCTTTGACCGGTGTTGTGATATCTAACGTGTGGAGCGGTCGGTCCTCCGCAAGGACCGTTTCCATCGCCTCGACGACCTTCGGGTGGTTGTGGCCGAGTGCAAGCGTGCCCGCCCCAGCGAGGCAGTCGTAGTATTCGTTCCCGTCCATGTCGATGACGGTGACGCCTTTGGCCTCTTTGACGGCGTGCGGGAGGTTTCGCGGGTAACTCCGCGCGTTCGACTCGCGTGCAGCCTGCTGTCTGAGTAGTGTCTCGTTGTTGGTCATTGCCCTGTCCCCCGTCGATTAACCACTCGCATATCGCAGTCCGTCATACAGGTTTAGGTCGACCTAAAACAATAAAGTTCTTTCTGCCGTATGAAGAATAATTAAAATTTAATTGTTAGTATAGATATATCTAGGCACCCCATTTCGAGCCGGATGTCGCACGCCAGCTCGGGGTTCGTAACCCGACTACAGGGCTTCACTGCTGAACTTGGTAACGGACGCGTTCGACACCAACTCGGTGCCGGGACATCGGTCCGAAACCATGTTTTAGGCTAGCCTAAAGTATTAAAGATGTTTCGGAGTTCTGTTACCTCGTCGTGCTGACCAGATCCGGTACGTCGGTTTGCCTCTATACTGTGTTGTCTTTCTATTCAGGTCGCCTTTGAACCCTCACTCGGACTGGTTCGGTGGGTCGCGTCGATAGTGAGGGGGTGACGTCCAGTGGCGTCTCCGTGTTCACCTCGAAATCGAACTCTCGCAGGAACATTCCGAGGACGATCTTTAGTTCTAATTTCGCAAATCGCTCTCCGATACATCGCCGTGGTCCGGCCGCAAACGGAAAATACGCGCCGGGAGAGACCGACGATGCAAACTCGTTTGTCCACCGCGATGGCCGAAACTCCGTCGGCGCGTCGAAAACATCACTGTCTCGGTGGATGGCCCACTGCGGCAATGCGATAATCGACCCCGCTGGAACTCGATATCCACCGAGCGTAACATCCGTCGTCGGCTCGCGAAAAATACTGTACGCTGGTGGGTACAACCGTAACGATTCGTCTATCACCTGCTCTAACCACTCGCACTCCCGGACCTGTTCGAGAAACCGACTCTCCTCGAACGAATCAACCGTGTCCCGTGTTCGTTGCAACACAGACGGGGTTGTGCCGAGGAGGTATGTCGTAAACGTCAACGCCAACGCCGTCGTCTCGTGGCCAGCGACCAGCAGCGTTATAATTTCGTCCCGTATCGCATTCCGGTCCCAGTCTGCCGAGGATTCGGCATGGCTGAGTAACTTCGACACAACCGATTCCTCGCTTCGCTCGCCACGAGCGTGTGATTCGATGATTTCGTCGACGACGGTTTCGAGTTCCGAAAGCGCTCGCTTGTACCGTCGGTTCCTAGGCGTTGGAATCCACTCGGGTACGTAGATGTACGTTTGTCCAACCCGCTCGAAATGGTCGAGAACTTGTGCGAACGACGTTTCGAGGTCCCATGTTTCTGACCGGGTGTCCACATCGAAAAGCCCGTCTGCAATCACCGCCAGCGTTAGCTCTTGCATCTCACTATCGAAGTCGAGAACAGTCCCGTCGGACCAGCCCGCAAATTGGCGGGCGGTCTGCTTTTGAATCACCTCCGCGAACCGTGCCACCTGCTGCGGATGAAATGCGGGTTCCAGTGCGTGTCGATGCTCTCGCCACTGTTTACCATCCGCGAGAACAAGCCCCTCTCCGAGGAGCGAGGCCGTTACCTTCTTCTGAAACCCTCCTTTCTCGAAGCACTCGTTCTCGTCGATGAGGACAGTTTCGACGGCGTTCGGATCGGCCACGACCACGAGTCGCTTTCCGGCGACGTTCAATTGCACGAACTCACCGTATGACTCCACGAGTTCGGTCATCCAGCTAAGCAGGTCGTGCTGCAACAACTGGTGGGTATTTCCGAAGAACGGTATCCCGTCCGGACCGGGCGGTGTCTGTGTCGCCGTGTTATCTATCATTATCGGTCATTCAACAAATCAATGAATTAAATCTATACTGTTTAACTATATGATACCTGTCTCTTCGGGCCGGACCACTGTCCCGATATGGTCCCCGCAAGCGTTTGCCTGTCATTTCACGGATTCGAGGGATACCCTCGCTTCGACTGCACAGTCGCGATGCTCTCGGTATACATCTCTCGCCCACGAAACAGCGGCGGGATTGTCGTTCATAAGTACGCCTTGTATCCCGCCGTTCTCGTAAACCGTGATTCCTGCTGTCGCGCCGTCCTCTTGTTCTATTATCCATAACGCGTACGGCAACTCAGCGTCAGTTCGGTAGAATTGAACGTCCTCGTGGCTTGCTAATCTCGACATGATTTCACCACGAACTTCTATAATCGAGTCGAGAACCGTCTCTTCGATAACGATCTCGGTACTGATTCCTTGGTCTCGCATGCTGCTCTCTATGATATGTGGATACGTTGAAAGGGCAGTCGGAGCGAGACCAACGAGCCGAGTCGAAGACGAGAGTAATTTATTGCTTGCTTCGAGTGCCGAGTCGGGAACGTTGGGGTTAGACGAATAGACTGAAACGTCGTCGAGAAAGGCCTGACTGACTGGACTATCGGACGGTAAGTAGTTCAGAATCTCGCCAGCACGACCGAGGTTTTCCACGATATCTGTATATTTCGTGTACTCGGCGAGTGCGAGTCGCCCTTTCGTCGTGAGGGAGTATTTCCCGTTGTGTCGTTCAACACAGCCGACAGATTTGAGGTCACCAATACCTCGGTCGATGGTCGATCTGGACGTCCCAATAACGTCGACGAGTTCTGGCTTCGTGTACGGTTGGTCGGAAACGGCTTCAAGAATAGTACATCGTTTGTGGAGGACATCTAGAAGTTCGTCGTCCCTCGTTTGGTTACTCATATGCCGACCGTTTGAACTACTGACACATATTATTAATTACAGAGACGAAAGTACGCCATGCTGAGATGTTGCTGCATCTATTCTATATGAATAAACTCGCCGCAAGTGTCCCATTCAGCAGCGTCGCCCACACACCGATTCGGAACCACCGCGAGAGTCGACGACATTGTGCTTCCTCGGACTCCCCACGAATGGTCACTGCGAGCGCTGCGTATCCGAGACTCCCTGTGACTAAGCCGGTGGTGGCAATCACGTACTGCTGGCTAGCCGCAAGCACCGCAGCGAGTGTGGTCGCGAAACTTGCAACCCACACGCTCGTAGTCACTCCAAGCGACTGGGT
This sequence comes from Haloferax mediterranei ATCC 33500, assembly GCF_000306765.2. Lineage (NCBI taxonomy): Archaea > Methanobacteriati > Methanobacteriota > Halobacteria > Halobacteriales > Haloferacaceae > Haloferax > Haloferax mediterranei. The sequence goes on from NC_017943.1 coordinate 57,264, forward strand.
AAGCGTCTCGACGCCGCTCTTGCGGTCGTATGCTGTATCCGCGGCTTGGTGAACGACGTGGTAGCCAAACACGTATAGGAGTACGATGGTGAGCGGAACCATCACTTGGGAATCAATATCCGCACCGGCGATAACTGCAACGGGGAGGATAACCCCGGCCACATCGACACCCGTCGTAACGAGGTGATTGATAATACCGCGTTCCTTCAGTCGGGGTGGATACGAGTAGGTAAATCCGAGTATCGTGTTCACTGCACCGACGAGGAGAAAAAACGGCGTCTCTGCTTCGATTCCGAGCCAACCCCAAAGTACGAGACCACCGGTTAGTTCCACGATAAGCACCGACCAGAGGATCTCCACACTGATTGTATCAACTGCTGCAGCGAGGTGAGACTTCTCTGGATTTGCTTTATCAATTGTATAGTCGTGGATGACATCCGCAATGGAGGCTTGCATCTTTGTGAGCATTACGGCAAGGAACACGAGCCCTAGTTGATGAAATTGGTGGGATGTCAGTTGTAATTGTGGTTGAGACACAAGGCCGACACCGATGGCGAAGTAAACAATGTTGTACCCAATAGTTTCGGGAAGTCGGTTGGCGGATACGAATTGGAGTAAGTAGGCACACAGGCTTCGCTCTGAGCGTTCATCAAGGACGTGATTGAGCCTCATTACGTTCTATACTCCAGTGTATGTCAGTGGTATGCACTTATAGACAACTGAACTAGAGGAACTAAAGCCAAAGGTATGAATGAGGGCTGTGTGACCAGTACCGGTCTACAGCTCGTGGCTCTCGGTCGTGCCGTGTGCGGAGATTCGAACTTCGTCGACGGTGAAGTTCGCGTCGTCAAGTCCGTGGACTGTCCCGTCAAGCGTCGGCGTTAGTTCGAACTTGGTTCGAGACGGGACATAGACGAGGTATGCCGTCTCGTTGTAGTTCATCGTCGCGGTTTCGGTGAACGTTACGTACCCACCATCAACAGTGACCTCTCCGCCTTTGGGGAGCGTTCCGTCGGCTGGTGGTGTAATAGCGATGACGCGAGATTGTGAGCCGTTAACCGTTACTGATTCCGTGGAGACATCGTACCGCGGACCTGCATCCGGTGAGAGGGCACTACAGCCGGAAAGCAGAACCAGTACGGCTAGTACTACGGGGACTTTTGTTGAACTCATTTTGCTGTATTTCCGTGCTTGAAAGAATTTTTTTTGGTATAGCGGGGCTGGTTGTTGCTGGTGTGTGCTGTTTCTACTTTGTCCACACGCGGGTAACCTGTGTTCGGCTACCCCAACTCCCGTAACTGATGTTGTGTCGGTTGGTGTCCCAACTGGTAAAGACTTCGAGTGTGTCGCCGCCGTTCTGGTATCCCGCTGCAACGACCGTGTGTCCGTCGTAGCTGTCCTTATCCTTCGAGGACGTGTCCACATCGTCGCCCGTCTCTGATTCGATGCACACGCCCCAGTTACAGATGTCCGATGGGCGGTTAATCATCAGCGGCTGGCCCTTGTCGATATCGGACGTGAACAGGTTTTTGCTAATCAACAGTTCTTGGTTTGCCCCGTATTCGTTGTCGACGAACGTGAGATTGAGGTCTTGGAACCCGCCGGGGATATTCTTGAACTTCGTTGAGTGGTCGTCGCCCGTCTTCATCTCCATGTGTAACTCGTCACAGATTTTCTCGCGCTTCCCTCGGTTCGAATACGTGTTTTCGATGTTTTCGTGGTACATGACGATCTGCGTCCCGGCAATCGGGATGCAACCGTCCCAGTCCTTCCACGGGTCGTCATCGAGACCGAGACAACCGCTGCAGTCGTTTCGGTTCCCAGTTCCGTTACCGGTGTCGCTTCCGGAGACTCCGTCACCGACGTGCGCGTCCCACACGTAGTCCGTCATACCCACCTGGTTACTGCCGCTGCCAGCGATGGTACCCATCCCACTCACAGAGTTTTTCGTGGCGTTCTCCCATCGGGCATGGGTATCGACAGCCTGTTTGTCGTCGTCATATCCGAGAATGTCAGAATCGGGACGAGTGACCATCTTCTGGTGGGTCCCAAGGTGGACCATCTCCTGCCCGCTCAGTTCGACCCCGTAGCTGACGCCGCCCTGATAGAGCAGGCGACCGCTCGGAGAGTCACCCATCGCTTGCGCTTTCTCCTTTGCGGATTCCTGACGAGTTCCCGGAGGTTTCGCCGTACTGTACTCAAGAACAGGTGCCCACGTCCGACGCGCGGAGATGGTGATGTAGCCGAGCGCCTCTTTTGATGAACCGCGACCAACTACCGGGAAGACGTACGCTGCTGGGTCGTACCCACCGTCTGTGGTGTGGGTGTAGTATTTTGTTGGACTTCCGGGAGACCCACGCTGCCACGGCTTGAACTCGGAATCAGTCTTTCCGTAGTGCGGAATCATCTGCTCCGCAACTCGTTTTGCCTCACCGACACTCACAAATTTGTCTTTTTTCGTATCTGCAGCTGCAGCGGTGGTCGACACTAACCCAGTGCTTGCGATACCAATCGCACCGAGTTTTTTGAGAACAGTCCGGCGGTTCGACGACAGCAGTGATTTCTTCTTGGTCATTCTGACCAGTTGACGCTATCTCCCATACTCACATTTATTTAATCACTGTTAAAGACAACGATTAAAAGAAAAATACACAGAAATTGGAAAATAAGCCGTCTACCGTTTGCTCGATCAGACATTGAAATAATCACCGATTAGCGGGAGGTTTCTCGCTCCCGAAACCCACCGTCGGTACTGTCTCACCACGTTGCTGTACCTCCCGCTTCACTCGATTCCCATTCAAAAGCTGACGTGGTATCTCACCGAGACGACGACAGGTTCCCAACGAACGTCTCGAACGCCCCGCTCTCCGCGTGGACGTGGCAGTAGGTTCCGAGCGTCTGGTACTCCATCAGTCCATCTGAACTGTCCTGAATCCCGCTCCCTCTGACGACATCGAAGGCGAACCGCGCGTCCGAATCGACATCGGCACGAGAGTAATGGAACTCGTGGCCGCGGAGCCGACTGCCCTGTCCAGCAGTGAGGGTATCCGACTTCGCACGGAGTTCGACGTGGTCGAGTGCTTGATAGCGGTCGCACATCTGCACGTCCGCCGGGAGGACGCCAGCCATCTCGTACGTGCCGTCGTCGGTCGTCAGCGACTCAGTAAGCGCCATTAGACCACCGCATTCGCCGAATACCGGCAGTCCCTCTGCGGCCCGCGCGGCGATGTCGTCGAATGCGGGACACCCATCCAGTTCGGGACCGTGAAGCTCGGGGTAGCCACCGGGCAGGTAGACGCCGTCGCAGTCCGGGAGGGTATCACCGGCGACCGGCGAGAACGTCACCACATCCGCCCGCTTATCGAGTTCCTCAACGGTCGCCGGATAGGCGAAACAGAACGCCGAATCGCGGGCGACCGCGACGCGCGAGCCAGTTTTTTCGACCGACTCTTGCAACGATGGACGTGGTGGTTCCCGCGCGGCAGTGACCAGCCGGTCGGTTCGAATTTCTGCTGCCGCCTCGCTGAGTACGTCTGTGTCCAGTGGCGACTCATCGCCCATGTGGAGACCGAGGTGTCGGTCCGGGATTTCGAGGCTCGACCGCGGTGGAATGCGGCCGAAATACGCCAAGTCGTCCGGCAGTGCGCCCTTGATTCCTTCTTCGTGGCGGCCGCCGTGTGCCCGCTGGGCGATGATACCGGCAACGTCGATATCGCGGCCCGCGTGCGCTGCGTACTCGCGGAAGCCGTGGGCCGTCGCAGCGACGCTCTCCATACCGGCCTTCGCATCGACGACTAACACGACCGGAATGTCGAGCGCGTCGGCGACCATGGCGGTACTGGAGCAATCGCCGTCGTACAATCCCATCACGCCTTCGACGATGCAAATGTCGCCGTCGCCGCGGTGGAAGTTTCGACGAACGCCGTCTTCGCCTTCGAGCCACAGGTCAAGCGTCCGCGACGGCCGCCCGGCGACCTGTTCGTGGTGGCTCGGGTCGATGAAGTCGGGTCCGGCTTTCGCGGGTTGGACGCTGTAGCCGTCGTCCTGGAGCGCCTGGATGATGGCCAGCGTTGCGACTGTCTTTCCGACGCCGGACTTCGTTCCCGCGAGGACGAATCCGTCCATCAGTCGTCCTCCGGCGTGACTGGTGCACGAACGGCGAGCACCGAGAGGTCCGAGTACGGTGTCGATTCGGGGCCGCTTCCGCCGGCGGATTCGCTGAGTTCGCCGAGCGTGGTTCGCGTGATGTGTTCGTCGTCGTGCGTCAGTCGTTCGAGGACGAGCGCATCGAGCGTCTCGTCCGCGCCGGATTCGAGCAGGAACTCGGCGATGTCGCCCGGCATCAAATCGAACGGTCGCGGGAGGACCAACAGGTGCCGTTCGCCGACAACCTCGGCCAGTCGGTCGAGGTCGGCGTCCAGCGACCCGCTTTTGTGGAGCGTGACGAATCGCGTGTCTTCCATCGGCGTGCGTGCCCGACTCGCGGCGATTTGCAGCGAGGAAATCCCCGGAATCGCCTTGACCGGCCGCTCGACGACCTGCTGCACCTTCCCGAGGAACTGGTACCCCGAGTGGTTCGGGTCGCCCATCAAGACCGCTGTCCCGCGGTCGCCGGAGCTAACGCGCTTGGCGAACTCGTTGAGGGCGTCCGCTTCGTCCGCGTACCCGCAGGTGAGCAGGTCCGCGTCGGTCTCGTCGGCGACGAAATCGACGACAGTCTGGAAGCCGACGACGACGTCCGCTTCTTTGATAGCCCGTAGGCCACGCGGCGTCAGGTACTCTAGATTTCCGGGGCCAATGCCGACCCCGTACACCGGATTGTCGGTCTCGTCGAGTTCCGATTCGGGTGCAGCGGCTGCGAAGCCCGCCGGGTCCGGCCCGACGTTGAGGTCGTACGGGTCGTCCTCACTCATGAGCGGTCAGGTCCACCTCGCCGTCGCGCACGTCGCTTGCAACGTGGATTAGTTCGTTCGTGAGTGCTGCTGCGAGGCCGCTTCCACCACGCTTCCCGACGTTCGTCACGGCGGGGATGTCGTACTCGTCCGCAATTTCGCGGATACGCTTGCGACTCTCCTCGGCCTTGACGAAGCCGACTGGCGTCGCGACGATAGCTGCCGGGCGGGTTCCGTTCTCGATGCAGTCGGCGAGCGCCAGCGCGCCGGTCGGCGCGTTACCGACGACGGCGATTGCACCTTCGTAGACGCCCTGCTTGTCCAGTTCGAGCACCGAGGCCGCGGTCCGGGTCATACCGGTCTCGGCGGCGAGTTCGGCTCCGTTGCCGATGGCCTTTTTGACGGGGCAGTCGTGGCCGCGACCGGTGATGCCCGCTTTCACCATCGTGATATCCGTCACGATAGGCTGTTCGTCGAGGACGGCCCGAGCACCGGAGACGACGGGGTTGTTCTGGCAGCGGATGAGGTGCTGGAACTCGATATCGCCGGTCGAGTGAACCGCCTTCTGTCGAAGCCGGTCGTTCAGCGTCTCGTCGGGGACGAACGTCCGGACGATGTCCATGCTCGTCTCCGCGATATCCATCGCTTCTTGCGTCGTTGCGCCGAGGTCCGCGTATGCTTCGTTTTCAGTCATTTTGGGTTTGGGTGTGGGTCTGCGTTACCGCGTTGGTCGTGTTCGATTCGAGGTCGCCCTCGACGGAGAGGTTGATGTCCTGCAACTGTTCGCTCACGTCGTCGGAGGCGTCCCACAGGCCGCGGTCGATGGCTTCGAGGAAGGTCGCCGTGATGCTTTCGAGCGCCCACGGGTTCACGTCGCGCATCCACTCCTGTCGGTCCTCGTCGAAGGCGTAGGCCTCGGCGAGTTGTTCCCAGAGCGCGTCGCTGACGACGCCGGTCGTCGCGTCCCAGCCGAGTGCGACGTCGACCGTGGTCGAGAGGTCACCAGCGCCCTTGTAGCCGTGTTCCTCCATGCTGTCGAGCCAGTCGGGGTTGAGGACGCGGGCCCGCATCGTCTTGCGAACCTTCTCCTCGTTGGTGTAAATTTGGACGTTGTCCGGGTCGCTGGAGTCACCGACGTAGGACGCGGGGTCGCTCCCGGAGATTTCGCCGACGGCCGAGACGAACCCGCCGTGGAACGCGTACCAGTCCGACGAGTCGAACTCGTCCTGCTCGGCGGTGTCTTCGATTTTCACTGTCGCTTCGACGCCGCTCAGTCGTCGTTCGAACGCCTCGTGCGCTTCGGTCACGCGGCCGCGACTGCCGAGGGCGTAGCCGCCCCACTGGACGTACACGTCGGCGAGGTCGCTGCGGTCGTCCCAGTTACCCTCGTCGACCGCTTTGTTCGTCCCGGCACCGTAGCCGCCGGGCGTCGTCGTAAAGACGCGGTGCTTGGCCAACTTTTCGGCGTCGCTGGCGTCGACACCATCGTCTTCTAACTCCTCGGCTTCCTCCTCGACGTGCTTTTTCACGTAGTTCATGTCGTGCGGTTCGTCGAGTTCGACCACGGCATCGACGGCGTCGTTGATGACGCTCGCCGCCTGCGGGAAGGCGTCGCGGAAGAGTCCCGACACGCGCGTCGTCACGTCGACTCGTGGCCGACCGAGTTCGTCGAGCGGAACCGGTTCCACGTCGTCGATGCGGCCCGCGTCGGTCCAGACCGGTTCGACGCCCATGAACGCGAGCACCTGCGCGATGGTCTCGCCGCGAGTCCGAATCGTCGGTGTTCCCCACGCCACGACGCCGAACTCTTCGGGGTACTCCTCGTGTTCGTCGTAGTGACGTTCGAGGACGCCATCTGCAACGCGCTTCCCAACGTCCCACGCCGGTTTCGCGGGGACCTTCCGGGGGTCGAGCGTGTAGAAGTTCCGCCCGGTCGGGAGCAAGTCCACCCCGCCGCGGGTCGGCGCACCGCTGCCGCCCGGTTGGACGTACTCGCCATTGAGTGCGTCCGCGGTCTGCGGAATCTCGTCGGCAGCAGCATCGACTCGCGGGGCCGCCTCCTCGCAGATGAACGCCAGCACTTCTCGGAGGTCGTCGTGCGCGCCGCGCTTCGCCCGTGCATCGCCCAGTTGGTCGATATCGACGACGAGCAGGTTCATATTCACTTCGTCGTCCGGGTCGGCTTCGACCTCCGATTCGGGCACGTCGAAGTCGTGTTCCGCGAGGGTTTCGACTAGTTCCACGCACTGGTCGTAGACGCGGTCGGACGCCTCCGAGAGGTACATCCCGAGTTCGTCGTCGTAGGTTCCCGGTTCGTCCCGCATCCGGTCGTAATCGACGCCCATGACGCCAGCGACGCTTCCACGTAGACTCGGCGTATCGGCGTTCGGAAGGCGCGTGAGTGCGACGAGGTACTCCACGAGACGGTCGTGTTCCGGTGGTTCGCTCATCGTGTGGAGACCCATCCGTATTTGCGTCGTCTTGATGTCGGTCAGGTACTCGTGGATTCGCTCGATGAGCACGTCGAAGTCGACGCGTTCGGGGTCGTGGATGTCGCTGGGGTCTTCGAACCCGAGTTCGACTGCGAGGTCGAGGTCGTCGACCGCCTCCAGGACGAGGTCACGGAGGTGTTCGCCGCTGTCGGGTCGCGCCTCGTCCATGCCCGCCTCGCGATACTCTCGGGCGAGTTCTTCGAGGTCCGAGAGGTCGTCGTACGTCCCGGCGGTTCGCATGACGGGCGTCAGGTAATCGACGATGGCCGCGTACGACCGGCGCTTGGCCTGCGTGCCCTCGCCGGGGTTGTTGATGATGTACGGGTAGACGTTCGGCAGGTCGGCGACCAACTGGTCCGGCGCGCTCTCGGCGTTCAGGCCGACGGTCTTGCCGGGGAGCCATTCGAGACTGCCGTGCGTGCCGAGGTGGACGACGGCGTCGGCGTCGAACTCGTTTCGCAGCCACCCGTAGAAGGCGAGGTAGTCGTGCGGTGGCTGGAGGTCGGAATCGTGGTACACCTTCGAGGGGTCCATCCCGAACCCTCGCGGCGGTTGGACGGTCACGAGAACGTTTTCGAACTCGACACCCGGAATCGCGAAGGGCCGCTCCGGCGGTTCGCCCCACTCCTCGACGAGATTGTCTTGGAACCGCTCGTCCGTCTCCTCGAACCACTCGCCGTACTGTTCGGACGAAACCACGTCGACGCTTAAGTCCCGAACGTCCTCGGGCGCGACCCAGCGGTCGTCCAGCGTCAGTTGCGACGTGAGGGTGTCGATGAGCGCCTGTCCGTCGGTCGGCACGTCACCGACAGTATAGCCGCGATTCTGCAGTTCGGAGAGCAGATTGACCGTACTCGCCGGGCTGTCGAGACCGAACGCCGTCCCGATACCGTCGTCGCTCGGTGGGTAGTTGTGGAGGACGACGGCGACCTTCTTCTCGTCGTTCGGCAGGTATCGAAGCTTCGCCCAGTTGACCGCGAGTCGTGCCACGTGGTCGATGCGGTCCTCGATGGGGAAGTGCTGCTTCGGCGCGCTGCCAACGCCCGCTTCGTCTTCCATTCGCTCTTTTCCACTTATCGGGTGGGTGATGACGTTCCCGTCGAACTCGGGCAGCGAGACCGAAAGCGCGAGTTCGAAGCCCATAACGCCCGTATCGCTGCTCTCGTACCGAGAGCGAGACCGCATCGTCGTAATCGCCTGCAGGACCGGCACGCCGAGTTCCGTAAGGAAGACATCTTCCGCGTTGGCTCCCTCGTCGGCCGCGTCTCGGCCCCGCTCGCTCATCGACAGCGAGAACATGAACGAACTGACGACAGCGTCCACGAGCGGGCCGTCGTCGTCCGAGAACCAGTTTCGGGCGACCCACTCGGCGTTTTCTTGTCCTTCCTCGTCGGTCGCCGGGTTACAGAACGCGGGCAGGACGTTCACGCCAAGCGATTCTAACCGCTCGACCAGTGCATCGATGTACCGCGTGTTCGCGTGCGTCCAGTGTGACTCGTAGAACCAGATGCCAACGGTCGGGCTTTCGGAGTCGAACGTATCGAGGAGTTCGTCGTACTCGATACCGGGGTGGTCGGGGTGATAGACACCTTCCGTCGGGAGACTGACCGGGTCGTCGACGGTCGTGTCGAAGTCGTCGTACTCGGCGGCGAGGAACCGACAGAGGTTCTCGATGTTGACGACGCCGCCGCGTTCGAGGTACTCGTACGCCCGCTCCCGGTCGCCCTCGGAAACCGTCGTGTCTCGAAGCGCGAATGCATCGCCTGTGGCTTTGACGACCAGCGGGACGCCCGCGTCGGAGAGACGCTCTACCGCGTGGTCGTAGCCAGGCATGCTGTCCTCCGCGCCGTGAAGCCAGAGCACGACCGCCGTCGCCGACTCCACTTCGTCGATGAACGCGTCGACGTCGGTCACGTCGTCGAGGTCGCTCGAAGAACGGACGACGAAGTCGATTCCGTCGAGCCGTTGTGCGGCCTGCTGTACCGCCCCCAACTCGTTTTCGGTCGCCGTGTACAGACCAATCGTTGGCATCTTTTGATAAAGCATTATTGCCCTACTACAAGTAAGGTTTCATATCTCATGACTACGCAGACGCTCCCGTTCCCTGCGATTGTTGGGCAAGAGGAGTTGAAACGGGCGTTGCTGGCCGTTGGCGTCAACGACGAACTCGACGGGCTTCTCGTTCGTGGCGAGAAGGGGACGGCGAAATCCACAACCGTTCGGGCACTCGCCGAGTTACTGCCAAAGCAGAAGGTGGTTGCGGGGTGCCCGTACGGGTGCCCGCCGGACGACCCGGCGCGACAGTGCGAATCGTGCCGCGGGCGCGATGACTTCGACGTCGAGACGCGTCCAGTCCCGCTCGTCACCCTCCCGCTCGGGGCAACTCGCGACCGCGTTGCCGGGACGCTCTCGGTCGCCGACGCGCTCGATGGCGAAGCGTCGTTCGACCCCGGGCTGCTCGCCCGTGCGAACCGCGGTATTCTCTACGTCGACGAAGTTAATCTGCTGGACGACCATCTCGTCGACTTGCTCTTGGACACCGCCGCGAGCGGCGTCAACCGCGTCGAACGCGACGGCGTCAGCGTCGAACACCCCGCCGAATTCACGCTCGTCGGCACGATGAATCCCGAAGAGGGTGACCTCCGTCCGCAACTCCGAGACCGATTTGCCCTCCAAGCGAGTGTCGTCGGCAGCAGGTCCGTCGACGACCGCGTCACGATTATCGACCGGGCGCTCGAACGCGGCCACGACTCGGCCGAATCGTTCGACCCGTACCACGACGAGGTGGCCACGCTCAAACGCGACGTTCGAGACGCCCGCGACCGACTGGCGACCGTCTCTCTCCCTTCTGATTTCAAGGTCGACATCGCCGAACTCTGTCTCGATGCGGGCGTCGAGGGACACAGAGCCGATATCGCCATCGCTCGCACTGCTCGAACCCTCGCCGCGCTCGACGGCCGAACGAAAGTCATCACGGGCGACGTTCGCGAGGCCGCGGCGCTCGCGCTCCCGCACCGACTCCAGAATCGCCCGTTCGACGATGCCCCCGACGCCGACGACATCCTCGACGACCACTTCGACGACGAAGACCAAGCGGACGGAGACACAGACGAAGGCGACCAGCAAGACGATAGCACGGAGTGTGAGGATTCGGACGCGGGAAACGAAGAGACAGACGCTGACAGCGAGGAGAACACTGGCAGCGAAGGCGACGAAGAGGGAGAAAGCGACGAAGAGGGCGACACCGACAGTGGTGGTGACGACGATTCCGACCGCGACCCGAAGCAACAACCCGACAGCGAATCCTCGTCCGACAGCGAGAACGCGACCGATTCGGGCGGGGTCGAAACGACGCGAGACGGTGACAGCGACGACGACCACGGGGACTCGCCGGACTCGGACTCCGATTCGGGGTCGGAACCCGACGATGACGACGACGAAGCGCCCGAAGCGACGCCGCTTCTCCCCGGCCAGCAACGAGCAGCGATTGGGAAGACTGACGAACCACCTATCGACGACACCGACCTCCAGTCTGACACACCTGGTGGCGGAACACGGGTCGCCGTCGGTGAATCGCGGCACGGACGCGGGTCGCGGGTCAGGACCGAACCCGCGACGACCTCGGACGACATCGACGTTGCCGCATCGGTCCGGACGGCCGCATCGAACGGTCGAACCAGCGTCACCGAGGCGGACCTCAAAACAGCCGTCAAACGAGGCTCTGCTCGGTCGCTCATCGTGTTTGTTGTCGACGCGAGTGCCTCGATGCGCTCCGCGATGCGCGAGACGAAAGGGACCGTTATGTCGCTTCTCGAAGACGCCTACCAACAGCGAGACGAAGTCGCGTTCGTCGCCGTCGCCGGCGACTCGGCCGAGGTTCTGCTCCCGCCGACCAACAGCGTTACACTCGCGGCCCGGCACCTGAAGGAACTCCCCACGGGCGACCGAACCCCGCTTCCCGACGGCTTGGACGCCGCCCACCGACTCGTCACGCGCGCCGAGACAGACTCGTGTCTCGTCGTCGTCGTAACCGACGGCCGAGCGAACGTCGCCGACGGCAGTCCAACCCGGGAGACTCGGTCGGCGGCGCGGCAACTCGCAACCAGCGATGCATCGGTCGTCGTCGTCGACGCCGGAGACGACGGTATCGGCGTGACCGACATTCTCGTCTCCGAGACGAACGGACAACGGATTTCGCTCTCCGAACTCTCCGCAGAACGAGTGGTCGACGCCGCGAAATCTGCCCGCGAGAAATAGTGCGGCGGTAGCCGGTGCGGGGCGGGTGACTTACTACTTCTTCGACTTCGATATCGCCCGCGTGTTGAGTCGATATGCCCCGTGAGTGACGCCTTCGTCGTGGTATTCGACGGGTTCTTCGACCACTGCAAGGACGTCGCCACCGATTGCTACTGCCGTCGGGATTCCCGAGACTGAGGATGTCTCGACGTGTCCCGATTCAGCGTCGAAGACGTGGACTCCGTGGGTCTCTGCGCTCCGTCGTCGGAAATTCTGCGCTGACGGGACGACGACGCGCTCACCGATTGACTCGACACCCCGAGCGAACCCGCCGGAGTCGTACGCCCACCGTTGTTCGCCGTCTTTGACCCCGAACACGGTGTGTTCCTGTGGGTGTCGCCCGTCCGGGTCGCGCGTCGATTCGGCGAACGTGTTGCCCGTCACGAAGACGACGCCGTCGTCGGCGACACACACGTGATTCGGATAGGCGTACACCGTTTCGCCGTCGATAGTTTGCTTCGTCGCAAGGTCGACGCGCCACCGTTCACGGCCATCGGAATCGAGCAAATAGCCGCGCTTGTCGCCGTGACAGGAAACGGCGATATCGCCGTCAGCAGCGAATGCAACATCCCCGACACGGCGCTCCGCGTCGACTTCCGGGTCCCACGTCGTGATTGGGTCTCCCGTTTCGCTGTCCAGTACGACGAGACCGTCTTGCTCGGATTTCGGGCATCGGTTGTATGCGACGGCAACGCGTCCTCCTTCGGTGTCTAACGCGATTGGAGACGCGCTGACTCGGTAGCGCCACTGGAGTTCGCCGTCGTGGTCGAATCCGAAGACGACGCTCGTCCAGAGCCGCTCTTTTCCGTCCCGTTCGTATCGTCTGGCGGCAGCGACAACCCGGGTTTCGGTGACCGCGACATCGACGATGTAGGGGAGGAAGAAAAGCGAGTCTTTCGTCGCGGTTCCGATGTCGTCGGTCGTCGCGTACTCCCAGCGTTGCTCACCCGTCTCAGGGTCCAAGACGCGCAGGATTCCGTCTCCCCCGCGCTCGCCGACAACGAGGCAGTCGTCGGTTGCGGCCATCGACACGATTCGGTTTTCGCCGCTCGTCGACCAGCGTTCGCCGTCTTCGAGGTCAGAACCGAACGCGGCGATACGGCCGTCGGCCGTGCCCACGAACACCTGTTCGTCGGCAGCGGCGACTGCTGACCGAGCCCAATTGTGGCGGCTTGCTGCAGGCTCTAGGTCTCCCAAGTCGTGTCGGTTCAGGAAGTCGGTCATCGCGTCTTACTCCTCGATTGGGAAGGTGTCGTGGAGGTCGTGGTGCGCCTCGCCGAGGTCTTCGAGGAACGAGTCCGTCTGGTCGCGGAGACGGCTCAGCGACCGCTCGGCGTCCCGAACGGCGATAACGCGCCCGCGAAGATAGCCGGATTTCGGGTCGTCGTTCGGCGTCTGCGTCGCCTCCTCTTCGAGGTCCACGAGCGCGGCGTCGAGATGCCGCTGTGCCTCGTCGAGGGTCGAGGCGTTTGCCAGCGCCTGTATCGGACCGGGTTCGTCGAGGTAGCCTTCGAGTTCGGCTTCGGCGTGTTGTTTGACGCTCTCGTCTGTGGTTCCGGTGATGTTCATCAGTGCGAGTCGGAGTGCTTCGAGTTCAGCGCATGCCATGGTTAGAGTGATTGGTGTACGAGGTCGGAGACGATGCGGTCCCGTTCGAGGTGGGACGAAACGATGCGTTCTGTGTCGTCGGGCGTCACGCTCCCGTACCAGATGCTGTCGGGATAGACGGTGACGATGGGACCGTCGCCGCACTGGCCGAGACACGAACTGCGCGTGATTCGGACATCGCAGTCGCCCGAGTTCCGCGCCTGCTGTCTGAGTTGTTCGAGCACGGTGGCCGCGCCGCTTGCGGCGCAGGTCTGGTTCGTACAGACGGCGACGTGTTTTTCAGGGGCGTCGTGGACGTGCGGGTCGTCGTCGACGTCGCTCCGGTCGGCGTGTTCGGCTTGGTGGACCAGCGAGCGGAGCATCGCGCGAGCGCCGCCTTGGTCGTCTTCGTAGCCCGACAGTTCGACTTTGTACTTGCAGGTATCACACGACATCTCCACGCTCCCCGAGCGCGCTTCCTGACAGCGGTCGACGAGCGCATCGACGAGTCGGTCGTCGGTTCCGAGCGGTCCCGACGCACCGGCGCGGACGTACGGGTACTCGTCGTCGAACGTCTCCGTCTTGTCGATAATTCGCTGCGTCAGCACGCCGTCGCCGAGCATGTACGGGAGGACGACGACCGCATCGGGGCGGTCTTTTGCGACGGTGTGGAGCGTCTCTTCGAGGCGCGGCGAGGTCACGCCGATGAACGTCGATTCGACGCGCGTGAACCCCCTGCCTTCGTACAGGAGCCGAGCCAGTTTGTGAACGTCGCCGTTCGAGTCCGGGTCGCTCGACCCGCGGGCGCACAGCACGACTGCCACGTCGTCGTCATCTCGGTCGACGCCGAGGTCAGCTTCGACCCCGCGAACGCGGTCGTCGAGCAGGTCTACAACCGACGGGTGGATGCCGAGGTGCGACCCGAAGTGGAAGGTTACGTCGTCGTACTTCGTCCGGGCGACCTGGACCGCCATCGGAACGTCGTTTTTGACGTGGCTCGCAGCGAACAACGACAACGGAACGACGGTCAACGTCTGACAGGTCGGTGCCAGCGTCTCGATGGCGTCTTCTATCGACGGGTCGGCAAGCTCGATATACGCCGCGTCGACCGGAATCGACAGTTCCGATTCTAGCTTGGCGGCGAGCGTCCGAACCTGTTCGTTCGACTTCTCCCGGCGGGACCCGTGTCCCACGAGGAGAATCGCGTCGTCGTCGAGTGATAGCTGCTCAGTACTCATTAGTTCTGGGCCTGTTCGAGGCTTCGCGTCAGTTTCCGCCGACGCGTCGGTGCGAACAGATTCGTCTCGTCGCTTCCGTCGTAGACCCACGTTCCGAACGGGGCCGCGGCGTCATCGTCGAGACCGAACCAGTAGCCACCCGAGGAGGTTTCGCTGATGTCGCCGGTCGGCGCGTCAACCGGGCAAGATTCGAGTAGCCCGTCAATCGTCTCCAGAAGGGTTCGGTCGTCGTGGACGAACGAGATGCCGACCGTCCCGCTGGACGATTTGAAACAGACGGTCCCGCAACTTTCGAGCAGTCCGCGGAGGAGTTGCTTCCGGTACTCGTCGAACACGTCGAACCGGTAGCCACCCGCGTCGTCGCCGACCGGGAGGCCGAACGCGCCGGTCGCGCTTTTGATGATGTCGCCTTCGACTGTCACGAGATACTCGTCTTTCGTCCGGGTGACGGAGGTGTTGTGCGCGTAGGGCCGCTCGGTCACCTGCTGGTCGATGTCGCCGCCGCCGGCAATTGCCGCGACGCGGTTCGCACACGTCTCGTCGTTCGTTCGGACCGTGACTGTATCTGATTCGATGTCGTCACTACCGGCGACGTGGCCCCACAGGTAGGCAGTTTTGGGTGCGCTCTTCAGGAGGTCAGCCGCTGGTTCGACGTCGGTGTCGCTCATGTCTCTCCCTCCCGAACCGTAATCGCGCCGGGTGGACACGCTCGCGCCGCAAGGTTCGCATCCTCGATGTCGCCTTCGACGGTCGCAACGACTCTGTCTTTCTCGTCGTCACGCGCAACCTCGACCACGCCCGCTGCGTCCGCATCAATCGTTGCGAGTCCCATCTCGTCTTCGACGAATCGCTCGTCGCGGGTGAGACACGCGAAGATGCCGTCGCAGGCCGCTCTGTCGATTTCGATTTCGAACATCTCAGTACTCGTATTTCTGTTCGTAGCCGCGGGGCGTCACCATGCGGTCGTCCCACACGTACGTCTCCTCGTTGCCGACGAGCAGCGTCGTCGTCATGTCCACGAGGTCCGTCTCACCGAGTTCGAGCAGGTCCTGTAGTTCGACGATTTCCACTCGTTCGTCCTCACGACCCGCGCCGTGGACGATGCCGACCGGCGTCTCTGGGTCGCGGTGTTCGAGCAGAATCTCGCAACACTTCTCGTAGTTCGACCGCCGCTTTCGGCTCCACGGGTTGTAGATAACGATGGTGAAGCCCTCTTTCGCGGCCGAGTGCAGACGCGACTCGATTGTCGGCATCGAGGTCAGGTGGTCCGAGAGGCTGATGGTAACCGTGTCGTTCACTAGGGGCGCGCCCAGTCGCGCAGCACACGACTGCGCGGCGGGAACGCCGGCAACAACGTCGAAGTCGACCATGTCAGCGGTCGCGCCCTTCGATTCGAGGATTTCGAGCGCGAGTCCGGCCAGCGCGTAGACGTTCGGGTCGCCGCTGCCGACGATTGCGACGTCGTTTCCGGCGAGCGTCCGGTCGATTGCCTCTTCGGTTCGGGAGACTTCACCGCACATCGGCGTCGAGTAGATGTCCTCGGCACCTTCCACGATGTCGTCGGGGAGAAGTTCGACGTAGGTCGTGTAGCCGACGATGTGCTCAGCATCTCGGAGCGTTTCTTTCGCCAGCGACGTCATCTCGCTCGGGCGACCCGGTCCGAGACCGACTGCGACGAGTTGGCCCGGTTCGCCGTCGAAGTCGTCGACGGTCGCCTCGACCTTCTCGTCGGTCTGTTTTTTCTTCGAACTTCCGCATCCGGAACTCGACGAGGACTTGGATTTGGAGGAACCGCCGCACTTCGAGGATGAGGAGTCGGTCGATTCAGTTGGCTCAGCCGATTTGCTCGACTTCCCGCCGCATTTCGAGGTCGTTTCCTTCGTCTCTTCGGTCGAGTCAGTCGTCGTTCCGCCGCACTTCGATTCGGTCTCTGTGTCTGTTTCGCTCATGGTTAGAAGTCGTCGACGTCGCGCCCGCCGCGGGGCGTGACGAGGTACGTTTCGTAGTCGTTACTCCACGGTTCGGTCTCGTGCGTCCCGATGAGAATCGACGTTCCCATCCCGCCGACGTCCTCGTCGTGGGATTTCGCGTCGCCGAGGGTCGTAATCGAGAACGTCTCGTCGTCCAGATTCCGCCCCGATTCGCCGCGACCGGCGTCGTTGAAGATGCCGACTGGAACGTCGTCAGCGCGTTCTTCCCGGACGATGTCGATGGCGCGGGTGTAGTTTCGCCAGCAGTTGTACAGCACGATGACGAAGTTGCTGATGGCGGCCGCGCGCAGTTTCTCCTCGATTTCGTCCCATCCACGCCACTTGTCGGACAGCGAAATCGTACAGAAGTCGTTCGACAGCGGCGCGCCCATCATCGCCGCGCCGCCGAGTGCCGCAGTCACGCCGGGAACGATTTCGATGGGAACGTCCGTCGCGTCGTCGGCGTCCGCCATCGTGAACACGAGGTCGGACTTGCCGTAGACGTTCGGGTCGCCGCCGGAGACGTGCGCGACGTCCTCACCCTCTCGAACGCGCTCGAAGGCCTCTCGGGTCAGTTCGACCTGTTGGCCCATCGAGGAACGGACGACTTCGGGCCCCTCGTCGCTGTCTTCGGGCGGGAGCGTGTCGTCGTCGCGGAGGAACTCCTGATACAGGTTCGACGCGACGACGCAATCGGCAGTCTGGATGACCTCTTTGGCGCGCTGAGTCATGTGCGCGGGGAGGCCGGGGCCGATGCCGACGACGTAGAGCGTGCCGTAGTCGTCAGGGGCTTCTTCGCGGTCGCCTGTCGTCGTCGCTGCGCCTTCGCTCATCGTCCCACCGCCACGGTCACCGCATCGTCGTAGCGCTGTTTCTTCACGACGAGTTCGTGGTCACGGCCGCCGGCAATCGCGCTCGCTTCGGCGATGCCCGGCCAGCCGATGAGTTCCTTCGACCGCGACGGGGTCGGGCCTTCGAACTCGGTGAGCGTCTCCTTCTCGAAGTAGACGACGCCCGCGCCGATTTCTTGGGCGGCGTCGAGCATCCCGGGTTCGTCGGCCTTTCGTGTGCCCGTCGCAACGAAGTCAACGTCGTCCCACGTGCAGTCGGCGTCGTCGAGCGCTTGCTCCCACGCGGTCAGGAACTGCTCTTTTTTCGCGCCGGAGACGCTTCCGGTTCCGAGGACGACCCCGTCCTCGCCGTTTCGCTTGAGGACGGTCACGTCGTCGTCGACGAGAACCGCCTTCGGTCCGTCGAGTCGGGCAACCGGTCCGAGTTCGTCGTTGAGGACGGCGAGGTTCGTCGCAACGGTCGAATCGCCGTTGACGACGTGCGTGTCGAGCGCCTTCGCCTTGCTCTCGACACCCTGTTTTCCGGCCGCCTCGGAGGCGGTCGTCATCGCCGGAACAGCGCCGAGTTTCGACAGGTCGTAGGCGACCTGATTCGCACCGTGGTGTCCGCCGGTAAGCGGGATTGCCCACGTTAGTTCTTCGTCGACGACGACGACCGCCGGGTCTTCCCACTTGTCGTCGAGGAGTCCGGCGGTCTTTCGCATGGCGATACCGCTCGCCATCAGGCCGACGAAACAGTCGTATTCGCCCCAGTGCTCAGCGAACACGTCGCCGTGGTAGGTGAGGATGTCTATTCGGTCGTACTCGTCTGCGAGGTCGCGCTTGATTTCCTCCGCCGTGTCGAGTTTTCGCTCGAAACTGACGATGCCAATCTCGCGTGCGACCTCGCCGTCGCTGTCTGGCGTCTGACAGTGGCCACTGCCAGAGTCTGTCGAATTATCGCTCATTGTGCATCACGCTCTTGTTCTGAAGAATCGTTTTCGTCGTTCGGCGCGTCTCCCCCGCGGGCCCAGTCGCCGTAGAGGAATGACCGCTCGTAGTCCGAGCCAGTGATAGCGTCACCAATCATCACGAGTGCCGAGGCCCGGTAGCCGGCCTCGGACACTTTCTCGCCAATCGTCTCGATGGTTCCTTCGATGATATCCTCGTCCGGCCACGAGGCGTGGTAGACGACGGCGACCGGCGTGTCGGGGTCGTGTCCCTCGTCGAGCAGTCGGTCCATCGTCTCTTCGACGGCGTGCGTGCCGAGGTAGATACACACCGTCGTGTCGCCGAAGCCGACGAAATCACTGATGTGGTCTTCCTCGGGAGAGAGCGTCCGGCCCTGTGGCCGGGTGAAGACGACGTGGTTTGCGACTTCGTTCAGCGTCAACTGAGTTCGGAGGGTCGCGCTCGCGGCGAACGCCGACGTGACGCCGGGAACGAGATACGTCGGGACTCCTTCCTTCGCCAGTGCGTCCATCTGTTCGAGCGCCGCGCCGTATATCGCCGGGTCGCCGCTGTGGAGTCGGACGACTGTTCTGCCCGCCTCGTAGGCGTCGGCCATCAGCGGAATCAGCTCTTCGAGGTCCTTCCCGACGCTGTTTACCTGCTCGGCGTCCGCACAGTACTCGTCTAAGAGTTCGCTGTTCACGAGCGACCCAGCGTGGACAACGAGGTCCGCTTCTTCGACGAGGTTCTTTCCGGCGACCGTGAGCAGTTCAGGGTCGCCCGGTCCGGCACCGATGAAGGGAATTCCCTCGTTGTCGGTGAATCCGGTGTCTGCGTCTCCGTCGGCCGTCACGCTGACCCCTCCGAGTCCACACCGTCGAACTCCGCGGTCGCAACGTCACGTTCGAGACCTTCGCGCTCTGCGTACGCCAGCGTGTAGTAATCGCGCTCTTCGATTTCCTTCGGGTCGGACGTGACGAGCGTCTCTCCCTGTTCCATGAAGAGTCGGCGGCCGAACTTCACGTCGTAGCCAGCGTCCGTCAGTCCCTCGTGGGTCGCCACGGCGTCGGTGACTTTGAACAGAATCATCCGGTCTGGGCCTGTCGGTGCCGCCCCGTTTGCGGCCTCGCGAAGCGAGAGTCCGGTTCCCGATTCGATTTCGACGCCGAGTGCGGTGGCGAACGCCGTCATCGCACTCACGCCAGGGACGACTTCGAGTTCAACCTCGGGGTGGAACGCGTCGAGCGTCCGGCGGAGGTGTCCGAAGGTCGAATAGACGTTCGGGTCTCCGAGCGTTACGAACGCAACATCGCTCGATTTCGCTTGTTCTGCTACTTCTGCGGCCGCCTCCTTCCATGCACGACGCAGTTCGTCCGGGTCTCGCGTCATGGGGAAGTCGAGGTCACCGATGCGCGATTCCGGGACGTGATTCAGTGCAACTGTCCGCGAGAGTCGACCCGGCGAATAGACGACATCGACCGATTCGAGGATTTGCTTTCCTTTGACGGTCACGAGGTCGGCGTCACCGGGGCCTAATCCAACACCGTAAACGGTCATCAGTCCAGCCCTCCGGCGTCACGCCGCCCGACGATAACGTAGACGGGGTTGTTCGACCGGAAACTCGTCGCACCGGCGAGTTCGTAGCCGTGACTCACCTGCATCTGGACGACCTCCGAGAGCAGGTCCCGCTCGCGGAACGCTTCGATAGCCGCGCCGGTCGGTTCGACGCGGGAGACGTTCATCACGATTCGGTCGACGTCGGTGTCCACGGCGTGGTCCAACACCGCCTCGAAGTTTCGACTCCCGCCGACGAACATCGCGTCTGCGTCATCTGGAAGGCCGCTCGGCGCTTCTGCTTCGCGAAGCGTCACGTCGGCGTCGTAGTCGTTTGCCGCGAGGTTCTTCCGGGTCACCTCCAGCCGATTCGGTTTCCGTTCGACAGCCGTTACTCGTTGGACTCGTTGTGCCGCTTCGATGCTGACCGAACCGGTACACGACCCGACATCGACGAAGTGGTCAGTCGGGCGCAAGTCGAGTTTTTCGAGCGTGACAGCTCTCACCTCTGGCTTTGTGGGTCCTGCCTTGGCGTCGTGAGGAAGCGTTACGCGTGGCATTCGAGTCTACCATCCCGACGGCGCTTAAAAACAATTGTGCTTGTAGTACACCAATTCTGATTTCACAACATCGTTGACGGGGTTATTAAACCTGAGTTGCGCTAAGACAACCAAAATTGATTTATGACCTCGTTCTCGTCAACACGAATACGGAGCGATTCACTGATGCACATCATGGAAGGGTTCCTTCCACCGTTTTGGGCAATCGTCTGGACCGTCGTTGCCCTCCCAATCGTCGCGTACGGTGCCAAACGAACCCTCACGGCTGTGAAGACAGACACCAGAACGAAAGCACTCATCGCCATCGGGACGGCGTTCGTCTTCGTCCTCTCGGCACTCAAACTGCCGTCGGTGGTGGGAAGTAGCTCTCATCCGACCGGGACGGGCGTGATGGTCGTCCTGTTCGGTCCAGCAGTGACCGCATTCGCTGCGACTATCGTCCTTCTGTACCAGTCGCTACTTCTCGCTCACGGCGGACTCACGACACTCGGTGCGAACGTCACGGCGATGGGAATCGTCGGCCCGTTCGTCGGTTGGGCCGCATATCGGTTGGTTCGTCCGCACCTCTCGCTCGAACAGGCGACGTTCGTCGCTGCGGTCCTCACTGACTGGGTGACCTATCTCACCACGTCAGTTCAACTTGGGTTGGCGTTCCCCGGCGGAGAGGGGATTGCTGGCGTCGTTTCATCGACTGTCGATTTCGCGGCGGTGTTCGCCATCACACAACTTCCGATTGGAATCTTCGAGGGACTCATCGCGGCGGCGCTCGTCGGCTATCTCGTCCGCGTTGGCTCGATTACGAAAGACCGACTGGGGGTTACAGCATGAAGCGACCGCTCGCAGTCGGCGTCTTGGTCGTCTTTGCTATCATCCTCAGTACGATGGCAGTGGCTGGACTCGGTGCGACAGACGAGCAGGCGGTTGCGACTATCGAAGACAAAGCCCCGGACTACAGTCCGTGGGCGAGTTCCGTCTGGTCGCCACCGGGTGGGTATGGTGAACTGGCGTTGTTCGCCCTCCAAGGCGGTGTTGCGGCCTTCGTCCTGGCGTACTACGTTGAGCGCCTCAGAGACGGGACACATGCACCGGACGCTTGAGCGAATTCAGGCCGATGCGACCCCCCTCGTCGACGGACCTGTAAAAGTGTACTTCGTCCTCCTCTCATTGTTGCTGACTGCGACGAGCGCCCGGTTTTCGTCGTACGTGGCCGCGATTGTCGTCTTCTCGCTCTTGACGGTCCACGCCGTCGGCCGAGCGTACGTCACGTTCCTCCAGTACCCGATTTGGTTCCTGCTGCCCAGTCTCGTCCTGATTGCCCTCGTCACACCTGGTACGACGACAGTCTTCGAGTACTGGATACTCCACATCTCCGAGGAGGGTCTCCTCCTCGCCACGAAGACCGGATTGCGCTCTATAGCATCGCTTTCGGTGCTCTCGTTTTTGGCGCTCACGACGACTGTTCCACAGCTCGTGTCCGCGTTGCGGACGCTGGGACTCCCCGACCCACTTGTCGAGATGCTGCTTTTGGTCTACCGCGGCATTCAGGTGCTCGTCGACGAGTCGATTCGGCTGTACACCGCTGCGAAACTCCGCGGCGGATTCACCTCTAAACGTGCGACGTTCCGGACGACCAAGCACGTCGCTACTTCGTTACTGCTAAGCTCACTCGACAGCGCAGAACAACTCGATTTATCGATGCGTTCGCGTTGCTACGACGGCGTGTTCCCGGTCCGAGACTACGATAGCCGCGGTCACACGTATGCGCTGGGTGCCCTCGCGCTCTTAGTATTCGTCCGGTTTGTGGGTACTCCCTCCGTATTCGCTCAGTTCGGGGGCATACTGTGATTCGGACTGTCGACCTCCAGTTCGGCTACGACGACCGGGCTGTCCTCCGCGGTGTCGACTTCCGCGCCGAGTCGGGCGACGTAACGGTCTTACTCGGCCGAAACGGTGCCGGAAAATCGACGCTCCTCAAGCATTTCAACGGGCTGTTGGAACCCGACGATGGTCGTGTACTGGTCGATGGCGACCCGGTCCGATACGACGACGACAGTCTCACTGACCTCCGGCAGACGGTCGGCTTCGTGTTTCAGGACCCCGATGACCAACTCGTTGCTCCGACAGTCGGACAGGACGTTGCGTTCGGGCCGATTAATCTCGGAAACGACTCGGAGGACACGGTCCAGTGGGCGCTTTCCCGCGTTGGACTCGACGGCTACGAGGACCGCCTCTGTAGTCGCCTGAGCGGCGGCGAGAAAAAGCGGGTCGCACTGGCGGGTGTGCTCGCGATGAAGCCGTCCTACCTCATCCTCGACGAGCCGACCGCCGGTCTCGACGGCGACGGCACTCGGGCGCTCGTCGAGTTGATTCGCGAACTCACGGCCGAAGGAATCTCCTTCGTCGTCTCGACGCACTACCCCGACTTCGCCGCCGCCGTCGGCGATTCGTTTACCCTTCTGAACGACGGTGAGATTGCCTGTCGAGCGTCGTCGTTCGGCGAGATTCCGGCCCGAGAGTACGGGCTTCGAAACTTCGATTCTGTCGTCGACCCGTAGCTAGCACCGCTCTCGCGCCACGGCTATACCCCCAAATAGGCTTCCGTTCACAACTGCGACTCCGATTGGCTATCCGGCGTGTTATACGAGGGCCGCTTTGATTCGAGAGCCACCGAAGATACCGAGTAGGACGAGCGTTCGACTCAGCAAATAGGTGACTCCATATATGCCACTCGCCACTGGGTCGTAGAAGAAGATGAGACAATACAGTCCCAATATGAGAAGCACGTCGATTGCGCCATATACTATCGAGTTTGCTTTTTCCGCGGGAACGTCCACACGATGGGCGAGGCACAAAGCAACTCCGCCGAACACGATTCCGGGAACGACACCGACGAGAAACGAGACAGTCTTCGACGACGGTGGTGGCCCGAATGTAGGCGGATAAATCACACTCAGAAGGATGAATAGTAACACGAACTGGACGGCGATGAGTATCGTCCGAAAACAACCGATTAGAAGCGGTTTGGTATTGGTGTAGTCGAGTGATTCGACGGTCACTTTCTGTCGGAACGCCGCGAATAATCCCATACGAACGTATCAGAATGAAAATACAAAAACCAATCCATTCGCCGGGCCAATTGGTGGCCACGCTACTCTGGAGAGCGGGACAAAACAACGAATCGGAGTCCGGTACGAGACCGGGTTTCTCGTTAGGCGTTCATGGGCTGACCGCCGCGTCGGCCCGTTCGAATCTCTCGGTAGAACGCGACCGAGAAGACCGTGAGGATACTTCCAAGGACTGCTATTGCGAGCACGACTATCACGAGGTAGCCGCCCATTCCGAGGAGGAGCTCCTGCGTGAGCGGTTGGCTGTCGAGCGTCGGGGAGGGGGCGGGGAGCAACAGAGGTCCGGCGGCACCGATTGCGCCGCCCACTAGGCCGCCTCCGACGGCGGAAATCAACATATACCCGAACGTACTCAGGAGATGTTTCCGGACGAGCGCTGCACTCTGTTTGAGGCTATCGATTGCGCTGGCATCGTTGAGGACGATTTCTTGGGAGTAAAACTGGATGAAGAAGACGAACACGAAATACACGAGACCGATGACGAGACCGATAAGTCCCGCGATAATCAGTCCTGTGTGTTCTCCGACCGCCATTCCGACGCCGACTCCCATGATGACGATGATCCAGAGGACAATCCCGAGTGCCATGTTCACGCCGAAGACGACGAACATGGCTCCGAGTAAGGAGACGTAATTCTGCTTCCCGGCGCTGATAAACGTGCTCAGCGAGGTTGTTCCGCGGAGTGCCTCGTCGGCCATCTTGATGAGGCCGCCGTGGATGAACGGCATCCCGACGAGTATCCCGAGGAAGAACACACCCGATACTGCGAGACCGACGAGCGGGTTTATCTGCTGTGTGACGACTGTCACGGACTGTATGAGTCCGAAGAGTCCGAACAGTGCAACGATGAGTGGGTTCCGCGCGAGCGCGCTCGGCACGGATTGGAGGGCTTTTCCGACTGCCATGGGATAATCGACAGACAGGACTGGGATAAGCTTAGTGGTGTCAGTAGGACACTATTCTCAGTTTGAGCACAAACGTGGAATCTGGCCTCATCGTCACGAGGACTCGACCAGCGATTCTATCTCACCAATCAGCACCGCTGAGAGTGCCCCGAGCGTCGTACTCAAAACAGCCGACTCACTGAGTTCGAAAGCGACGGCGAGACCCGCTGCAATCACGATTATCGTGAAGAGGATACCAGCGGTCGTGCCCGCCGATAACCGCTCGAATCGGTTCCACACCCGCTGTGCGGGGGTCGTATATTTGAGCACGAGGGCGCCGAGCATCGTCGCAGTGAATCCGCCGAGAAACCACTCGTGCTCGAACCCACCGCTGGCGGAGTTCAGTTCGTACAGATTGTATGCGAGCAGTAACACGGTCCAGAACGCATTGCTCGTGACGAAGGACCATCGCGACGAGGTGGTTCGGGGGTTTGCCATCGTGTTCAGAGAATCGGTGTGTCCCGAGGGTAACTATGTCGGTTTAGTAACTAGTATTCGTCCGGTGTACCCCAGTAATTGGCTTATCCCCGACGCCAATATCGGCGCACTCGACCATTTTTAGATACCTCTAATCTAAAATATAGATAGATAGAATTAATAGGTTGGCGAAGACAGAATTGAATGCGTTCCGTCAGTATCGGAACGTTGGTTGCATCGATTTCCAGATGAGTTCCTGCAACACGGGGTGGTCGAGTTCGGACATTGTTTCATCCCCCTGTGTTACTACTTCCGGATGCGACGCAAGCCTGTAGTTCCAACTTCCAATCACGCATCCGGAGTATACCCGTCGAGAGTACCGACAGTCGAGAATATCGGCTATTAGAGCCTCTCTGCGTAGAACAGAAGATAGAGTGTGGGTGTGCAGTCGTGGAGAAGAGTTGGTGTGTAGTCGTGGACTACACTGAAGTTAGCCCTCTATTGTCCCGTGCGTCACTCGATTGGGTCTCGCTCGACTGAAGAGAGAACCTGCTCGACCGGAAGGTGTTCGCAGACGCCCGCCACCGCGTCTTCCGGTTTCGCTATCGAGAGCGGCGGCATCGTGTAGACCGGACATCCGGTCATCTCCTCGAGAACGCGCGGGTTGGTCCGTTCGGCGGCGGTTTCCCCTTCGAATTGGTTGAGGACGATTCCCGAAACAAACACGTCTCGCCGACGCAACGCCTCGACGGAGAGGGCGGTGTGATTCAGCGTTCCGAGACCGGACCGCGCGACAAGAATCGTCGGTACGTCCAACTCCGAAACCAAATCGACTACCTCCTTGCCATCAGCGAGTGGGACTCGAAGTCCGCCGATTCCCTCAATTACGCCCGGCCCATCTCGGTCGAGTGCGGCCGCACACGTCTCGAAAATCGCCGTGTAGTCGATTCGCTCGTCGGCAACGTCGGCCGCAATTTCTGGGGCAAGAGCTGGCTCGAGCCGCGGGCCGCAGGTCGCCGCCGCATCGGTCCCACACGCCGTTGCGACAAACTCGGCGTCGTCGTCCGGTGGATAGCCGGTTTGCGCCGGTTTGACCGCCTGTGCATCGTGGCCGGCGTTGCGAAGCCAGCCGACTAACCCGGCGGTGACGACCGTCTTCCCGACACCGGTATCCGTTCCAACAACCGCGAAATCGTGCGTTATATTCGTCATTGGGTCTGTGTCAGATAAGTTCGAGATTCGTTCCGACTGTTTCGAACGCCGTCAGACAGCGGTCGATATTTGCCTCCGTGTGGGTTGCCATCGGCGCAACCCGGATGCGACTCGTTCCGTCGGGGACGGTCGGCGGCCGAATCACGGGGGCAACGATACCCTGTTCCCGAAGGCGTTCATCGAGTGCGATTGCGTCTGCACGGTCGCCGACCAACACCGGAAGGACCTGTGTTTCCCCCAGAACGCGGTAGCCCATCGATTCGAGGCCGTCTCGGAGCGTCTCGACGTTCTCCCAGAGCGATTTCCGACACTCTCCGTCGCGAGCGATTCGCAAGGCTGCTTTGCTCGCGCCGACGGCAGGTGGTGCCAGTCCGGTCGAAAAGACGAACGACCGGGCTTCGTTGACGAGATACTCGATTAGCGTCTCGGACCCGGCGACGTAGCCGCCTTGACTCGCCAGCGCTTTCGAGAGCGTCCCGATTTGCACGTCGATTCGGTCGCTCAATCCCTCACGCTGGACGAGTCCACCGCCGTTCTCGTACAGGCCCGTTGCGTGGGCTTCGTCGACTAACACCCAAGCGCCGTACCGCTCCGCGAGGTCACAGATGGCCGCGAGGGGCGCGACATCACCGTCCATGCTGAACACCGTATCAGTCGCGATGAGCCACTGCTCGTCGTCAGCCGCGGTCTCCGCACGCGTATGCAGTTCCGTCGCAAGCGACTCCGCATCGCAGTGGTCGTAAACCACTGTTTCGGCATCCGAGAGCCGACAGCCGTCGATGATGCTCGCGTGATTGAGTTCGTCCGAGAAAATCACGTCGGGGTCGAGCGCGGCGATGGTTCCGACGTTCGCCGCGTAGCCCGACGAAAACAGCAACGTTCTGTCGGTGTGCTTGATAGCCGCGAGGTCGCCTTCGAGTTCCCGATGGAGCTCGGTATCTCCGGTGATGAGTCTACTCGCACCCGACCCGGTTCCGACGGCGTGGGCGGCCGAGGCCGCCGCCTGCTGAACCCGGGAATCGGTCGCTAACCCGAGGTAGTTGTTCGCCGCGAAGACGAGTTGCGATTCGCCGCCAATCCGGGTTCGGGCGCTCACGTCGGCGGCAGGCTCAAGTTCTCGCCGAAGACCGTGACGTTGTCGGGCCTCCAGTCTGCTTTCGAGGTCGAACCCGCGGTCTGGTTGCGGGGGAGAGCCCGACTGCGACTCCGTTGTGTCGGGGTCCATCGCTTCAGAACCCGGGCATCAGTTCTGCCGGACCGAACACGCCGTAGTCGCCGGCGCGGTTTCGTCGGACGGCGGATTTCAGGTAGCCCAGCGCAGGACCGTTGACGTTCGCGGCCATACTCGTCGCATCGTCGAGTTGGAAGGTGTTCGTCCCGCGTTTGCCATCGAAGGTTCGGCCGGTTACGCGAACCGTCGTCGTCGTCGGCTTTTCGTCCTTCCGAATGTCGAGAATGCCACCGACAGTCACGTCTTCGGCATCACAGATGCCTGCTCGTTCGAGAAGTACGTCGTCGGCGTGTTCCATGTCGTTGAATTCGAGGACGCCGTCGTGTTCCTCGATGACCGCCTCGATTTCCGATTCGTCCATCTCACGGGCGGTTTCGATGTCGTAGCCGTCGAGGTGGGCGATATCCTCGCGGACGGTGCCACGGTTATCTTCGTAGCCGGATTTGAGACCGACACCCCACCAGATTTCGACTTCCTCGACTTCGACGAATGACTGGGCAGCGAGCGCCGCTGCACCGGTGAGCAGTCCGGGAGTCGCTCCGGCACCGCAGACGAACGTGATACCCGATTCGACGAGCGTCTCCTCGCGGTCGTCGAGCATGCCGATGACGCGAGAGCGTTTCAGCACGTCGATGAGGACGCCTTCGAATTCAGCTTCCGCGAAGCGCTCTGCGATGCGCGGAATGAAGTCGTGTTCGAGGTTCGGCAGCGCGAGTAACACCGCATCGATTTCGTCGCTTTCCGCGATAATTTCGTCAATCGGTGTCTCGGTCGATGTTCCTTGCGCCGAGGCGACGATGCCAGCCCCGTCGCCGTGCTGTTTGACGGCCGCTCCGCCGTCTGTCACGCGCTTGTCTTCGGTATCGCCGGTCCCGTCGCCAGCGATGTTCCCCTCGGTCGCATCGAGGATTTCTTCGACGTCCAGACCGTCGTGGTTGACCGCAACACCGTGTCGGTCGCAGGCCGCAACCGGCGTCAACCCGTCCTTGTAGGTACTGACTTCGAGCGTTCGCCGACCGATACCGCCTGTTCCGAGTACTGCAAAGTTGATTTCGTCCATCTTAATCCTCTGTCACGTTTACGTTGGTTACTGCTGTCCCGGCGGCTGTTTCGACCGCCGAGTCGCTATCTGTACATCCGTCTTTGACCGTCTCCGGATCGAACTCGTTGGCCTCCATGTTTGGTTCGAGACCTGCGCGCTCGATGATTTCGAGGTCGTCCCCCGGCGACTGGCCTTCCGTGGTGAGGTAGTCGCCGGTGAGTATCCCGTCGGCCCCGGCTTCGAACGGGAGATGTTGCTCGTCCGGACTGAGGTTCACTTCGCGACCGCCAGTCAGTCGGACGCGGGCTTCTGGGTGGAGCATTCGGTAGACTGCGATGGTCTTGATAATCTCCTCAGTCGTGATTTCGGCCGACCCGTCGTCGCCGAGGGGCGTTCCAGCCACGGGATTCAAAATGTTGACTGGAAGCGAGGAGATGCCGATATCACGCAGGGCGAGTGCCGCGTCCACTCTGTCAGTGGGTGACTCGCCCATCCCGAGGATAACCCCGGCACAGAGGTCCATCCCGACCGACTTTGCGCGTTCGAGCGTCTTTACTCGGTCTTCGAACGAGTGCGTCGAGACGACTTCGGGGAAGTACCGAGGCGACGTTTCGATGTTGTGATTGTAATGGTTGATGCCCTCTGCGGCGAGAATCTCGGCTTCTTCCTGGGTGAGGATACCGAGGCTCGCGTCCACTTCAATGTCCGTCTCGTCGCGGACGAGCCGAATCGCCTGAATCACCTCATCCCACTCATCAGGGCGTCTTTCCTTACTGACGCCCTTCTCGGCGACGACGATACCGAACCGCTGTGCGCCGTCGCGCTCGGCACGCTTCGCCGCGGCGAGGACTTCTTCGGGGCCAAGAAATCCGTAGGTTTCGATGCCGGTGTCGAAATGAACCGACTGCGCACAGAATCCGCAGTCTTCGGCACAGTTGCCGGCTTTGGCGTTGACGATACTACACGCGTCGACGGTGTCGTCACCGAAGTGCGACCGAACGACGTCAGCGGCTGGCGCAAGGTCTTCTACGGGTTGCGCCATCAGCGCTAACGCGTCCGTCCGGTCGAGTTGACCGCCGTCGAGTAGCGTCGTGACCGCGTCGTCGACTGTTCGATTACCTGTCTCGTAAACCACGTATCGAATCGCGGTTTACGAAATAGTAATTCTTTCGGGAGGGTCCCTCTCTGGGCAAACAATACCCGTCGATGAAGTTTTTTCACTGGCCAGTGCTGCGGCATATCCAACCACGAGGGGGCACTCGTCCGAGACTGTAGTCATGTTCCTCAACCTAGATGTTTATCTGACATCTTTCTCTACAGAGTAACTATGGATTTGACTGATACGGTCGCGGTCGTGACCGGTGCATCCTCGGGAATCGGCGAGGCGACGGCTAAAGCACTGGCCCGCGAGGGTTGTTCTGTTGTGCTGGTGGCCCGCCGTGAGGACCGACTGGAGAGGATCGCCGACGAGATCGAGAGTGACAGAACACTCGTCATTCCGACGGATGTCACCGACGAGGACGAAGTTACGGCGATGGTCGAAGAAACGCGGGAGGTATTCGGCTGTCTCGATATCCTCGTGAACAACGCCGGTGTACTCCGTGTTGACCCGGTTGCCGAGGCTGATATGGCTGACTTCCGAGAGCAGGTCGAGGTCAACCTACTCGGGGCGATGAACACAACTCACGCTGCGTTACCAGTCATGCTCGAATCAGAGCATGCTGATATCGTCACCGTCTCTTCGGTGAATGCCCGGCATCCCGCTAAAGAGGGGAGCGCGTACACGGCGACGAAATATGGTGTCAACGGGTTCTGTCGATCCCTCCGGAAGGAGATGGCCGACGAGCAAGTCCGCGTGACGATTGTCATGCCGGGACCAGTCGACTCCGAGATGCGAGACTGGGAGAACTGGGAGGGTCGGGCGCTAGAACCCACTGATGTTGCGGAGTCGATTGCGTTCGCCGTCTCTCGGCCTGAACACGTGGAAATCCCCGAGATAACTGTTAGTACGACCGACAAGCTCAGGTAGTCGGTGTTTGGTGTGATTGGAACACATGATGTTTAGTAACATTTGACGGCAGAAAATCAACAATTTGACGACAGCCAATCAACAGACGTGACGGTATACCAATCACTACCATCTAGTCAGTCCTCAGGCAAAAAATAGATAACTGACTGACTCTTTCTGGTACTCATATGAAGATTGATGTGGTGGATGCGCTCCATCAGCCGGAATACACCGGCGAAAACAGGTGTGAGCCATGTACGTTGTTGAATCTGATTATCGCAGCGATACTCGGCTCCGTCGTCGCGCGGAAATCGAAACTCGGCGGCGTCATTGCCGTCGGAATCTCGATTGGACTCATCTATCTCCGCGGCTACCTCGTCCCCGGAACGCCGACGTTGACGAAGCGGTACCTCCCGCCGGAAGTCCTCCGGTGGTTCGGAAAGGACCCGGAACCAGCGCTTGCATCCGGACTTGGCGGCGGCAAGACGACTGCTCCCGCTTCGGGCAACTCGTCGCAGTCGGACGCCAAGGACACGTCGTCGACAACCACTGAGTCGGCAGCAACCGACAACGGGTCACCTGCTGACAGCGAAGACGCGACCAACGGTGAGGCCGACGCTCCCGAGCACGAACAGGTCGCCTCGGGAGACGACCTTGAGACGTTCTTTATGAACCACGACATCCTCGAACCCTGTGCGGACGCAGACGACCTCTGTTTGACCGACGACTTCGAGACGGCGTGGGCGGAGGCGACTGACCCGCTTGTCGATTCGGAGATTACAGCCGAAACGGTCGCTGACGCCTTCGGAATCGAGGCTGACGACGACCAGGACCTCGAACTCGTCACCCGCGACGAGGCGCAGATTCTCCAATCCGAGTCGGCGTGGATGGGTCAGTGGCCGTCCCGTGCGGCACTCATCGCGGACGTCGCGGCGAGTAGCGTGCTTCAGTCCCGGGTCCCGGGCTGGGACGACTACGACCCAGAAGAGAAAGGTCCCGTTCTCAACGGCCTTCGGATGTTCCTCGAAACGTGTCCGACCACGGGCGGCGACATCCACATGGGCGAAGAAGTCGTCGAGTCGTGCTGTAGTTCGCACAAGGTCATCGCCGTTACCTGCGAGGATACCGGCGAACGACTCTTCGAACACCAACTTCCCGACGCGGAAGTCTAATCGGTTCGCTGGTTTTCCGTTACTTGCTGGTGTTCTTGGCAGTTGTAACCGTGCCAACTGTATCTCCGTAATTGTCACTCCGTCTGTATTCATCCCTCGTCTGATTCAGTGCCCTATCGGGCAGTCCGAGAGGCAAAAATAGCAGCGACGGCGCTTACGAGAGTTCTGCGCTCTCGAACCGCCAGAGACCGAACGCCAGCGGAAGGACGAGCCAGCAGAGGAGTACCAGCCCGGCGAACCACCATTCCGACCAGACTGTCGTGGGCGTCCCACCGGACCCCATAACCGTCGATGTAAGCGTCGAGAATGCGCTCTTCGGATTGATGGCACTGATGAACCCAACGACCTGTTCTCGCAGGACCTGGGTACCGACGTCGTATCTGGCGAGAACGATGCTCAGCCCGAACGTAAACACGCTCCAAAGCAGATTGAACAGGACGATGAGACCGAACCCGATAGCGACGACGATACTCTCGGAGTTGACGCCCGACGACAGGCCGACGCTCACACTGACGAACGCCGCTCCCAAGACGAGCGCGAGGAGCAGGACCCCGATGTAATGCATCGGTGTCATCGACCCACCGAGAGCGACTATCGTGATGCCACCGGCGAGGGCG
This sequence comes from Haloferax mediterranei ATCC 33500, assembly GCF_000306765.2. NCBI lineage: Archaea > Methanobacteriati > Methanobacteriota > Halobacteria > Halobacteriales > Haloferacaceae > Haloferax > Haloferax mediterranei. The sequence goes on from NC_017943.1 coordinate 89,402, forward strand.
CCGATGACCGTTGCGACGGAGACGATGGCTGTTCGGCCGATGAATTTCCCCAGCACGACATCCGAGCGCGTGTGCGGCAGCGACAACAGGAGTTTGATACTCCCGGTCGACCGTTCACCGACGACAGACCGATAGCCGATGAACATTCCGATGACGGGAAGCAGAAACCCAATCGGTGAAACTATCGCGGCCGTGAACGCGGCTTCTCCCAATTGGCCGCCAACGAACGTTCCGACTTTCGTAAAGAGTGCCGACATTCCGGTGAAGAAGATGACGAATGCAGCGACGAGACCGAGCAGTCGCCACGACCGGATTGCATCCTGCACGTCCTTTTTTGCGACTGTGATGACGCTCATTCTGCCGCCACCTCCCCGCTCGTGTACGTGCTAAACAGGTCTTCGAGCGACTCTTCGTCCGTCTCGAAATCGCGGACCTCGACGCCGGTCGCGTCGATTGCTTCGAGCACGGGAAGCTTCGATTCGGCGTTGAGTTGCACCATGAGTTTGTTGTCTCCGGTCTTGACGTTCGTGACGCCGTCGACGGACTGCGCCGCCGCAACGCTCTCGTCAGTGAGTGATGACACGGTTACGGTCAGCACCGACTCGGCGTCGACCTGCTGTTGCAGGTCGTCAATCGAGTTCTCGGCCACGAGTCTGCCATCCCGGAGGATGCCAACGCGGTCGCAGATTGCTTCGACCTGTTCGAGGATGTGACTCGAAAAGAAAACCGTCGCCCCGCGGCGGTTCTCTTCGAGAATTATTTCGCGCATCTCCATCGCGCCGTTCGGGTCGAGTCCGGTGGACGGTTCGTCGAGGATAATCAACTCGGGACTCCCGACGAGCGCCATCGCAAGGACGAGTCGCTGTGTCATCCCTTTGGAGTAGCCACCGGCTTTCCTGTCTGCCGCGTCGAGAATCCCGACCCGTTCGAGGAGTTCCTCGGCGTCATCGTCGGCGTTCTTCGATTCGATTGCGAACTCGAGATGCTGTCTCCCGGTCAGGCGTTCGTAGGGCCGAAACGCATCGGGAAGGACGCCGATGCGCTCTCGGATTGTCGCCGACTCGGCTTGGGCGTCGTGCCCGAGAACTGTGACGTCCCCGGATGTCGGTGGCAGGAAATCAAGGAGGATGTTAATCGCAGTGGACTTCCCAGCGCCATTCGGGCCGAGGAAGCCGTATATCTCCCCCTCTTGGACCGTAAGGTCGAGTCCTTCGAGGGCAGTGACGGAACCAAACTCCTTGGTAACGCCACTGAATCGTATCGCGGGGGTGTTCGACATGCTGACTCAGTCTCTGTCCCGGTACCATATAGTGGGTATTCGCGTTTTTCTGGGTCAGAAAATTACCGAATGTGGTTGTTGATTATAAATCATCATTCTCGTGTCGACAATTAGTGTGGCTCCTTCGCACATTCATATCATATGAATAGTATTTTCCTCGTCCTCCCTATTTATCGAATATGCACGGTGTCTTCCGGTACAGCATCGGTCTTACTCTGAGTTTCCTTCTTACGGTAACCATCTACCACTACTTCGACGATGCGTATCTCATGGTTTATTTCTCGATTTTTCTCGTCTATACGTTCTCCATTGCACTCGTTCTCGTCGACCCGCGTTACGTTGCCAACCCGAGTGACAGAAAACACCGAAGGCTCGGCGGTATCGGGGGCGGCGTCGGAGCGTTTACCTTTTCGTCGCTGCTACAGGTCTCGATTCCACTCGGCGTGTTAGGGTGGGGAATGCTAGTATTCGGCATCGTTTACGGCGTCCTGTCCGCGCGTGGTGACGAAGGATGAGTAGAAGTCCGACGCCCGACTCAGACGCGCCGAGTGAGCTGGTCTCTGATCTCACGTTGCCGGTCGGCGTATTCTGTATCTAACTCGACTACCGTCGCCAAGACCGGATAATTCGTCTGGAAGTCGCCGTACAGATACTCGGCGAGGCTGTCGTGGGAAACTCGCGCTTGTGCATTACTGGCCGCCGTTCCGTGTACGTCCCGCTGTCGCCTCTGACTCATTCGCTCGCACTTTTTCCGTGCCAGCGCTACTTCCTCGTAGTACGACCGCAGTTCGTCGAACGACCAGTATAGCAACCAAGCCTCCTTGTCGGGGTCTTCGTCGTCTACGAGCGCTTTCATGTCCGCGAGCGCAGTTTCAACCGACTCTCGTTCGGCCGCTAGCGCTTGCTCCATCGATTGCAGCTCTGCCCGCCGCGCCGTCGCCGACGCGATAACCGCGTTTCGCAACTCCGATGAGTACGTCGTCCCGCTGTTCGGTGCCAGTGCGATGGCGATTTCGGCTCCGAGTTCTTCCCGGATGGTCGTGAGCAGTGGCTCGTTCGCCTCGACATCGACGACGCTGTGCGGTCGCACCGTCTCTTCGAACGCGGTACGAATCTGCCGACAGCAGTCGGCGTGTGCCCCCGCCTGAAACGGTCGGTTCGTCACCGCGGCCGTCTGCCCCGTCGTCGCTTGCGGCGCGCTTACAGCCTGCCTCTCCGAGTGCGCCGGGAAGTTGCGAACGCTGGCTCGGAACTCGTCGACTGCCTTGGATTTCTGTACGATGTGTTCCAATTCGCACGAGATTCGGTCCAGCGCATCGTAGAGACGCTGAAATCGGTTCATCCGAAGCACCTCGGTCGTCCGTGTCCGAGACCGGAATCACCGGGAGCGAACGACGTTAGGTCCGGTCGAGATACGCTGTGAGCCACTCGCGTGTCACCTCGTCGAAGCCCATCGTCGAACCGCCGTGTGTGGATGCAAACGTGTCCGCGTCGTCGGCCGACGAAAACGGTAGTAGTTCTTTTCCCATTCCGCCGTGGATACCGCTTTCGACGACGTAGGTCATCTCGGACGCGTCGCCGAACGTGTCGGCATCGGTGTGCGTCGAAATGTACGTCTCTCCGTCCTCCTCGGTGAGTTCGTATTCGACGGCCGAGTAGTCGGTCACGTAGATGACGGTGGCCCTCCACCCTCGTCGCTCGTGGTCGAAGTAGTAGGGAAACAGCCCCATACTGAGCGTGTGGAACCACGCCGGGTTGTCGTGGCCGTCCGGCGAGTGGTCGCGGTAGAACACCTGCCCATTCGGACCGAAATGTTCGCCGATGACCATCCCACCGCTGTCGTCTTGCTTGCCGCCGGAGAGGTCGATTGGCTCTGGGACTGGTTCGTCGGCCGTCTTGTTTCCGCCGAGACAGCCGGTTATCCCGACAAGAGCGCCTGCCCCGATTGCGCCGAGAAGTCCCCGTCGAGTCCGTTTGCTTTGCGTATCCTTGTTGTTATTCTGATTCATATCTTCATAGACTCCGTCGCCGAATCAGTCGAGTAGCGATTCCAACGGGGGTGACAATCCACGCCAGCGCACCGACGATGAGAACCGACGTCGAGAGGTCGGTTTGGGCGACAACTGCAGTCATCCCGCTTCCGGCCGAGTTGATGCCGGAGAGAACGAACACGCGGAAGATGTCGATAGGATTTGCGAGTACGAGTCCCGACAGCGCCACGCTCGGCAGGTCGAATGCGGTGATGAGACCGAGCGCGGCGAGGTCGTACCCGAAGACCAACCAGACCCACACGAGGAGTGCGATTCCGAGTGCATGGGTCTTCTCGGACGCGACCGTCGAGACGAGGACGCTGACCGCGAGGAACGCGAGACCCAGACAGACGGTTCCGAACAGGACGTTCGCGTACAACGCCCACGGGACCGTATTCGAACGGAGGAACAGCGCGATACCCCCGAGACCGAATCCGACGCTCGTCGCCGCCGCGAGCGAGGCCGCACGTCCGAGGAAGGTACCGAAGACGACACGAGACCGCGAAACCGGGAGCGCGAACACCATATCGAGCCAGCCCGTCTCTTCGGCACCGACAATCGCGTCGAAACCGTAGACCAGCGCCGCAAGCGGGACGAGGTACGTCGAAAGCGACGCGAGACTGACGATGACCGCGTCGATGCGCATCGGCCCGGGTCCGGTTCCACCAAACCCGACGACGAGAAGCGAGAGCAGTCCGAACAGTGCAGTCAGCGCGAGCGTCCACCGACTCCGAAGCGAGAGACGGTATTCGAGCGCGGCAATCGCACGAATCTGTCCGTTACTACCGAGCACAGTCGAACGTGCTGTGTTTGGTGCATTCTCGTGTCCCATCGTTACGCCTCCGTCGGTTTCCGTCGCCGTTGGCGGCCGCTTGTCGCCCGTCGTCGGCGAATCCCGTTCGTTTGCTGTCGGTGGTTTTTGGTCGTCTCTCGTCATGCGTGCTCACCGGCCAGTTCGCGCGGTTGTTCGGCACCGGTGTCTTCTTGGTCCGAATCCGGACCCTCTTCGGATTCCCGAAGCGTCTGTTCGAAGACGCGCTCGAGACCGGGTTCACGGACATCGTATCCGTCAATGGGGACCGCCTCGGTGAGATCCGACAGTAGCGCCGGAATCTCGTCCGGATAGCAGTCGATAACGACCCCGTGGCCGTCGTAGTCCGTCGACTGGACTGTCCCACCACGGGCCGAAACGACTGACTGAATGTCGTCGATTGATGCCCCGTCGCCGAGTCGAATCCGAACGCGAGCCTCGTCTGTCACCTGCCGCCGCAGTTCGTCTATCGTCCCGGATGCGCGGAGTTGCCCGTCGTGCAGGATGGCGACTCGCTCGCAGAGCGACTCGATTTCCGAGAGTACGTGCGACGAGACGACGACCGTGAGGTCTGGTTTGGCGTCGAGACGTTCGATAACGCGGTGGAACGCGGCAACGCCTCGTGGGTCGAGTCCGGCCGTTGGTTCGTCCAGCAGCAGGATACGAGGCTGTGAGAGGAGTGCTGCAGCCAATCCGAGCCGCCGGGTCATCCCGTTCGAGTAGCCGCCGACGCGGCGGTCGGCGGCATCCGAGAGTCCGACGACGTCGAGCACGGTCTCGATTCGATTCTCCGCCTCGGGGAGATTGTGCATCCGCGCGTGGAACGAGAGAATCTCTCGCCCGGTGAGCGACGCGGGGAACCCCGCGTGCTCGGGGAGGTACCCGACGATGCTCCGAAGCTCTGGGCCGGCAGTCGAGACGTCGGTGCCCGCGACCGAGACGGTCCCGTCGTCCGGTCGGATGTGACCGACCAGTAGTTTGAACAGCGTCGACTTTCCGGCCCCGTTCGTCCCGAGGAGACCGAAGGTCGTCCCCGATTCGACGGCGAGCGAAAGCCCGTCGAGTGCCGTAACGCCGCTATACTCCTTTCTCACACCGGTGACCTCAATCGCGTACATAATATCGTCTCCAACGTTCGTGTGGTGGCTCCGAGAGCGGGTGGTGGTCGACGATTCCGGGAACGTCGATAACCGGGAATGAGCTCTCGGCCAGTCTGAGCGCGTCGAACGCCGGACTCGACGCGAATACAGCAGCCTGCGGGTGGTCGTAGAGTAGCTGTTCGACGAGTCCAGCGGGGCGGTGCCGGACATCGTTGACGCCGTCGGCATCGACATCCGAATCTCGCGCATCCGACCAGTAGTTCCCGCGTGTGCTCCCGTTCCACGCCATGCGCTCGCCGACGAGTGCCCGGACCGACTCGTCGTTGTTGATGAAACCATTCTCCGAGACGTTCGGGCTCGAACTTCCCGCGGTGAAGTACGCGCCGACCCGGTTTTCGAGGACGAGATTGTTAGTCAGCGTGTTGTTGACCGAATTGAACACGTACAGGCCGTTTCCGTTGCCGACGACCTCGTTCCCGTCGACCACCGAGTGGTCGATGCGCTTCAGGAGGATACCGTGACCGCTCGTCCCGGTGTTGTTCACTGCGACGTTACGGATGACTCGGATGCGCTCTGAGAGCATCACGGCGTAGCCGGCGTCGTTGTCGAAGGCGACGTTGTCCACGAGGACGCAGTCGTCCGAGTACATGTAGTGGACGCCGTATCGAAGGTTCCACATCGTGTTGTTCCGCGCGGTCACGCCCGACGCCCACGAGTAGTAGATGCCGTCTCGCGTGTCGGTGATGCGGTTGTCGACGAGCGTCGCGTCGTCGGTCTTCCACACTTGAATGCCGTTTCCGCGATACGAACGCGGTTCGACCGACTCGCGTCCGACGATGGTGTTGTTCTCGATGTGAGCACCGGAGACGCCGTCGAGCCAGATGCCGAAGGTTGCTGCGGTGACGCGACTGTCGGCAATCGTCGTGTTCGTCCCGTTGACCCAGATTCCGGCGTCGTTTTCGGACGTGTCGTAGCCGGAGTTGTGGACCCAGACGCGCCGGAGCGTGATGTCGTCTCCGTCGAGCGTGAGCACGTCACCGGTTCCGTTCCCATCGATTCGGGCGACGTATCCGGGTTCGCTGACAAGCGTAACGTTCGCCGTGCTGACGACGACGTGCTCGTCAAATTCGCCCCGGAGCAGGACTCGGTCACCCGACTCCGCCGCATCGACGGCGGCCTGCAGCGACGCGTACGACTCGTCGTCGACGGTTGCACGCCCCGCCTCGGTGGGCGACGTAAACGAATACTCGTCCGGCACCGTCGCATCGAACGCCACGTTCCTGTCTGTCTGCGCGTGAGTCGTGGCCATCCCGACAACGACGCCGACACCGGAAGCGACGAGGATGACACTCGCGACGACCGCAAACAATCGGGTGATGGTGGCGTTCATGGAATTCTCACTGTTGGTCTGTTGGGACGTTCGGTTCTCCGTCCTGCGTTCTTGCCTCGTCGGGTGCCGACGTTCTTCCGCCTGCAATTCGCCGTCGACCCGATGCGACGAGCGTCGAGAGCGTGGCGTCGGTGTCGCGGTAGTAGTACGCCACGAACAGGAGTCCGATGGCGACAATCGTCAGGTACGCACCGGTTCCGAACCGGGAGTAGCTGGTGATGTTCGCAACCTCGTATTTCCCCCACAGCGGCGGGGTGAAGGGGTCGACACCTATCACGGGTGCTTCCGGGTCGAGGCTGTGGCCGGTCTGGTAGAGTCGATACTGGATATCGACCACCATCACGGTGAACACGGTTATCGCCCCGGCGAGTTGGTACCGCAGTCCGCGCTTGAGTTTCTCGACGGTTGGCGCAATGGATACGAACAGCCCCGTCGCGGCGACCACCAGAAACGCGAGCGGCCCGAGCGACCACTCGGGAACGTCGACTGCGGCCGCCTTCGGTTCGTAATTCGGTTGCCAGTACACCGGGTCCGGGTAGTAGAACCCGATATACTTGTTGAGACGGGCCATTTCGACGTAGTCTCCGCGGATGTGCGGATACGCGAACAGGTCGAGGTGAAGTATCTCGTTCGGGTACTGCGCGGCGTGGACCGTAATCGACCACATCGGCAGCAGCAGGGCGCTGACAAATAACAGCGCCGCTAACGCCGGTAGCCCCCGGCGCAACTGGGTAAACTCGTCGAGACTCGGTGGTCGGTAGTTCATCGTCTAGGTTCTCGGTTCGACAATCATCCGCGAGCGCATCTCGAGGTGGAGCGCGCTGCAGAAGTACGTACAGTAGATCCAGTACACACCAGGCTTATCAGCCGTGAACGTGGCTTCGCGGGTGTCCTGCGGCGCGAGTGCGAGGTGCACGTTGTGCTCGGGAATGGCGAGTCCGTGGACGATGTCTTGGCTTCCTTCAATGTTCGTGGCGGTGAGAGTGACCTCGTCGCCTTCTTTGACCGTGAAGTCACGGAGTCCGTACTCACTGCGCTTGACCGACGTGTACACCTCGACGGTTTCCTCGTCGATGCGTTCGACGCGCGAGTTGCTTTCTTTGACGTACTCCTTTTCGCCCTCGTAATCCGCGGCATCCCACGTCTTCGCCGGCTGAATCTTGTCTTTCGCCGCGAAGATTGCGTCGTGCGGTTCGGGGTACACCGGGTGGTCCGAGACGAGTTCCATTCCACCGGTCTCGTCGTCCTTGTCGTTGCCGATGTAGATGAGCTGGTCGTTGTCGGGGTAGATTGGCCCGACCGGGAGGAACCGGTCTTTCGAGAGCTTGTTCAGGACGACGAGCCAGTCGCCGGTCGGCTCGGTCGACATCGCCTGAATCGCCTGAATGTGACCGGGATTGTAGTGCACGTCTATCTTCCCGAGGATGGCGTCTTCGGACTTCTTCGGCGAGTTAATCGCGGTTTCGATGTCCCACTTGACGACCTGCGAGTCGATGAACAGTGACGTGTACGCGTGCCCACGACCGTCGTAGGTGGTGTGAAGCGGGCCGAGACCGAGTTTCGGCTGGCCGACGATGGTATCTTTCGGGTCGGACGCCGTGCCGAGTTTTTCGATGTCGATGATGGACACCGTCGGCGAGAGCTTTCCGGCGACCATCGCGTACTTGCCGTTCGGCTCGACTTCGACACAGTGTGGCGACTTGGGTGTCGGGACGTACCGGACAATCGGGTTGTCGCCCTTGTTGAGTGAGCTTTCTTTCGTCCCATCGACGACCGGAATCCCGTTTACCTTCTTGTAGTTGCCCGCGTCGACCGCCTTCTGAATCGCCGGCACGTCGAACGCCTTGACGAAGTCGCGGTCGTTCTTCGTCATCTCCTCGATTTCGACACCCTCTTCGTCGTTGTAGGCGCTCGAAATCGCCCACCGGCCGTCCTTGTCCGTGTCGAGGATGTCGAGGTTGCCGTCCACTTCGACCTGCCAGAGCACTTCCATCGAGTCGGGGTCGAGGGCGGTAAACAGCGAGACGTATTTGTCTGGGTTGTTGATGTCTCGTCCGTCGTTCGGCAGTGGCGTCCGGAACTCGCTGTTCGCAAAGACGTACTCGGTGTCGGGGCTCTGGATACAGCACCCGTGGACCGACTGAACGTTCGGAATGTTGGTAATCGCGTCCGTCTCGAAGTATTTCAGGTTCACCCGCGCGACCCGGCCGTGAGCCTTGTCGTTCACGAACAGGTACTTCCCGTCGTACTTCCCGTCCGTCTCGGAGAGACTCGGGTGGTGGGAGTCGCCCCACGTGTAGTCGCCCGCGGATTCGAGCATCTCGGTCGTCTGGTTGTCGAACCCGTAGCCCTTCGCTTGTTCCGGGTTGAACACCGGGATTCGGGTGAGTTCGCGCATCGACGGCAGTCCGTAGATTCGAATGTCCCCGGAGTGGCCGCCGGACCAGAAGCCGTAGTATTCGTCGTGTTCACCCGGCGGCACGAAGTGGTCGGGCACGTCGCCGGAGTTCGAATGAGGCGTGGTTGTCCCGCCAGCACCGTCGTTTCCTGCCAGACTGGTGCAGCCAGCAATCGAACCCATGGCACCGACCGCCGCGCCCGCTTTCATGAAGTCGCGCCGACTCAATCCGAGTGTCGGGAGTTCGAGCGAGACATCCGTCTCTTCTCCTGCTGTTTCGTCGACCTTCTCGAGGACCGCGTCGAGTTGTGCTTCGTACTCCGAAAGCGGGTCTTGCTGTGATTCGTTGGATTCGTCGTCCGGCGTGGATGTGTTGTGAGACATTTATACGACCTCGATAGTTCCGACCATCCCGTTCATCTCGTGGGGGATGCAGTAGTACTCGTAGGTGCCTTTCGTCTCGAAGGTGTGTTCGTAGGTTTCACCCGCTTCGAGGTTCCCCTTGTCAGGGTAGGCGTCCTTTGCGGCCTGTTCGGAGTCGAACCCGCCGGTCGCGAAGTACGCTGCACCGTCTGGTATCTTGTCTTCGTATGCGGTGACCGAGTGACCGATTGAACTCGTATTATCGAAGGTCACCGTCGTTCCGACGGGAACCTCGATGGTCTTGGGGTCGAATCCGAGTTCTTCGGTCATGCCGACGGTATCGGTCTGGGTTGCACCGCCGCTTTCGCCCCCACTGCTCGAATCTTCGGTGGTCGTCGTGCCACCGGACCCGCCGTCATTTTCTGTCTCGCCTCCACTGTTCGACGCTTGAGAGGAACACCCTGCAAGTGCGATACTCGTCGCCGCGATACCCGCGGCACCGAGCTTCTGCAGTACGTTCCGTCTGGTATGTTTCCCTGCCATCGTACAGGCTGGGCTAAGATGCTTTGCGGTATATATCGGAGACAGAGTTCCTAACTCCTGAGAGGAAGACGAACATGTTCGGACTGCGAACCAAAACCTCGACCATCACCCCTTACGATACGCCTATTACTGTTTTCTGGGCAGTCACCCGTGGCGGCATCTGTGGTAGCGGTCGGTCTGTTCGGCGTTGATTTCAACTAAACAACAATTATCTCGCCCGGAGAATCGTTCCGAACATCTTCGGCAGAGTACATAGTTCGGTTTCGAGTCACTCCCCCGGTAGAGATGAGATGCCTCGTGCTGACTCGATGGGGCGGTATCTGAGAGAACACGACCATGATAACGAATCTGACTTTAGACCGACGTGGTATCGACACACGACAGTCGATTGCCAGCGGTGAACCAGCGGCCAGATGGACACGTTCCGGGGTGTTCGATGAGGGATGGGTGCTCACCCGGAAGCCGAGTCAACGATGAACGGCCTTATCGCGGTGGTCGTCGGGATGAAAACCGCGACGTTGCTGTTGGGTGGTCTCGTAACGTTCGTGACCTTTCGTGCGTACAGACAGCGCGGTACGTCCGCGCTCCGGTCGTTGTGCCTCGGATTCGCGCTCGTCACGACAGGGTCGTTAGTTGCGGGTATCGTCCATCAACTCATGCCGCTTTCGTACGACCACGCGCTGGTCGTCGAGAGTTCCCTCACCGTGGCCGGGTTCGCCGTCATCGCCCACTCGCTGTACGCGGACGATACGTGAGTCGATGGGCCGAACGTCAGTCGAGAAGACCGAACATCATCGGGAAAAGAGACAGCTACGTCGCTAGCAAACACTGAGATATGGCCCACACTGATTCGGAAGATGCCGTACACACACTCGATGTCAGAGACCTCGATGGCGAACCGTTTGGCGAGATTATGGCCGCCGTCGACGGACTGACCGCTGATGAATCGTTCCTGCTCGTCAATAGCTTCGAGCCAGTCCCGCTCTACGACGTGCTCGAACAACGGGGCTTCGAGTACGAAACGTCCCAGGTCGCGGCCGACGAGTGGCACATCACCATCACTTCTCGGTGATGTTGCTTGGAGTTGGGCAGGGGTGTTGCTTGGAGTTCTGGGCAGGGATGCTGTGACTGGACTCAGTTGGCTCGACGTGACCCGATTTCGACTAACAGGCGCGTAAGCAGATATCCGTAGCCGACCGCGCCGACGAGTGCGAGTCCGTTTCCGAGTGTAACGAAACTCGACTGACTGAGAACTCGACCGACAGCCACTGTTCCCAATCCAACCGCGAGCGTGCCGATTACGATTCGAGCGGTCCGCTCGTTCGCACCGCGGAATCGACCTGCCGTCGGTGGGTAGAACTGGACGGCGAAGCCGACGATGACGAGGCCGAGAAAACCGAAGAGGTTGAGTTGCAGATGCGTTTGAACCATCCCCAGCGAGAATGGCTGTAACCCGAACAGCGGACCCACCGCGACGGTCACACCGATTGCGACTCCAAAGACACCACTAACCGTTCCCACTAGGATGCTCCCGGACCCGACTCGCCGCCGGTCCGACCGAAGATAAATGACGAGGTACACTGCTGTGAAGCCGACGAATGCCACCGCCTCAGCCAGAGCACCCGCGACGAGCACGGAGCGGCTAGTTAATCCGAACGCGATAAGCGCGGGACCGACCGCGCCGGTGAGGAGGACGATACCTGTCGGAACCTTCGGTGCGGGAACGCCCAAGAACCGCGGTGCGAGTCGAACACCGAGCGTGAAGACGAGAAGCACGACGAATCCCGCTGCTAAGAGGTGTGTGACTCTGGGCATGTAGCCGTCTGTGAGTCCCGGAAGCGGCGACACACGGGCGAGTAGTTCGTACGAGCCAGCCGCGAGGTACGCGAACGAAACCGGAATAAACCGGTTGGCGTACCGGTCGACCCACTCGTGGTCGGACCTGTGCGAACTTGTCCCCGTTTCGCCGCCGAGGAGGGGGTCCCGAATCGACCACAGAAGCGCGGCGAGGAACGCGACGATGCCCGCACACCAGAGAAGGACCCCAGCCGACTCAACAGTCGATTCCACGGATGCCGGAATGTCGAGGAGCGAACCTGCCGTTAGGAGTACCGTTCCGGAGACAGATACTGCGAGGTGTGCTGCTGGCACGCGGTCTGTCGCAAGTATGGTCCCGAAGTACGACGGGACGAGCAAGTACGCCATGCCGAAGACCACGTGAAAGACGAATCCGAACAGTGCGATTGTGACCTCGACCCGGCGTGAGATGCCGACAAGCGCCCCGAATCGCCAGACGACGAGAAACGCGGCGCTGAGGATAATGAATCGACGGGACCAGCGACTTCGCCCTGCCCCCGTCATCGCAACCCTCGGCCGGTGAGTCGTTGGAGAGCTACGCTGCCGGTCCACCAGTCCCAAGACTCGCTATGTTTGCTCTCATCGAACCGCGGTTGCGCCTCGCGCATAGTGTTCGGTTACACTGACTAGGACGACGGGGCACTAAGCGTTGAGAGCGAACACGTTCGGAATCGTGGGTCCCGTGCTAGAGCCGTTGCTGTGGATTCGAGACACACAAGCAGAAAGATGTCCGGGGTGTCGGTCACACGGGATAGTAAATCGATGGCCGTCGATTTCAACCGACCCCGGTTACTCGTTTAACGGGGTAGATGGTAGCCTCAGCGCCGAACATATTCACGAGTCGGAGCCAACTCACACTCTCCTCCGCGCTATTCGACGATTCGGCTGCATCCGGCATCTATTCGATGGCGGAGCGAAGCGAGTTTAGCAGGGGTGTTTACGTTCACCGTCGATTGTCGCAAGTCGACACCGTCGGGCGGCTCTGTCGGCGCGACGGTATCGGCTGGCAGTCTCGAAACGAGCGAGCGAAGACAGTGGTCGTCAGGACGACGATTACAGTAGTTTTCGAGAGCGCATCCTCGACGACCGCCCGCTTGTTTTGCGACCCGGCGACGGCGACCGGTGTTCGTCCGGTCGCAGCGTGGGCTTGTTCGACGACCCGTGTGACGAGTGGCCGACCGCCGAGCGTCGCTGCCGCTTTCGGGTCGTCACCGAATCGACTGCTTCGACCTCCACGAGGACGACAGCCGTGGTCGCTGGCACCCGAGTCATCCGTATGATGGGTCGTCGAGCGACATGGACTCTCGCTCGGTGGGGTCTGTCCCCGACGCCAGTGTAATGGGTTCGACTCGGGCTACTCCTTTGACCGTCCGCGACCCGTCGATTCCGGGGCCGAGGAATCGCGTGGCGTACTGTTCAACAGCACCGAGCGACTCGTGGTCGCGGGCGTACGCGACGAGTGAATTTAGTGCCGAGGCAATATCGACACAAACCGTGTAGCCGTCGGTACTCGTCACTCGCAGGTGCGTCGTCTCCGGCGGCATGCCAGCGCGGTCGAGAAGGTCGGAAAGGGAAACCCCGGTCCATGTTGCGGTGGTTCGGCTGCCAGAGTCGCACACGATGGTATACTCAAACTCGACTGTTGGAAACGTCTCGAAATCGCTTCGGGTGAGCGACAGTCGCTCGTCGCCGACGACCGCGATGTCGATTTCGGGGCGGTCGCCCTCGGCGTTGCCCGCATCTGGATTGTCGGCGTTGCCCGCATCCGGATTGTCGGTGTTGCCCGCATCTGGATTGTCGGCGGTATCGGAACGCGAGTCCGATTCGTTGCTGGTGCGGTCGGTCATTGCCATTAGTTACGGTCTCGTCGCCCTAAGAACCCAGTCGCTCGGCGTCTGGCGCTCGACCTCGAATCCCTCGATGTCTCCGGGATTTCGGTCGGTTAGTCCACCGAGGAATTCCCTCACTGGCGTCGGGTCGCGGTCGCTGACGAGCGTGAACGTGTCTCCGCTTTCGAGCGACGTGAACCGTTCGGCAACGAGTTGTCGACGCGCTTCTGGCGCTGCTCCGCGAATGTCGAGCGCGTTGTCCGGGACAGCGAGGTCCCAAGCTGTTTCCGCCGCATCGACGACGGTATCGGCGAGTTGCATCATCTCCGGCGCAACGTCACCGGGCGCTGGCGTCTCTTGGAGCCGTGTCGCAAACGGCAGTTCGGCGAGTACCGGCGCGTCAAGCGTTTCTTCGTGTTCGCTTCCCGGGAACAGGTCGTGGGTATCGCCGCAGGATGGACAGGAGAACTCGCCCATGTTGACGACCGCACCGAGCACCGGGACCTCGTTATCCCGGAACAGTTCGATGCTCCTCGCGGTATCTTCGAGACTCGACTGGAATGGGGTCGTCACCACGACGACGCCGTCGACCGAGACCTCCTGAAGCGTGGTCAAGACGACATCGCCGGTTCCCGGCGGCAAATCGAGGACCAAGGTGTCGTCGGCACGCCACGCAGTGTTCGTGAAGAGTTCCGTCAGTGCGTCGTGCGCCATCGCACCGCGCCACGCGAGCGGTGCCCCGGTCTCCATCAGGCCGATGCTCATCACGTCGAGGCCCGTCCCCGAGTCAGTCACTTCGATGGGGAGTGGGTTTCCCTCCCCGTCCGAGTGGACTGGTCCGGTCGCATCGAGAAGCGATGGCACGTTCGGCCCGTGAATGTCGGCATCGAACAGTCCGGTCGACCGGCCGGCCGCGAGCGCACAGGCGAGACCAGTCGAAATAGTAGACTTTCCGACGCCACCTTTCGCGCTTGCGACGGCGATGATGGTGTCGAATCCGGAAACACCGCCGGTGCCGCCCTCCGAGGAGGGTGCGACGGGTTCGACGTGGGCGCTCTCGACGCCGGGCACGTCGCGAACTGCCCTGACGATTGCCTGCATGATTCCCGTCGCGTTCGAGTCACCGAATTCGGTGACCGCAGCTTCGACGGTCACGCGCTTGCCCTCGATGTCGAGTGACTCAATGAGTCCGGCCTCGAAGACGTTGACGCCGGCATTGGGGTCTCTCACCGCTTGCAACGCGGATTCGACTCGGTCTTGCAGTGTCGTCTCCTGCTCGTTCGTAGAGGTGTCGGCATCCGAATCGCTCGATTTGGGATTTGGTAGTGGGTTCTCAGTCATACTCAGAGGTTCGGAGTTCGATTGAGGTCGTCCTCTCCGGGAAGCGTGCGGTCGGTTTCGTCGAGCACGCCGGTAAACTGCCGGCGAAAGCTTCCTGCATCGACTTCGCGTGCGCGGATAGCGGTCTCTCGGACGATACTGCTCTCGTCGTCGGTCAGTTCCACCAGCGTCTCGTCGGCTTGTTCGTGGTCGATGCCGCCGAGTAGATGCGCGACCCACTCCCGGACCCGCTCGCTCGGGTCGTCTGCCGCCCCGACGAGCACGGAGAGCGTGTCTTCCCCGCGGAGTTTGAACAGCGAGACGATGGCGTTTCGGCGAACGGCGTGATGTTCGTCGTCCAGCGCGCTCGCGATTACGTCTTCGTGTTCGTCTCGGTCTAGTCGGTCCAGTGCGACGACGGCCTCCGCCCGAACCCACGGTTCTGGGTCGTCGGTCAGCGTTCGCGCCGTCTGGGCCGCAAGTGAGCCACCGTGTTTGGCAAGCGCCTCGACGGAGAACTGTCGGACTTCGGCGTCGTCGTCGGTCGTCGCGGCGCTGCGCAGCGCGCGGACGATTCGTTCGTCTTGCTCCCGTTCTGCGAGTGCAAGTGCGGCGCGACGGCGCTCGATAACGTCGTCGCCGGCGAGCGAGGCGAGCAGGTCGGAAACGGCGTCGTTTTCGACTGGTTCAGTGTCACTGGCACCGAGTTCTGCGAGCGACGCTTCGCCGATGGTCACGTCGCGGTCGACTTCGATGTCTTCGAAGCCCGCAGGCTCTGTTCCGAACCCCGGACTCCGCTCGGGGTGTAGTTGCGGGTCCGGCGGTCCGTCAGTCGCCTCTTCTTCGTCTCTCATAGGGTTTCACCTCGTTCGACAGTTGCGTGACTTCCGACAGCGGTTGTGAACAGTGCGACAGCGACGAGCACGCCCGCCGCTCGGAGCAGCGTCGAGGGAACACCGGACGCAAGCAGGAGCGCTGCGCCGAAGGCGCCTGCTACCCGGCTCTCTCGGAGTCCGTATACGAGGCCGGAAACCCCGCCACCGACGCCGAGAACGACGAGTCCGAGTGGTGCACCGACGACGCCGCCACCGACGAGAAACACTGCGCCAGCCACGTAGGGAACACTCGTTGCGAACCCGAGTGTGAGGATACCTGCGCCAGCCCCGATGAACAGGCTGGTGCGGTCCCAGCCGACGATGGCGGGCGTCATCCCGACGGCGACGAGTGCAATCCCGGAGCCGAGCGGCCGGAGCGTCGCGGGCGAGATTCCTGCGGTCGCCGCGAGTGAGACAACCGCGCCGCCGACGAGCAGACCCGCAGGAGCGGCGTGCACCACTGCTTTCGTGTCCTTTGTTTGTCTCAGCCGAGCCAATCGCGTCCAGACGACCAGACACCCGCCGACGGTGGTCCCAACTGCGGCAGGATACCACGCCGTCGGTGACGCGAGCGAAACCAGACTGAATCCGCCGATGAAGGCTAGTCCAACTCGCTCGCCAACTGTCTGGGCAGTCGCTGCGAGGATGAATCCCGCAACCGCGGGTCCGACGATGGCGAACGGGTACAACTGAGCGACGAACTCGGGGACACCGTCCGGGAGACCACCCGGCACGTTGTAAACGAAGCGATAGAGCGTTATCAGCGCGATTGGTGCGAGTCCGACGGCTCCCGAAAGTGTCTGCGTCGGAACCGCCGAATCGCTCGAAAAACGCGTGGCAGCCGCTGCAAGGCGGCTTCCGGCGTCGGAAGCGGTTTCGCTTTGTTGATTGCTCACCCGCCGTCACCCCCTTCGAATCGCTCGGCGAGAGCCTGCTGGTCGGCGGCGACGAATCGGTCGATAAACGAGGCGAGTTCGCCGTACAGTTTCGCGCCGGGTTCTTGGGCCATCCGGTCGGCGAGTCCGCTGGCGACGACGTGGAGATGTCGGTCGTGTAAGTCGAGTCTCGCCCGTGCAGCGTCGTCCGAGGACGCGGCCTCCAGCCGTGCGAGGTACCCCGCGAACTCCAACTGATACGGGAGGTAATCGTGGTTGTCGCGGGCCGACTGGTCGATTTCGAGACCGAAGTAGTCGTACGCCCGTGCCAAATCGAGGTTCACGTCGTTCCAGGCCGCTTCCGGCCGGTAGGATGTCTCGTACAGCGAGATTCGCGGCCCTTCGCTGTCGAGTGACCCGTCGGTTCGGTCCGTGTACTCCGCGTAGCCCACCGTGAACAGGTCGTTGAATCTCGCACAGAGGGTGTCGTGGTCGTCGTCGACGGTCAAATCCGGCGGCTCGACCGACAATCCGGTCGAGTCGAGTAGGTCCCGAACGGCGGCGTCGGTATCGCCGGACGCGAGTCGAGCGTAGACCGAATCGTCGGGTTCGTCGAGTAGCGTAGCCATGACGGTGTAGATTCCCGCCCGGGCGGTGGTCTCGCGGTCGATTTGCTTCGGGTCGAGTCGCTCCAATTGCGGCGGTTCGGACCCGGCGTCACCGTTCGAATTTGCTTTCGTGTTCATCTCAGTCACCTCCGTTCTTCTGTACCGCTTGAATCGTTACCAGTGCGACACCGACGATAGCGAGTCCGGCGACCGTCCACAGAATCGACTCGTACGGCGGTCCCTGTGGGCCGGGCCCGAACGGGAAATGATACCACTCGCTGACGGATTTCCGTCCCGACCGTTCCATCTGGGACCCGTTCCACACTGCGAAGGCCACGTCGACGTCGTCGTTCGCTGCGAACGAGGTCCGGTTTTCCGCATCCGAGTTGAGTTCGCGGGACATGACAATCGTCCAGCGACCGTCGTCGTACGCCGTTTTCGTCTCGACGGCAGACTGCTCGAACTTCGTCGTCGTTCCCGGTCCTCCGGCGAGCAGTTCTTCGGTCTCGCCGTCGGCGCGCCAGTACCAGACGTTCACGGGGTTACGGGTGCTCCCCATCGAAATCGGGGGTCGTGCGGTGGTGTTGACCGGGACCTGCACCGCGGCGGCGTCGACGAATTGTTGGGGTCCCGAGATGTTGCGGTCGGCAGTTCCGTCCGCCCACGAGAGACGGACGTACAGTCGCTCTTCTGTCCGGGCGGATTGGACACGAAGTGTCTCGATGGACGTGTCACTGGCGTTTGGAAGCCCGCTCGGCGCGCTGGCCATCGGGACTTCGACGGCCGGAACGCTATTCCAGGCCTCGCTCGTGGGTTGCTGAGGCTGGTCTTCGGCTAATACCGATTCAACCGGAATCTCGTTCGCCGGTCGCGCCGTAACCATCGCTGGACCGACTGCTGTTAGCAGCACGACCAGACAGACGACGACTGCCGCGACTGCTGTTGCTCGCTTTTCGCTTTTCTTACTCATCGCCGAACACCCCCAGAGTAAGCTCTGGCGTGCTTGACGAGATTTCGCTCTGCTCGCGGGCACAGCCCGCTCGCATTTTTGAGCCGCAGAGCGGCCCACCTTGCTCACTCATTATCGAACTTTCCCCGGAGTTTCGCTCCGGTGAGATTGACGATGCTTCGCTACGCTCAGTCATCGTCAAACACCGCTGAGACTCCCGTCTCAGCGAGCTCGATGAGATTTCGCTACGCTCAATCATCATCGAACACCTCCAATCGGAACTTTCGTGCCGGATTCGTGTCTGTCAGCATATCGAGTAGCTCGCTTCCCCCACCGCGGTTGACTTTCTCGCGTTCTCTCTCGATTGTGTCGAGGGCGTCGTGGACGCGCTCGCCGAACAGTTCTTCGAGGTAGTTCCGCGGAATACGGTCTACGTCCACCGACTCACCGTCTTCGGAGTGCTGCGGCGGCGCGAACGGCGGGATGTAGTAGACGTTCGGTTGCGTCTGGTACTCCGGGTGCAGCGGCAGCGCCACCTCGTACTCCTCGACGAGTTTGTGGATGGGTCCCTGCTCATCGTCGAGGAACCCGACGAGGCGGAGTTGTGGCGGGCAGTCCTCCGCGCAGGCGGGGGCAAACGTCTTACCGTCCGGCCCTTCGCCTTCGATTCGGGGGTAACAGAAGATGCACTTCTCGGACGTTTTCTGGGTCGCGTTGTAGTACACCTTCTTGTAGGGACAGCCTTCGACGCAGTATCGGTAGCCGCGACACCGCTCTTGGTCGATGAGGACGATGCCGTCCTCTTCGCGCTTGTAGATGGCCTTCCGCGGGCAGGCTTCCACACAGGACGGATGCGTACAGTGGTTACAGATACGCGGGAGGTAGAAGTAGTACGAGTTGGGATACTCGCCGGTACCTTGGTCTTCGTCCCAGTTCGGTCCCCATTCGGGGTCGCTGTCGGGGCGAAGCGGCCGGTCGCTCCCGTTGTACATAATCTCCTCGTGGTTGAACTCCCACGCGTCGCCGTAGTCCTCCTTATCGGGTATCTGACCGGGCTTACGCTCCTTGTGCTCGGACGATTTCCAGCCGCCACCGGATTCTTCCCAGTTGCGCGGGTACCCCTTCCCGGGCTTCGTTTCGACGTTGTTCCAGTACATGTAATCGCGGCCGCCGCCTTCGGTCCACAGCGACTTGCACGCGACTGTACACGTCTGACAGCCGATACACTTGTTCAGGTCCATCACCATCGCGACCTGGTGGTCGACGCCGTCTGCGAGGTCGACCGTCTCGGCATCGCTGTCAGTACTCATTCGTCACCACCTCCGGCTTTCCGTACGTCGACTCGAACGTCGCTGTTGACCCCCGTCGGCCCCCAGTAGTTGGGGAAGAAATGGAGGTGCTCGCCCGAATCTTCGGGATATTGCACCAGTTGGGTCGGCTTCATGTACATCGGCACCAGCGAGTTGAAGTTGCTGTCGCTGTCGAACTGGAACCGCTCCCACGCGAAGTACATCCGAGCCGTGCCGCGCTGACTGCTCGGATAGATTTTCGCCTGCAATTCGACCTCCGCGAGGTCGTTGAACACTTCGACCGAATCGCCGTCTTCGATACCTCGCTCCTCGGCATCCTCCGGGTGGAGGTAGAGGAGCGGTTCGCCCCGCTGGAGACGGAGCAGTTTCTCGCTATCCCGCCACGTCGAGTGAATCGCCCACCGTCCGTGGGGTGTGTTGTACTCCATGGGGTAGTCACCGCCCGTGTTCTCCGGTCCCTCCTTGTGCGTCGGCAACTCCTCGCCGAGTTCGAGGAACCAGTCGTGGTCGATGTAGTACTGCTGTCTGCCGGTGACCGTCGGCCACGGGTTTTTGTCCTGCACGAAGTCTTTCCACGGCGCGTAGGCCTCGCCGTCTTCGATATCTGAGGTCCAGTGGTCACCCGCTTCGAGCAGTCGCTGCGGTTGCTCGACCGTGTCCGCGAACGTAATCTGTTCGTCGCTGTCCGCCGGGTTCGACTCCTCGGAGTGTTCGAGGATGTATTCGCAGGCGGCGCGGTCTTCGGCGAGCGCGCCCTCCTCGCCGGTTTCCCAGTCGCGGACGTAATCGTCGTACACCGACTGAAGGTCGATTTCGCGGTCGAACTTGCGGTCCGAGATGGGTTCGACGCCGCGTTCGGTGGCGACCTCTTGAATCTTCTGTGCGAGTTCGCGGAAGATTTGCCAGTCGGTCTTCGACTCGCCCAGCGGTTCGACCGCGGGCGTAAAGGGATGCACGTAGGTGTGCATATCCGTCATCGACAGGTCGTGTTTCTCGTAGTGGCTCGCCGTCGGCAACACGATGTCCGAGTACATCGCCGTCGAATCCATCCGGAAGTTGATGTCGACGACGAGGTCGAGTTTCGGCCACAGTTGCTCTTCGACGGCGACGTTGCCTTTGGCTTGGTTGAAGTAGTTGCCACGCCAGACGAACATCGTCGTCGGGTCCGGCCGAGAGCCGTTATCCCTCTCTTCCGGGTAGACGGGCATCCAGCCCTTGTCGATGGATTCTCGTATCTTTGCCGCGGTGTCCGGGTCGGTGTTGTCGAGGATGCCAGCGTGGTAGTAGGTCCACAGCGTCGTCGGTACGCCACGGACCTTCCCGGTCGGGAACGAGAGCGTCTTCCAGCCGTGGAACGTCCAAATCTTCTCTTGCCCGACGTAGTGGTCGAGGCCGGTTCCCTGCTCACCGAGGTTGCCGGTCAAGGTGACGAGCAACTGCAGCGCGCGGTTGCCGAGGTCGTTGTGGTACCAGTCGTTGACACCTTTGCCCTGGATAATCTTCGCCTTGTCCGCTTCGGCGAACTCGCGGGCGATTCGCTGGTACGTCTCCTTTCCAACTGTTGTCTCTTCGTGGACCATCTCCGGGTCCCAGTTGGCGAGTTCGTCGCGTAACTCGGCCCAGACGGTCCGGACCTGAACGCGCCCACTTTGGGTTTGGACCGTTGTTTCGCCGTCGAGTTGCGGGTCGAAGTCCAGTTCGATGCTCTTCGAGTAGTCTTTCTGCCCGTCGCGTTCGCCGAGGGACCCCGGTGCCTCGCGGATTCGCCCGTTCGAGTCGAGCATGAGGAGCATCCACTCGGGACGGTCCGCGTCGGTGTTGACCGACGGCACGTCGCTTGCCCGAAGGAACTTGCCCGTGTCCTGCCGGACCAAAAGCGGCATATCCGTCTGCTCTTTGAGGTGCGCCTCGTCGTACAGCCCTTCGTCGACGATGGTTTGTGCCATCCCGAGCGCGAGGGCAGTGTCCGTCCCCGAGTCGGGACTGAGCCACTCGTCCGTGTGGATTGCAGTCTGCGAGTAGTCGGTGAACACGCCGACGCGCTTGGTCCCGTTGTACCCCGATTCGAGGAAGTACTTCGCGTCCGGGATACGGGTGACGTTGATGTTCGACCCCCACGCGATGATGTAGTCGGCGTTGTACCAGTCGGCGCTTTCGGCGTTGTCCGTCTGCGTCCCCCACGTAATCGGTTGCCCCGGTGGGAGGTCGGAGTACCAGTCGTAAAACGAGTGACTGACGCCGCCGAGCAGGTTGACGAGTCGAGAGCCGCTGGCGAACGAAACCGGACTCATCGCTGGAATCGGTGTAAAACCGCTGATGGCGTCGTACCGACCAGCCTCCACCTCGTCGACGACGTGTTCTGCGATTTCTGTGAGCGCTTCGTCCCACGAGATGCGTTTCCACTTTCCTTCGCCGCGTTCGCCGACGCGCTTGAGCGGGTGTTTGATGCGCTGGTCGGCGTTGACGTAGTCGGTGTAACACGCACCTTTCTGACAGCCGCGTGGGTTCGGGTCCGGGAGGCTTTCGTCGAAGCGCGGGTAGTCCCCCGACTGCTCTTCTCGCCACACTTGGCCGTTTTTCACGTAGACGTTCCACGAGCAACTGCCGGTGCAGTTGACGCTGTGGGTCGAACGGGAGACCGAGTCCCAGTCCCACTTCTCGCGGTAGAGGTCCTCCCAGTCGCGGTAGGGGTAGTTGCCGATGGGGTCGTCGACGGGTTTCAGCCCGCCCATTTGAAAGAGACTGTCGTCGGAGGCTGCGGAGGTGCCGATACCGAGCAACGACGCCACGCCGATTCCTTCGAGGAAGGTCCGTCGAGAGACTCCACTATCGGCGTCCACCGGGTCTCCCGGCGGGTCACCGACTTCGGGCGCGTCGTTTGCTTGGTCGTCTGGTGGCGATTCGGCTGTCGTCTCGCCGTCGTCGAGTTGGGATGCGTCGTTTCGGCTCATTGGTTTGTGTGTACGAAAACTGTCGCTAGTGCCAGTGCCACGCCGAGCACGCCGAGTGCGACCCCGGTGAGCGTGTCGCCGCCCATGTCGAGGCCGAGAGCGACGAGCGCCACACCGAGGAGTTTACTCGCGCGGTCGAGGTGTCGATACGTCCGTGCCGACAGTTCGATACTTCTCGTCGGAACTGCTCCAGTATCGGCATCAGTCATCGTCGGCCTCCTCTGCCTGTTCCGTGTACTGTCTGGCGTGCTCCTGCTCGGTGCTGTCCTCTAGAATCCGGTACGTCAGGAGGCCGGACCCGATTGGGACGACGAACAACGCGACGGTGAGAATCGGGTTTATTACGCCCGTCCCGACGCCGAGTGCTCGACCGAGGAGGTTGTTCATGCCCGCGATGGAGGCAATCATGATGAACTGGACCGCCGCGACACCGACTGCGGTCTGCCACGACCTGTCCAGCGGGTTTGCGGTGAAGTGAACCGATTTGTCGTGGTAATCGACGAACGGCCACACGGCGATAATACCGAAGACGAGCGTCGGAAGCAGGACGCCGCCGACGAACTCGGTCGAGATGTGGATGCCGACGACCGGAATCGTGAAGCTCATCCACGATGGCAGGAGCTTCAAGAGCCCGTACACCCACATCAGGAACCAGTCCGGCATGATGAGTTCCGGCGTTCCGGCGGGGTTGTTCGGCCCGTACTCCGCGATGTTGTGAACTGGCAGGAATCCGGCCAGCATCGCGACCGTCGCCAGCGTGAGGAAGAAGACGACTGCGCTCACAGCCGTCTGGTTCGGGAACGCCGGTAGTCCGACGACGACGCTGTCGTCTTCTTTCGGGACGACGGACTCGGTTCCGCCGTCACTCGTCACGGCTCCATCTGTTGGCTGTCCACCCTTCGGCGTGAGTCCTCGAACGTCGTCGTCACGGGGTGCTTCGGTGTGTTTCTGCCGGACGAGAATCATCATGTGAATCGCCAGCAACACCCCGATTGCGATGGGGATGATGAGGACGTGGATGAAGTAGAGCCGAGGAATCGTCGCACTCGACGGGAACTCACCGCCGAAGAACGCTTTCCCGATGACTTCACCCACGAGTGGTATCGACGTTGCGAGGTTGTAGCCGATGCCCGTCGCCGTCGCGGCGAACTCGTCGAACGGGAGCGCATAGCCAGTGTAGGCTGCGCCCATCGAGAGTCCAGCGAGAGCGGTGCCGACGACCCAGTTCGGCTCACGCGGGTTTCGATACGCTCCGGTGAAGAACACCCTGAGCATATGTAGCCCGATGGAGGCGACGAACAGGTGGGCTGCCCAGTGATGCATCCGCCGGATGAACATCCCGAACGGGATGTCGTAGGTGATGTGCAGGACGCTTGCGAACGCTTCCGGAACCTCCTCTCCTTGGAACTTGGCAACGCTTCCTTCGTACTTGACATCGCTCGTCGACGGTTCGAAGAACATCCCGAGGAACATCCCCGTCAGGACGAGAAGCAGGAAACAAAACAGGGCGACTTCTCCGAGAAGGAACGAGTCTTCTGCGGGGAAGGCCTTGCCGAGGAATTTACGGCCGCTATCCAGGTCGAATCGGGCGTTCATCCAGTCGTACACACGGTTTCCGGCGTCCGCGCTCTGGTCGGCGAGTCGGTCGATTCGGGACATCAGTCACCACCCGGGCCGACCGGCCCGTTGAAATCGCCCGTGGCGATAAGGTACCCCTCGCTGGAGACGGTAATCGGAAGTTGCGGGAGCGCCCGCGACGGTGGTCCACCGACGACCGCCGCGCCGTCGGTTGGGTCGAATTTCCCGAAGTGACACGGGCACACGAGCGTCCCGTCTTCTTCGTTAGAGACCATACAGCCTGCATGGGTACAGACCTTCGAGTAGGCCGTGTAGCCCGCGACCATGTATTCCGTTTTGACGGCGTCGCTGTAGGCGTCCTCCGCGTGCCGGACGAGGAGCGTCGGTGCCTTCTCGATTCCCGGTCGCGGCTCGGGGAACACTGTCATCTTCTCACCCTCCGACAGCGCCTTTTCTTCGATTCGGTTTCCATCGCCGTCGACGAGATAGATGCCGTCAGAGTACACAGGGCCGGTGTACTCGCGCTCGAACACCCGCGTCAGCCCAGCTAGCGGTGCTGTGAGGCTCGCGACAGCCGTCAACCCACCGACGCTGGCGAGTAGTTTGGCGTAGTCGCGACGGGCGAGCGATGCGCGCGTATCGGTGAAGATAGTTGGCTGTTGACTCTGTGTTCCCTCATCTGAACAGTCGCTACAACACCCGTCGCAGGCTCCTGACTCGGAACCCTGTCTGTCTGTTTCCATCAGTGTCCCCTCCGTTCTGCGACTTCGACGTGGGGAAGGAACCACGCATAATACGAGACGGTGAGCAGGGCCAGTGAGACGAACATCCCCATCGCGTAGACGCCGAAGTACTGCGTCCGCGCGAGTGTGAGGTATTCGCCGGTAAACAGCGTCGCAAAGACGATAGCAAGTATCGTCAGTCCACCCATCGCCACGATACCCTCGATGGCGTCCGAGGCATCACGATACTCCACGACCCATCGGTCGTCAGTCCAAAACCACGGGAGTCCGACCTGTCCACCGTCTGTGACTGTGGTATCGTCCGAACGATTAGCCCGGACCGCCGAGTCCATGAACCGGTGGACTGCGGTGAGTACCCCGACCAACCCGAACAGCGCAACCCAGACAATGACGCCAACTTGACTCGGTGCGAGCTTTTCGGGCGTGTCGACGATTTCCTGTAGTGGGCGCATCTCGGTGACGCTCTGGTCGATTTCGACTTGCTCACTCGGTGGTTCTCCGTGCAGTGCAACGTACCACATCGGGAGGAGCACGGCGACGACCAGCAGCAAGATGGCGACTGTCTCTCGCCTCATGGGTGCTCACTCCATGTCTTGGCTCGGCACCAGTCGCTTCGGTCAGGTGTATCCTGTCGAATACCCGAGCCGAGTACCAGCGGGCTGATGTTTGACATGCTTTAGCTCGTTCGAAAATCGAACCCGACTCCAGTAACATCTCGACCATAGGGTGTGGGGTTATTATAAGCAAAATCGAGTGCTTTCTTGACTTGTTTTAGTACTGCTCCTCCAACCCGGTCTTATTGGATCGGTGTCTGACTCGCGTAGACCGGATTTCGTCAGGCACCGGTCATCTTTAGGAATCGGTCTCGGAGCATTGAGTCTATACTTCTCCCCGCGAATATTGTTGTATGAAATACACCGACGCAGATCAAGGACCATCGGACACCGCGGAAGAAATCATGGAGGCGACATTACGAGCCCTCCGGAAGCACGGGTATGCGAACCTCACGATGCAAGCAATCGCTGACGAGTTCGATAAAACAAAAGCTGTCTTACACTACCACTACGATACGAAAGACGAACTCCTCGTCGCATTTCTTGACTATCTTCTCGACCGGTTTATCCGACGCTTAGATTTCGAGACGATTGACGACCCGGATGCCCGGTTGAGTGCACTCGTAGACCGGCTACTACTAGAATTTGACGACGATACCTCAGATGAGACGGCTCCCGGATTTCCTGCAGCGCTTCTCGAAGTTCGTGCACACGCTCCTCACAACGATTCGTATCGAGAACAACTCACGCTGAACTACGAACTGTTGAAGGACATGTTGACCACCATCATCGACGATGGAATCGAACAAGGGGTTTTCAATCCAGTCGATTCGGAGCAGACGGCGACACTAATTCTGGCTGCGATTATGGGTGGCCGTGATTACTACAGTACGACCAACCGGGAGTGTGTCGGTGAAGAGGTTCGAGACGCCCTCCAGGACCAGTTTCTGAGCGAGTTGCGTACCTCCGACAGAACGTAACTTCGTCGGCTTTCGAGTGTCGGTCCAGAAATTTTATTAGCTATCTAACTAACTGGTTAGTTAGCATAGCATGATTCGGATATCTGAGACAAGACGCTATTCGTTTAATCAGAAGAAGTCACGGAGCAAGCTACGCACCCGCCTGAAACAGTCCCCCATTGGTGATACATGGTCAGGAGGGCTCTGATTTCACCATGTTTGGGATAGACCGTCGCCTTTTCGCGTTGGCACTCGCTCGGATGGTCGATGCATTTTGCAACTCGTTTCTTATCGTCGTCCTCCCGTTGTACATCGCCAAGGGTGGCGTCACTGGCAGTGCGTTTGGGCTCACTGAATCACTCGTCACGGGACTTATCCTCTCTGTCTTTGGATTCCTAAATAGTACTATTCAGCCAATCACCGGGAGACTTTCTGACACGACTGGCAAGCGAAAGCCGTTCATCCTCGTCGGTCTTGCGGTCTTAGCCGTTGCTAACTTCGCATATTCGTGGGCGGAGAGTTATCCCTCGCTTCTCGCTATCAGAGCATTGCAGGGTATCGGTGTCGCTTTCACGGTTACAGCGACGGTGGCACTCGTAAACGAACTCGCGACAGCAGAAACTCGCGGTGGAGATATGGGTGTTTTCAACGTGTTCCGCCTCATTGGATACGGATTAGGGCCTCTTATTGCGGGAGCAGTCGTAAGCAATGAGTCCTACGCAGTGCCCCTCGTCGGAGTTACTCTCTCTGGATTCGACGCTGCTTTCTTTATCCCAGCGTTGGGCGCAATCGTAAGCGCGTTTATCGTGTCCGTGTTCGTTTCTGATCCGGAGACAATTTCGCCGAGTAGCGACTCGGGATTTGCGTTGTCCGTGTTTGCTGACGATGACTCCCTGCTCGATCCTCTCTTCACACTTGGCCTTGCTTCGCTGTTTGTTGCGACGGGTATGGCGCTCTTTTCGACGATCCAACCGGTTATCAACGACCATCTCAGTCAAAATGCCGCCTTGTTTGGTGTCGAGTTCGCTGCGTTCACTGTGGCGGAGTTGATTACGCAAATTCCCGTGGGGAGGGCGAGCGACCGGTACGGGCGTCGCCCGTTCATTATCGGCGGATTCCTCTTGTTCGCCCCCGTGACGTTCCTTCAAGGATTCGTCACTGCACCGTGGCAGATGATCGCCGCGCGGTTCGCTCAAGGAGCGGCAGCAGCGATGGTATTCGCACCCGCATTGGCACTCGCTGGTGACTTGGCGGCGAAAGGAGAATCCGGAACTAAACTATCTATCCTGACGATGAGTTTCGGGCTCGGAACTGCTATCGGGCCGCTCGCATCTGGGTTCTTGATTCGCTATGGTTACGCCGTTCCGTTCGCGTTCGGCGGAATTGTCTCCGCTCTCGGTGCCGTCCTCGTCTATACGCAGGTCGAAGAGACTCGAACTGGTGCGCCGCGGGAACTCGACCATCTCCTCACCCGCTTCGAAGAATTATTCTCGACCACGCTGGGTGGGAGTTCGGATGAGTAGCTCCTCTGTCACCGCGAGTCCCCCGTGCTTGCAGTCTCGTCCATCGCATTCGACCGGCGCTGGCCTCCAGTGACATTATGGTACAGCTCTGGAACTTTCCCCGCCTTTCGGCGTCCCGTCAGCGCCGACTCGCGCGAGCGATGCAGGTATCCTTAATCGGTATCCTACTCGTTGGGCTTTACGACGGTGATTCGAGCATCATCGTTAATACGGTAGTTGCACTGTGCGTGACGCATCTTCCCGCCGTTCTCGAACGAGAGTACGACGTCAGCCTCGATGCTCGGTTGTCCCTCTGGATTACGTCCGCCGTGTTTCTCCACGCGTTTGGAATGGTGGGGGTTCCATGGACGCCGCTGAATCCGTACCAGTCAGTGTGGTGGTGGGACCACCTTACCCACAGCTTGTCCGCTTCAGTCGTCGCCGCTGTCGGCTACTCCACCGCGCGGATAGTAGATTCGCACGGTGGGGCAATCGAGCTTCCACCCCGGTTTATGTTCGTATATATCGTGTTGTTCGTGTTAGCATTCGGAGTTCTGTGGGAGGTTCTCGAATTCGCCGTGAGCCGCCTCGCCTTCCTACACGGGGGTGAGCCCGTGTTAGTTCAGTACGGACTCGAAGACACGTTGCTTGACCTCGTGTTTGATATGGTCGGCGGTGTTGCTGTTGCGACCCGTGGAACCGAACTCCTTGACGACGTTATTCAGGCCGAATTTCCGACACCATCCAATTCGTGATGACACCGACGACCTCTGACTGCTCCTCCCCGTCTCTTCAGGACAATAATTCATAAACCAATCATACATACTACATTATATTCAGAATGAACCGCGTCTACACGATGGGGACTGTACTCACGGAATCGGAGCGGCACGAGATTGCTGGGCGTGCACGAACACTCGCAGAGCGTCTCGATGGCCCGGCCAACAGCGCCGGTTCGCCGCCGCCAATCGATCCTACGGAGATTTTCGACGAATGGAAGCATCTATTCCCGGATGACGAGTCGTTCCGTGCCCGACTCGCACACGATGGCTTTACGGAAACGGCTGTCCGCGAACAAATCGCAGCGACCCACTGGCCTGAAACTGAGCCACTTCCAGACTGGGTTGATACGTTGTCGGATTTAGTCCAACACGTCGGCACGTGTACTAAAATAACCCGAAAATCCGTCTCGACACCTGACCAGACCCCCTTCGGAGAACTACTCACCGCGATTGCCAGTTTCGCCTGCGACCAACTATCCCAAACGGTCGTTTCGATGGCGGCGGTTTCGTCGATGGAGAGACAACTCGTGGATCGACTTCGGTCGCTTTGTGTCCGGGTGTTGTACGTCGAATTCAAAAGCTTCGTCGAGGTTCACGACCCAGAACTGGCGGCGACAAATCCTGCTGCAGTCTCTGAGCCATCTACGGAGTACTACGAACAGTTTATCGAGGCGATGCTCGGACAGGGATTCAAAAATCTATGTCTGGAGTACCCGGTACTTGCGCGACAGCTGACGACCCTTCTCGATAACTGGCAGAGCGCTGTCGAAGAGTTGTGCCGACGATTGCAGACTGACCGTGAAGCCCTGCGGCAGCGGTTCGGCATTGAGGGGTCAGTGACTGACCTTAATCCGCTTACTACGGATACCCACGCTGGTGGTCGAGTTCCGGTACAAGTTTCATTCGAGGACGGGTCGGTTGTCTACAAACCACGGCCTCTCGATGGTGAAGTCACATTTTACACCATTCTCAATCGGTTGGACGAGTATCTCCCGACGCCAAGATTCGAGACGCCGTCGTTGCTTCCACGCGACGGGTACGGGTGGATGGAGCTCGTCGAATACCGCGACCTCCCTGACGAATCTGCGGCCGACCGCTACTACGAACGTGCCGGGTCGCTTTTGTGTCTCGCCTACGTGCTCAACTTCACCGACTGTCACTACGAGAACCTACTCGTCGACGGGGCGACGCCCACGGTCGTCGACGGCGAGACAATCTTCCACCCCCACGTAGAGTCGGATGCGAAGCCGTTCGAAACTGAAGCGAGCGCAGCGGTTGATCGGTCCGTCCTCCTGTCCGTGATGTTGCCGTTCTCCGTCGGCGATCCCCGAGAAGCACACGGCAGGCGATTCGCGGATAAGGTCGCCGGGTTGGGAAGCGATAGCGAGGAGACGGCACTCCCGAACCAGTCTCGCCCGACTATCGAGGCGGTCAACACGGACGTTATGGCGGTCGACATGGAAGCCGTGACAGTCGATCCATACACCAACACACCGTCCGTCAGCGGCGTAGACCATCCGCCGAGTGACCACGTGGACGCGCTGGTCGGTGGGTTCGAGGAGGCGTACGAAACCATCCACGAACTGCACGAGACCGGGAGGTTCCTCAACGACGTCGCAGACCCAGAACTGGTCGCCGGGGGTAACACTCGACTGCTGTATCGGTCCACCGGTCGATACGCTTCGATCCTTCGGTCGGCCGCTGCTCGAAACTCGCTCCGAGACGGTGCTCGACTCACCGTCGAGTACGAGCGACTTGCGGTGCCGTTTTTCGACGGGACCGTGGAGACGGACAGACTCTGGTCGCTGTACGACTCCGAACGACGTGCGCTCCGAGATCTCGATATCCCACGATTTGCGTCGCGTACCGATCAGCGAGCGCTATTCTACCGCGACGAACAATTGGATGTCGTCGCCGACAAAACGGGATATGAGTTCGTTCGGCAACGACTCGATGGGATGAGTGAGACTGATCGCCGTCGCCAGACGTGGTTGATTCGGCAGGCACTGGGGGAATCAATGACGGCGGGATGTACCCCCCCGGAGCTGACTGAACAATCGGAACAGAAGCTTCGGCGGCGAGCCTCGACAGGTCGCTACGAGCAGGCGGCGGTCGATCTGTTCGACAGCGCGGTCGACGCACGCGTCGAAGCGGGCGGCGGTCCGGGTTGGGTGTCTATCGTCCCCGAATCGGGGATCAACCTCTATCCGGCCGACAACTCCCTGTTTTGGGGAACCGGCGGCATTGCGCTGACCGCGGCGGCCCTGTACGATGCGACCGGCCGAGTGCACTACCTGGAACTGGCCGACGAGGTTCTCTCCTCGGTTGTCGACGGCATCGCTAGCGGATCGATTCCCGCCGAGCACGGCGGGTTTCAGGGAATCGGCTCGGTCGTCTACGTCCTTTCGGTGGTTGCTGACCTCCTTGGTGACGACAGCTACCGGGAGGCTGCGCTGGCGGCGACTCGAACACTCTCCGCGGACGATATCACCGACGCCGATTCCCTCGATGTTGTAGCAGGCGTCGCGGGGACACTCCACGGTTTGCTTGCGTACCACGAACGATACGGTAACGATAGCGTCCTCGAACTGGCGGTCGACTGCGGCGACCGACTCCTCAACGCTCGGACCCACGTTGCTGGCCACTTCGTCTGGGAAACGACTGAGAGGAGCGTACCACTCACCGGGTTTGCACACGGTTCCAGCGGAATAGCGTACGCGCTTGCGCGCTTGGCGGCCTCGACTGGTGACCCAAGGTATGCCGACGCAGCCCGAGAGGCAATCGATTTCGAGTCGGCGTTGTACTCCCCGTCCCGCACCAACTGGCCGCGCTCAGCGACTGCAGACTCCTATCAGGACCGCTGGTGTCACGGACGGACTGGAATTGCGCTCGGTCGAATCGGAATCGGGACGCAACTCGGCAACGACGCACTCATCTCCGAGGCAGGGGATGCGCTGACTAAAACCGGAACAGCCGAACCGCTGCACCTTGACAATCTCTGTTGTGGGAACTTCGGTCGCGTTGAAGCCCTCCTCGTGGGCTCGCGCCGAGCTGGCTGTGATGGGACACTCGCGGACGAACTCGCATCGAGGTGTCTCGCTCGCCGAGAGCGCGACGGAATCTTATCTCTACCCGGTCACACCCGCGAGTTCGTGAACCCGACGTTTTTCGACGGTGTTTGCGGCCCCGCCTACACGCTGCTTCGTCTCGAAGCTCCCGACACGTTGCCTTCCGTTCTCTTGCTTGAGTAGTTGAGTACCGCCCGCTGGTCGGGAATTCCAGTCAATAACATTCATTCGAAGTTAGCAAAAATATAACGAATTACAAAACATATAAAGATTTAACATGTATGTTGTCGAGAATTACTTTTGCAATGTCAGTTGCACTTGATAACAAGGCTGGTAGCAAAGAGCAGTACGACAACGAATTCATGCAGACTGTCGACGACGTGTCCGAAGTCACGGCGGACCACCGCGACGGATGTGGGTTCACCTGCAGTCCCTTCTCGAGCTGGGGCTAAGTGGAATTACGGATCGACTCCTCTCTGTTTTTTGACGTAGTTCGGTTATTCATCCGTCACAACCGCCGTAATCGAGTGTACTCTCATTCCTTGTCACGGCTGAATTCGAGACCAGTAATGAAGTCGCCAGATGAGTCTACGGAGACCGTCACCTACCACACTTTGTATGCGACGTTCGAGCCTATCCCTAACGCCTTCTCTCCCATAAACTGAGAATTCGACGTTAGTTTATACATCTATGACACCGATATTCAGCCGAAAAGAGACCATGACTAAACAAATACAGTCTAACACTGGGATTCAGCGTTCGAATGTAGTGCACGCACAGATTACGTCCATATCGAACAGGAGGACGAGCTTATGAGTGATTCCGACACACAGAAGGCGGCTGTTGCGGAGCGGGAGGCCTACTTCGTCGGGGGCGGTATCGCTTCTCTCGCCGGGGCCGCGTTTCTGGTTCGCGATGCCGGAATGCCCGGTGAGAACGTTCATATCCTCGAAAAACGGGAGGTGTTCGGCGGTGCACTCGACGGTCGGGGCGTCCCCGAGGAGGGCTACATCCTTCCTGGTGGCCGCATGTTTAACTTCCCGACTTACGAGTGTACGTGGAACCTCCTCGACTCGATTCCATCGCTTGAGGACCCTGACACCAGCATCAAGGCCGAGATGGACGAGTTCAACGAACGGCACGACACGTACGCCGAGGCGCGACTCGTGGGTTCGGACCAGGAGATACTCGATGTCTCCTCCTAC
Source organism: Haloferax mediterranei ATCC 33500 (assembly GCF_000306765.2). Lineage (NCBI taxonomy): Archaea > Methanobacteriati > Methanobacteriota > Halobacteria > Halobacteriales > Haloferacaceae > Haloferax > Haloferax mediterranei. Next base: position 122,281 of record NC_017943.1, read on the forward strand.
GGCTTCGAGACCGAACACCGTCTTTCGATGATTCGCCTCTTGCTTACGCCCGAGGCGAAACTCGGCGACACTCGAATCGAAGAATGGTTCTCCGAATCGTTCTTCGATACGACCTTCTGGTACCTGTGGGCGACGACGTTCGCCTTCCAGCCGTGGCACAGCGTCGCGGAGATGCGCCGCTATATGCAGCGCTTCACGCAGGAATTCCCTCGCCTGCACACGCTCAGCGGCGTCGCGCGTACGAAATACAATCAGTACGACTCCATCGTCCGCCCGCTTCGTCGGTGGCTCGATGACCGTGACGTCGACTTCCGTACCAACCACACCGTGACCGATCTCGATGTTGTCCCGGGGCGCTCGGGGAAGACCGTCGAGGCAATTCGCTACAAGGGTGCTGACAGCACGGCGAAAGAGATTACCGTCGACCCAGCGGACTTCGTCTTCGTCACAAACGGCTCGATGACCGACGGTCTGAGTCTTGGGTCGATGACGGAGGCTCCCGACCTCAAGTCCAGCGGGACGTCCTTCGAGTTGTGGAAATCACTCGCCGAGGACCACCCCGAACTCGGGACACCCGAGGCGTTCGCCGACCATATCCCCGAATCGAAGTGGGAGTCGTTCACGCTCACGCTCCGCGAACCCGACTTCCTCGAACACATCGTCGAAGTCACTCGCGAAGAGCCCGGTAACGCCCTCGTGACGTTTACTGAGTCGAACTGGCTCATGTCCATCGTCACTGCTGCCCAGCCTCACTTCGCAAACCAGCCGGACGACGTGAAAGTCGTCTGGGGATACGGACTCTTCCCCGAGGAGAAAGGGAACTACGTCGAGAAGAAGATGGAAGACTGCACGGGTGAGGAACTCCTCGAAGAACTCTGCTACCACCTCGATTACACCGAACACTTCGATGAACTCCGTGAAACTTCGACCTGTGTCCCCTGCATGATGCCGTTTATCACCAGTCAGTTCATGCCGCGGGTACCCGGCGACCGCCCGGACGTCATCCCTGCGGGGTCGAACAATCTCGCATTCATCGGCCAGTTCGCCGAAGTGCCCGATGATGTCGTGTTTACTGTCGAGTATTCGGTTCGCTCGGCGATGGTCGCCGTCTACGAGTTCCTCGACGTTGAAAAAGAGGTGCCCCCGATAAGCACGCATCAGTACGAACCCGATGTGCTACTGGACACTGCGAAGGCTGCATTCCGGTGATACGTCGTCCCCGTAGCTGAGCGTGATATTTTACGCCTTAGCATTCTATAGTAGCGCTTGCAAGTCATTGCACACTCGACCGACCGCTGTCGTGCGCTCGGATGTGTCACCAGTTGCAAACGCTACTATAATTTATCTTCCTCTATTAGTAGTCGACCGCATATAGATGTTAGCAGTTCGTCAGAACTGAACTATTCAGTGAGTTCGACGTGCTTGAACCGGGATTCGATAGTAGGGGTCGGACCACGAGCCCACTGTCCTTCTTCTCACAGTTTGGTTTATCATGGGTAGAGAGACATTACAGCGCGGTAACCCTATTTGTACTCTCTCTACAGCGATTACGTTACTGTATACTGTGGTCTCTGTATTGTAGTTTTTCTTCAAAACTCTGTGATAGAGTTTTGAGAATAAAACCATTCTATATTCTGTTTAGTAGATGTCTGTCATTCTATGAATATTGTAGATACTCTGATGGATTGGTTGGGTTATGTGATTTAGAACTAAATATGCTGTATTAATTCTATTATAGGTGGTCATTCTAGTCAATACAGAAATAATAGTTGAATCACCTAGTGTGTCACTTGTCTATTCTTCTGAGCATCTGGAGGTGTGCCATTAATAAATTCTTCTAATAGTACTATTCTATCTAACGGTAGTTTTCACTAACCACAATACTATTGCTACTCGCCCCGTGGTATATCCCTATATAAATAACCGGGAGGTGTTATGATGTCCCCTCCGTGTCCCCTACTGAGTATCCGTGATGCAGATACAGGACCCGCAAGAGCAGTCGCAGGAGAACGACCCGAATATCGTCGTTTCGATTCCGACCCCTTCGATTTCGAAGAACTTCTCGAAGAGATCGTCAAATTGGCTTTTAAGGACATCGTCCTTGTTACTGTGCCCCATTCCGAATTCAGATGTCTGATATGCTGACATCAAACTATATATCATTCGGTTATTACTTCAATTTTTCCGTAATTGTACTCAAAATATTATGTTATACGGGAATGTTCTATCTCGGGCTTCGGCCTCTTTTTGCGCCTTTATCTTCGGTCTATCCAGTCTACCCGTAACATAGCGTATTTCCGAACCACTCGATGTTGAGGAGGGGTGAGAATAGTTAAAAACTAACGCTGTATTCTACTCTCGTCTTCTCATTCCCAGCGTAACACGTTTGGAATCTGGTCCGGTGCAGTAACACGAAGCATCGTGTACGCGATTCCAGAGAGACCGTGGAAGAACGTCGGGTTGGTGATGCGATTCGCATCGTCTTCTGTTCGGTATGTCCCTGATTCGTCCTTCCGGTCGACGATTGCACCAATCCGTTCTCTTGCGCCTCCATCCGGTAGCTCTCCGAGTCTTTCTGCTTCAAGGAGGAACTCGACACGTCCAGTTTCACCACAACAGAGGTGGTCGTACTCCTTGAGACCTCGCTGTGGGAACCCTTCGACTGCACGTTTGAGTCCCTTCGTCAGTATCTCTCCGTCGTCGTAGTTTACCATGCCTGCCCGTGCGAGCCCTTCGCCGCTTCGCCCGTAACACCACTGGTCGTGGAACCGGTTGTTCGACCAACTTCGGTTATCGGGCCAGTTGCGCTCCGACTCTGAATATTTCCGTGATTCGAATTCGAGTGCTTCGTAAGCCGCATCTCGATATTTTTCTTCGCCGGTCTCGTCAGCGAGTCGAATCAATGCGTATGCGATTCCGATAGCGCCGTGGGCAAATCCAGTGAGCGGTGGGGAATCGTCTAGCGTTTGCCACACCGCAAGCCCATCGTCAGTTTCGACACGATTTACCAAGAGGTGCTCACCACACTTTCTTGCCGCCGATACGAGGCTCTCCGAACTGTGGCGGTCGTTTGCTGCAAGCAAGCCGAGTATCGTTCCTGCGGCCCCGCCGGAAACGTCGAACGTTGAATCGGTTTCGAACGTCTCGTCGGTCACGAACTCGGCTGTTCGTGCAGCGTCTTCGACTAACGTCTGCTCGTCGACCAACTCACCGACAACTGCGAGACCGTAAGCGACAGCACCGAGACCGTTCGTGCCGCCGTGCATATACAGGGCGGGTGAAATACTTTCGGCGCGGACTGCTTTGCGAGTCTCTTTGAGTATCTCTAGTGCGAACGTCTTGTACTGGTCCACCCCAGTGGTGGCGTACAGCGCTGCTCCGAGAAGTGCAGGGCCACTACGGCCGCTATAAAGAGAGTGGTCACCGGGTTGTAGCGCGAGGCGTGACGATTCTGACCGTGGGACAACAGACGAGAAGTGTCGTTGGCCGGTGTCGGTTTGCACTGTCGCAGATTTAACCGACTCGAAGAGTGTTCTCGCTTCTTCCCGGAGGCGCTCGTCACTTATCTGGCGGGGCGTTGCCGAGACATCGATATATTCTGATTTATTGGGGTCTGGAGCTGTTCCGAATGCACCGCGAATAAACTCGATTTGTGTGAGCATATCCTCTCTATCTGCTGATTCGATACGTTCTCGACTCACAGTTAGCCCCGGGACGTCCGCGTTCACACCGATTTCAGTCCCATTCATTCGAATGGCTGTTTCGTCGGTCTTACAGCTGAATCTCGGTGGTTCAAACTGGCACATCTTCTGGTACTCTGATTTATAAATCGGCCAGACATCCGGGTCGTCGATTCGACCGTCAAAGAACGGGACGGACAGGCGTTCGATCTCTGCCCCGAACCACGCGCCGTCGTGAAGCGTCAACCGTGCAGACAGTGAATCGATACAAGCCGCATACCTCATTGTTGGCCGCCAGACAGTACGGTTTTCGATGGACTCGAACGCATCTGGTAAGCCAATCGATGAGAGTTTTCCGGAGTCTCGGAGGGCGATAATCGTTTCGTACGTCGTTTGGAACCCATCGATGATCTCGGAGAGATATTCATCTGGGCGGAACTCTTCACCGTCTACCGAGGGGATATTCTCACTTCGGTCGAATTTCGATGGAACGTGCTGGACGTTCATCAGATCTGTATTGACTGCGGCTACGACGGAGTTCGTGAGGTCTTCTATCTCCCGTTCCTCGGCAGAGACGCTGAAACCGGCAGTTGCCTCTCCGAGGCCGGAGAGCTGGTCGTCTTCTCTGGACCCCATCGGGAGCAAGAGCGTCAAAAAGACACTCCGGTTCATCAGAACCCCCGTTCCGGTGGGGAACGGTCTCTTATCGGTGTAGAAATAAGGTGCACAGACGGTTTCCGCATCAACTAACACCGGGTGCTCGCCCGAGACGACGAGGTTCTCGTACTGGCAGTCGGTGAAGTGAAGCAGATACGCAATGCAAGTAAGGGAACCAGCACGCCGGTAATACCGCTCGACAGCGTCGGTATCAGTACATTCAGTGGATTCAATCCATTCCATCCAGCCGTACCCATCCCGGGGGAGGTATGTGGGAATCAAAAAGTCAGGGACGTCGAGTTCGGCATTCAGCCGGTCGAGAACACTGTAAAACGTGGCCCCGGCATCTACGTTCCGGGGTTTATACACGACTGTCACGTCGGCGTCGAACGAAACTCGCATGATGGCCCTCCCGTCCCCGTGCGTGTCGTCGGCGAGCGGTTCTAAGCTTTGAATGCGTCCCAGTTCACCGTCGTCGGCGAACGTGTCTTCGAGGGCTTTTCGATCCGCTTGCAGCCGTTGACTAAACTCTTGAATGTGTTCGCACCACTGCCGTATCTGACAGACGAGCAGTCGACCGAACAGCGGATATTCCTGACATAGGTCCGCGAACCCACCTTCAAATATGTACTCAATGAATTCATCGTAGTATTTGGTTGGCGGGTCATCGAACTCGTCGGGGTCCGCAAAGGCCAAATCGCGGTCTCTACTCGCGATGAACGTCTTGAATTCGACAAATAGAATCCGAACAAACCTTCGCTTGAGCCGTATGATGAACCAGTCCATCATTGTATTGATGGCCTCATCTGAAAGGACGTCTCGGACCTCGTCTCCAGCTATCTGGTCCCGAGCAGCTTCTGCGATTGCCGCGAGCAATTCGGCAAATGGGTACTCTTCACCGGAGACAGCATTGTATTCAGACCATTGAAGCTCTCCCGGATCTCTCTGAAGGACCGATTCGACGATATCGTCAAGCGTGTAAATCCAATCGGGAAGTTCGGCGTTGTCGGACAGTTTGTCCATCTTCGCTGCCTGACGAATGTCCGCTCTCGTTACTCCACTTTGCTCTAAGCGGGCGTCGAGAATCGATTCTTGCAAGAATACGTCTTCCCAGTCTTGGTACGCTTTGGCCGCTGTGGAATCGTCACGAAGAGCGTTTTCAAAGTCATCTGGGTTCTCTACACGCTCTAACAGTGTCTGTGATCGTCCAACGATGAGCCGCTTGAACTCCTCAGTAAATACGCCCGCCATTATTGTCTGACTGGTTTCTCGAACTCTGGAATACATTTGTCAACAACACTTCTGAATATCAATCGTACTCCCAATTGGGCTTCTACCATACGACTTCATGTCTACATCCCAATTATAAATATCTTAAAGCCAGTCCGGACACGAAATAGTATCGTTGTGTACCGGTTCTCACTGTGTACTCAGTAGTGTCCCATTACTCCTCGATGGCGCGCAATACGAGAACAGTAGATGAATATCGCGTATCCAATAAGGAGGTACAGGGCGGCAACGCCGATCAAGAGACTAATCTCGACCGCGGAAAATTCCCACAGGCGGACGCCGTCTCGCATGGCCAGTTGCAACATCGAGGAGCTTTGTACTACCGGCAGTAGTCTGAGCCACGGAATCTCTGCTAGAGGTGCCGCAACGAGGCCGGCGATTGCGAATTGCATATACTGGTAGAAGCTGGAGATTCGTTTATGAATGAGGGCTAGTCCTGCAACTGCGTACCCGACTCCAACCACGGAAAGAGCACCAAACAGTAGAACCGGGAGCACAGTCGGAACGTCGATAGAGAGTGTACGCTGCGTGACCAGTAAGGCCATGATAAGTAGTATCGCTCCAATCGAAATACTTTGAATGAGACTCACGAAAATCTTGGCACTCATGACTTTCCCGAATCCGTAGGGGGACATGTACAACTGCTCGAGTGTGCCCCACTCTGATTCACGAGTAACGCTGTCTGGCAAACTACTGTATGCTGACTGGGAGACTAGATAGAGGAACCAGCCGACGATGAATCCATCGAGCGTTGGTGCGATTGCGTTGCCACTCACACCAGCTGCACTAGCCGCGAAGGACCCGCCGAAGAATAACATAACAAAGAACAGAAACCCGCCCCCGATTTGACCGACGAAGTTGAGCCGATAGCGGTACATAATAGTGAATTGCATCTTGACTATCTCAACGAATAGTGTGTGTAACCCATCAGGTGAGTCTTCTCTTCGAGTTTGTCTTTCACTCCGTTCGTTCTCTGTTGAATTACTCATGTGCTATCTCCTCGGTGAGCAAGCGCTGACCAGTGTCCGTTTCGTCCATTCCGTCGCCCGTCAGGTGTAAAAAGACATCCTCCAGAGCAACTTCAACCGCGTCAAACGACTGTATCCGAACGTTGTACTCCTGAAGTAGATTCACGACATCGTAGAACGATTCGCCCGTGACCTGAATCGTGTACACATTGGAGTTTGCCTCCGTCTGTTTCGATAACCCGTACTGGTCCACAAGTTGTTCGTAGAGTTCGGTCGCGAGAGGAGCTTTGGTTGTGATTTTGTACTTCTGAGTAGTAAACACCGATAGCAACTCTGCAACCGGCCGGTCTGCGATGATTTGCCCGCTATTCATGATAATCACCCGGTCACACACACTCTCAATGACGTCCATATCATGACTCGTAAGGACGACTGTGATCCCCTCTTCGTCTGCAAGATTTCGAAGTTCTTTCCGAAGTTCAATCGAGCTTTCTACGTCCAATCCAAGGGTCGGTTCGTCGAGGAATACGACTTCAGCGTTGCGTGCCAGCGTACACACGATTGAGACTTTCTGTTTTTGACCTCGGGATAGTTCGCGTACGACAGTGTCCTCTTTGTCTTTGAGGTTGAACTTCGTCAGAAGTTCTTCGTGCCGTTGGTCCATAGTATCCGGATTTCGTCCGGCAATTGCCGAGAAGAAACGCATGTTCTCTCGAACAGTCAATCTCCAGTAGATGTTTCGGGTCCCCTCGAGAACTGCTCCTATCCGTTGGAATGCCGTACTCGTGTCCCGCTGTACATCTACTCCTGCCACTTTGGTCGTCCCTTCAGTTGGCACGACAAGGGACAACAGTGATTTGATGCACGTCGTTTTTCCAGCACCGTTTGGTCCGAGTATTCCAACGATAGACCCCTGTTCGATGCTGAACGTAACTCCACTTACTGCCTCGACGGAATTCTCTCCATCCCCGTAGCGTTTTGTAAGGTTGGAAACCTCGACCGCTGGTTGCTTCGAACGAGATTTCGAGAGTTCACCACCTCCTCGGTCACCGTATTCTCTGTCGTATTGCGAACACATTCTGGCGGATAATTGCAGCCACTATATAAAAAATACACGTCGTATGAGAATCCGTATTTAAAATCGGCGGTTACACCCCGTTCAAACCTGGTCATCTGGTTCGAGTGGCTCTAGCAACGAGACTAGCAATTACAATTGTATTCTTGTAAATGATATTATTCTAATATTTCTATTGCCGTTTCGCTGTTCGTCATTCGAAATCGTGAACGCTGTCGAACTACGCCCGTTCGAGATGCGAACGGTTCTGTGAATGGATTCGTCCCCGACCGCATCACGCACTGATGGACGGATGTTGGTCGAGGAGGTGCTAACCAGACCGTGCCAGCGAACTACCGCTTGCCGTTAGTTGCCGACGCGGTTGTACAGTTCGATGGCATCGACGACGTCGTCGTTGAGGTCCATATCGGTCTCCAGTTCGACGTGGGCCGTCTCGGCAATCATGTCGACGACGCGCTGGCGCTTTTCGGGCGTATCGAACTTGTTCGTGAGCGGTTCGCCGACGCTGACTTCGATCGACCAGTACTGACCGGGGTAGGCGGTCCGCATGTTGTACGGCGAGTCGTGGTAGGCAAGCCGGACAGCGTAGGCAGATAGTGTGGAGTCGATGTCGGCGTAATCCTCTGGTACGTGTTTATCTTCGAGCGTAATCTCGATGATATCACGTTGAGGGTGCCCGTATCCGGGTCTCGGTCGCTGTTCGTTGTTGTACGCACCGGCAGACATCGTCTTGCCGAAGTTCGCCGGACCGAGCCACCAGATTACGGCTCCGTCAAGGTGGTACGGAACGGGGCTGGTATTTTTGAACAGCAGGACTTGATGCCAGAACCAATCGCTCCCGTGGATTTCGGCGTTCGCCTCCATGGGTGCGTTCGCAGTGAATCGGTCGCCACCCAGTGGGTCACCCGTGGCTGGATGGGTATCGTTTTGAAGGGTGTCGAGCAGCGCGCTGTCGTAGTTGTCTATGTACTCGAAGTCGTCCGACCAAGCGGGGTCGTTTTTCGCCTGGAAGTACACTCGGTCACGCTCTTTGACCTCCTCTTCTTTCTCATTTCGTGCGTCCGTAGGCCACTGTTCTTGGTAGAACAGCGAGGGGTCGTTACTGGCCGGGACCGGTCCGGCAGTCTCGTCCCAAGCCTCGGCGCGACCGGGGCCTTGGAAAGTCGGGTCCTCGGTCTTGTCGGGCAAGAGCATCAACCGCGGCAGCAGTTGGGCGATGGCGTGGTCCGGCAGCCCCTTCGACCGGAACTGTTTGGCCCAGTCGAGTGCTTGGGTTCCGAGTGAGTCAAACGTCAGTGACCCATCGGAGACGTTGTTGCGGATCGCGTCGAGGTCAACGTTGAAGTCGGCTGCTTTCTCCGCGTCGGTCCATTTTACCGTGGTAGTACTGTGACCTCCGTGGCTTCCGTGCCCGCCATCGTTCTCCCCGGGCATGAAGTCGAGGAAGATATCCGGGATGTACCGGTCCTCGTATTTCGGGAAGAACTCCTTAATCGTCGTCTCGGGTGTGAGGTCTCCTGACCCCCCACCGTCTGATTCGACGGTGACTGTCTTCTCGGCGGTCGCGGTATCCTCGTCAGTGTTCGTCACTGTCAACGTGACAGTATGGTCACCGGTGGTGTCGAAGCTCACCGTAGTCTCGACGCCGGTAATGGGGTCTCTGTCGTCGACCGTCCACTCGTAGGTGTCAATGTCGCCGGTCGACTTCGAGGCGTCGAGGGTCACATCTTCGTCGACGGTGACTGTCGTAGCGCTCATCTCGATGACGGCCTTGAGTTCTTCACCACTACCACCACCTTCTTCACGTATCTGCTTCCAGGGGTTTCCGGTCTTCGTACTTGGTTCGGTGCCGTGGGTCCACCACTTCGCTTCCCAGATGTAACCCTCGTGAACAACGCGGTCACCACCTGTGTACGTCGTGTCGGAGTCCCACTGCGGTGGTGACTCGGCCCCTGATACTGTGACACTCGCACCAGCAATCGATGTGAAGAGCACTGACGCGTTGCGTAAGTACTCACGTCTATTTTGTTTCATGGTTTCCTCTGGAGTCACTCGTGATTTGGTCGCCGCTAGTGAGTGACTCCACCGCGTGCTAACATCCGATTGACAATAAACATTTTGTGGAAATTTAAATCTATATTTAAATTATATTAATTCAGCCAATCATATATGATTGTGGTATACTATAACAATGCTAGAACCGATTTGGAGACTGGGAACTCCCACAGAGGGTTTGTACCCATGGCGGCAGTATGGTGCGCTCTACGGCCGACGGCCCTGGAGTTATTGTGCGATCTCACAACCTCAGAGGATGAATTGGTGCGGGCCTTCTGTTCAGAACCAACAACGACGCAATAGGTACAGTCTGTTAGTTCTGGATCTCTGTGTTCAAAGAACATTTCGAATTCTTATTTCTGGCAAGGATTCGAAGACTACGAGACAATAGCTGAATTACCAAGAAGCAGCGTAAAACGAAGGCACGCGACAAAATCAAACCCCCAAGGTTGCGGCCCCATTCCATATAGCGATATACAATTCATCTGCATCGCGTTCGAGCAGCACGTCATTTCGCTAATCCTCATTGTCTGACACAGACAACAATATATGTAGTAATATTAAATAATTGATGTGTTCTCCGTAAACACTAGAAAACGCAAACTCAGACTGACACGACCCCGCTTGAGTCGGGTTCTTGGGCCTCGTTCTCCTCGACAACACTATAAATCCGCGTAGGAATTCGGCACGCTCTCTCGTACGCGTGTTAAGTACCACAACCTCGCTGTGCTGACGAACTGGTCTCGAACGGCGGTTCCCTCAATCTATGACGCTTACAACACGCCAACCGAGCGGGTGAAGAGATTGTCCAGCTGTTTGGCAGTCGAGAATGCTCTGTTGTAACTCCTGTCGAGGAACTCGTCGACTTCATGCGGCCTCGCCCGACGCTGGCGAGGAGACGACAGTCGAATTCGAGATTCCAGGCAAGGCTTTCGATGTGGTTCGTCCAGACGGTACGAGTCGGTTCGAACCCGGGACACTCCCACTTCGGTGTGAGTCACGTGCGGTGTCGGTCGACGCGAGGACTAATCTGCTTGAAGCGGTGCTGTCGAGTCGATTTAAATTCCGGTAACGTTGTGATTCCAGGAGAGTTTCCATTCGGCACCTTGTCGGCGCGGCAATATTTGTCAGTTGGGACTTCGATTGATGTACTATCTCCGCAGAAATTCGAACAGTACGTCGGTTTGAACAGGTATTTTTATGCATCAGAATCGGCTCAAAACATCCGTTCATGGCTTCGGGACCTTCACTTAGGCTTTTTGAAATATGAGCTGGCAATACACGGTTTTCGCACTCCCGACGCTCTTTGCGATGGTCGTCTCCGCACTTTTGGGTATCTATAGCCTGCACCACATGCGGACGAAGGGACGGTCACCGGTTCTGTCGGCGTTCTTTGCGGTAGATGTTGGGCTCGTCCTCTGGACCGGATTTTCGGCCCTCAAACTGTTGCACACGACCCCGGCGGTGAAACTCCTGTTCTACAAACTCCTCTATCTCGGAGTCGCACCGCTTGGACCGCTCGTGTTTCTCTTCGTTCTCGTCCATACGGACCGGATTCGGAGAATTCGTCCGAGACACATTGTGACAGTCCTGAGCATCCCGCTTGTCTTCTTGGTGATTCTATTTACAAATCCGAGCGACCTTGCCATCGAAACACCGCGATTCATCGAGTCGAACGGACTGGTACTCCTCCGCGTCGATGTCGGGCCTGCCCACTTGTTGTTGCAACTCCTCTACAATGCGGTTCTCTCTACCGCAGCGGTAGGAATCATTCTTTACGAGGCGTTTCGGCTGGGTCGTTCGTACATCCAACAGGCGATACTGGTCAGCATCGGTATTGCAGCACCGTTCATCTTCGCGCTCTTTTCGTCGCTTGGCGTGCCACCGTTCAATCCTGAGGGTGTGAATCTCGTCCCAACATCTGCGGCCGTCACGTCGTTGGCAATCGGGATTGCCGTCTTCAGATACCGATTCCTCGAGTTGCCGCCTCTCGCCTACACCACTGCGATGGAAGCGTCACCAGATGGTGTGTTCGTCCTCGACCCGAACGAGCGAATCGTCCACGTCAACAACCAGGGTGCGTCCTTCCTCGAACAGTTTGCTGCCGATGTCGGCGACCCCATCACGAAAATTTCCCCAAAATTCGACCTCACGACGTCACACGACGACAGCGTCCGGGTTACCCTCGACGACGGAACACCGATGTTTCTCAGCGTTCGGTCTCAACGACTTACCCGCCAAGATCAGGTGGTTGGCTGGGTAATCGTCTTCCGCGACGTTACGGACCTCCACCGACAGAAACAGATGATTCTCGACCAGAACGAGAAACTTCGACTTCTCAATCAAATCATCCGACACGATATCCGAAACGATACGGCTGTCGTGCTTGGAAACGCTCGCCTCGTGGACGAGATGGTCGACGATGAGGCGGTGAGCAAACGTCTCAAGACGATTATTCGGAACAGTGAACATACGGCCGAACTCACTGACACCGTCCGGAACCTCATGAAGACGATGCTCGAAGATGAGGAGACGGCCCACCCAACGTCGATTGGAGGCGTACTCTGGGACGAAGCAAACGAGATTATCGAGGGGAATCCCAATGCCGTCGTCGACCTTCCAGACGAACGACCGGATGTTTCGGTGATGGCCGACGATATGCTCGGGACCGTCTTCCGAAACCTACTCACAAACGCAATTCGCCACAACGATACCCCAGAACCGGGAGTTACCATCTCAGTCGAAGAGCAACCGGACACCGTACTCGTCAGAATCGCTGATAACGGCCCCGGTATCCCCAACGACCGGAAAGACGAGATATTCGGCCGCGGTGAGAAGGGCTTTGAGAGCCCCGGGACGGGGCTCGGTCTGTACCTTGTCGATACAATCGTGAGCGACTACGGCGGTGATGTCTGGGTCGAAGACAATACACCCCGCGGTGCAGTCTTCGTCACCAGACTCAGAAAGTCAGAGCTCGGTCAGTCTGACCCCGGTAGTAACCGACAACTGTCCAGTCCTGAAGAAGCGCGTTCGAAGTGAGTTTTTGGTGAATTCGTGGAGTCTTGGATGACCAGTCAGTAGTCGGTCGGCTGCAATCTGCGAGCTATCGCTGATTTCACCCCGGAAACGGACGTTGAACGCCCTGTTGGGGTAGACGCTCATTGATAGCACGCAAGAGGGAGAATTGTTGGCACCGACACGACAGAAAACCCTCAACAGACTCTTTACATTACCTTGGACTTTTGGATAATGTGGATTTTCTAACTTTTGTAAGATATCTAAATTATTCAAATATTCCTGGTCTCAATAGTGTTGTTCGATACCAAGGCCAGCGTTTACTGACGATAACGAGGAACGACAACGGTCATTACACCCGCATTGATGGCCTTCTGTACGACTACAGCAGTTGTCTGGCAGTCTTGCTCACTTCTCGCCCATCCACGTCGCAATCAAGACGCTCCGACGAATACTTCATAATACCTCCATGAGTGCTCTTTCTTCCCCTTCGGCGTTCTCGTATGAGCTTTTCCGTGCCGTCAAACGCAACGAGGATAGTGACGGCTATTTCGACGAACTCGCAGCGATGGACGACGCCTTCCTCTCGGAACTTGATGGGCGGAGCGACGCGGTAACGGCATTCTGGGTTAACGTGTACAACGCGCTCGTCCAGCGGGACTTACAGGTAGATATCTCGTTGTACGAGCACAAACGGCGGTTCTTCGGGCAGCAACGGCACATCGTTGCTGGAACCGACCTCAGCCTCGACGATATCGAACACGGCATCCTTCGGTCGTCGAAGTGGAAGTACGGCCTCGGGTACCTCCCGCGTTTGTTTCCCAGTTCGTTCGAGCGCACATATCGCCTTCTTGGAGTCGACCCACGTATTCACTTCGCGCTCAACTGTGGTGCCGAAAGTTGTCCGCCAATCGTCGCGTACACGGCAAGCAACATCGACGACGAACTTGAGCGGAGTGCAACCTCGTTCCTCCAGCAGTCGTCGAGATACGACCGCGACGCCAACGACGTGTGGGTGTCGCGTCTCTTTCTGTACTTTCGTGGTAACTTCGGGGGCCGCAGTGGCATATACGACACGCTCGAACGCTACGGCGTTATCGAGCGTGGAGACCGGCCTCGAATACGGTATCAGAAGTACGATTGGACGTTACACAAGGGAATGTATCGAGACGAAGTTTCATCCGCGTGAGATGGTGTCAACGGTCTAAGCGTCGGCGTTGGCTTCTCCTTTCCATTTGCCGAACGATGCAGTGGTCCAGAGAAATCTAAGAAAATATATTCTATGATGATATATCCAATATTGGGTCATGCTTCCCCACAATCTCGGAAGATGATTTTGATGCGTAACTTATCTCCATCGTGACAAAGACCGAATCAGATATCCAGTAGAACGTGCCTTCTGGTCGTCGTTATAGTAGCGTTTGCAACTGGTGACATATCCGATCGCACGACAACGGTCGAGCGAGTGTGCAATGACTTGCAAACACTACTATAGGTGTAAATCAAGAATCGCCCCGTTTTCATATCGACTATCGTACGATTCGGACTTACCGTCTTGGTGCGTCTAAGTAATCTTTCCACGGACCGGGCGCTACTTGATGAGGTGTTCACTCTAACGTTACATCGTCCGAAAACTATGCTAATCCTCTCGATACGGTGGGGCCTTCAGGGTCGAAATACAAGCAAGCGGCATGAGCATTTGGGATGTAGAACATCCACGAGCTTTTACATTAACGCACTCCAACTCATTGTATGCGGTATCTTACGGCTCTACTCAAACCAAATGGAGGTAGTGCGTTCCATCCACTTGGAGAGCAACTGACAGATGAACCATCTATCAAGCGAAGAGCCATTCATCATATCGAGCTTCTTGATGATGATACCGTGCTGCTATTTGCCGAGGCAAGCGGCAGTCAGGAACGATATAAACAAATTATGGAGGGTTCCCCTCATGTCAATGATTATCTTGTCTCCGGAGACGACCGTTGGATGGCTGTGAGTCAATTTGAGCCGACAGAGGAGACTCGTCGGGGTCTGGAACTACAACGAGAATCAAACCTAGTAATCGACACACCGATTTACTTTACTTCCAATGATTATCTCAAGGTAACCTACTTGGGATCTGACGACACATTCAAAAAGTTATCCGAATATATTGAAGATATAGACTTTGTTACGTTTGAACTTCTTGAAATGGGTGATTATGACCCCAACGAATCATCGTTCAGCAGGATGCTTACATCTCGGCAAGAAGAAGTGCTAGAGACGGCAGTTGAGCTGGGGTATTACAACGAACCTCGCCAAGCGTCACTTGAGGACATTGGCGGGGTTGTCGGAATCGCTCCTGGAACGGTGGGTGAGCACCTTCGAAAAGTCGAAGAACGTGTGTTTAGCGAAATCGTTCACTGAAGTTGCTCCGAGTATCTCCACATATGGTAGATATATAATCAATCGGCACTGTCCCGCTGTCAAAATCAATGGCGAGTGGTCTTGGTTGTACGATGCAATAAACCTCGACACAAAGTTACTCCTCGACGTGCAATTGGTCAAACGACGTGGAACTGATCCAGCAACTGCATTCCTTCACTGGGTCGCCGAGAAACACAATTTCGAGGAAGCGGTGTTTCTGGTTAATTAGTTCGGTTATCGGACTGAACACTCTCGATTAGGATTGGGTGGGCAGTCGGCTGAGCGTCCGCCAGAGACTTGCACTGTTCGTTCACTACTTTAACGTGCAACGACCGTGTCAAGCGCTTGGCGGACGAACGCCAGCTGAGGAGGTTATCTAGACAGTGCCGTCATCAATTATTTAAACACGGTTTTATGAAGAGACACTTTTGAAGCTCGCTGTCAATGTGACCTCCAAAGAACGCATGGGGTAGTGCTCCACCCGTAATACTTCGGGCTTTAACGAGCAGCGTAGATTGATTCGTTCCAAGCCTTCCCGCTGACGCGATTCAGCTCGAATCGTGGATTTAAAAGCACCCTATGACTGCGGCAGTAACCATACACCATACAGACTGCTATCAGGTAGTATGCCGGTAAACCCCAATTTCCTCGAACGGCTGGTTTTGCTTCGACTTAACAAGGGCCCAGCTCCGATGCTTGATTTGTTCGGTGCATCGAGTTTCACGTCGGTTACACTCGCGCTAGATATTGGTCTCTTCGAGACCCTGGCGGATGTGGATAGTCCGCTGACGGCTGAGAGCCTTGCCGACCGTCTCGACGCCCATCCTGACGGGATTGCCGTGCTTTGTAATTTCCTCGTAACCGAGGGATACCTCGAGGCGGTAGGGGACCGTTACCGGCTCACGGGAATGACAGAGAAGTGGCTGCTAGCCGAGTCCGAGACGAACATGGGACCCTGGTTCACCTACTGGAACGACCTCGTCTTGCCGTTCTGGGAGCGAGAACTCGAAACCGCGATACGCGAGGGCGAGCCGAGCCAGTCCATCTACGAGTGGTTCGACGAGGAACCCGCTCGCTGGGAGACTGCACAGGAGGGCTTCCGGGCGACAGCGTCGATCTTCGTCGACGACGTTGTCGACGCGATGACCGTTCCGGCGGGGCAGGGCCGCCTGCTGGACGTCGGCGGTGGGCACGGATTGTACGCCATGGAATTATGCCGACGACATCCTGACCTCTCCGCCACTATCTTCGACTTCCCGGACGCTATCGACGCAATGCAGGACGACATCCCCGACGAGATAGTCGAGCGTCTAGATACCCGGACAGGCGACTACTGGACCGACGACCTCGGTGAGGGATACGACCTGGCCCTGCTTTTCAACGTCATCCACGCGCACAGTCCCGCTGAGAACACCGCCCTCTTCGAGCGGGTGAGAGACGCGCTCGCTCCGGGCGGACGGATAGTCGTACTCGACCAGTGGGAGGGAAGCGGACGGACGCCAGTCAGCCGTGCAGGCTTGCGGTTCGTCGCACTAACCTACCACACGACGCTCGGGGCAGACGTCTACGAACACGACGAAGTTTCCTCGTGGCTTCAGACGGCCGGTTTTTCCGGCATCCAGCGCCAGAGTGTCGGTCCCACCGCGGGAATGGCAATTGTCGAGGCGACCAAGCAGTAAAGAGTAGAGATTATAGGTCCAAACTAATACTGATGACTGATACAAAAACTCACCCGAATACTGATGCATCGTTGCTTGCTGATCCCCGTGTTGAATCTACCTATCGCACCGTCAATAATGTTCAGTTACACGTCGTCGCCGCAGGCGAACCCGACGCTCCACTGGTCGTCTTACTACACGGGCATCCCGATTTCTGGTACGGCTGGCGCGACCAGATCATTTCGCTCGTCGAAGCCGGCTTCCGTGTGGTCGTACCGGACCAGCGGGGCTGTAATTTGAGCGAAGCTCCCAATGGAATCGATTCCTATCGGGTCTCAGAACTATCCTCTGACGTATGTGAATTGATTCACAGCGAGGGCCGGGAATCGGCCCACGTAGTTGGGCACGACTTCGGCGGGTTCGTCGCTTGGCACGTAGCACTCCGTCATCCATCCATCGTCAATCGACTCGGAATCTTCAATGTCCCGCATCCCACGGTGTATCGAAACGTCTTACGATCTAGTCCCCAACAGATTGCCCGAAGCTGGTACGTATGGTTCTATCAGTTACCGAAGCTACCCGAATGGGCGTTGAGTCGGAACGATATGGACAATATGGTTGCTTCTCTTGAAGTAACTTCAAACCCTGGAACGTTCGACGAAGAAACGATTGACCGCTATCACGCGGCCTGGCGGCACACCGGCGTTGGTCCGAGGGTAAACTGGTATCGTGGGTTCCGTCGTTCGGAAAGCCCACCACGAAACACCGTTACCCAGCCGACACTGATTTGTTGGGGAGAAGGTGACATCGCACTTCTCCCTTCGATGGCCAAAAAGAGCGCCGACTACTGTGAAAACAGTCAGCTACGGATGTTTCCTGGTGCTTCACATTGGGTGCATCATGAGCGTGAGGAAGTAACTGAAGCGCTGCTCCGTCATCTCTCATAAACAACACAACGAATCATCATTCTTGAACAGACCTCGTATAGGCGACTTCCTCTAGGTCAATCTTGAGATGGTCGCCGAGCGTGCTGATATCACTGGTATTGAGCGTGAGGTGGAGGGCCGTTCTATGGGCTGCCAGTGCGGTCCAGAGATTTGTATCTCGTGTGTCCTGTGGGAGATAGTGAATAATACCAATTGGACAATTGGTGCTTGCTTCTTGCGGCCGGCAGCTCTCTCGAATTTCTGTTGAACGGCACCTCTAGTAGTGTTTGCAAATCATTGCACATTCGCTCGACCGCTGTCGTGCGCTCGGATGTGTCACCAGTTGCAAACGCTACTATCGTTCCGGAGTACGAACGTTTTTTGTCCTGAGGGCGATTGGATTTGTGCATGTCGAACGGTGGGGGACCGGACTTCGAAACGAGGATGGCCGAGCACGGGCGAATTGACCCTCCCACGTCGTTCGTCGAGCAGGCCACCGTCTCCGACGGGTCTATCTATGGTGAGTTCAGTGACACGTGGCCGGACTGTTGGGAACATGCGGCGGCGACAATCGATTGGAGCGAACCGTACGAGTGTGTCCTCCCGAATGATGAGCCACCCTTCGAGTGGTTCGCTGGGGGGACGCTGAACGCCTCCTACAACTGTTTGGACCGGCACATCGAAACCGGAGCGAAGAACCGGGTAGCCATCAAGTGGGAAGGCCACCTCGGCGAGACGCGAACCTACACGTATCAGGACCTCTACCGCGAGGTCAACGAGTTCGCGGCCGCACTTCGTGCGCAGGGCGTCGAGGAGGACGACGTGGTGACCCTCTACATGCCGATGATTCCGGAGTTGCCCATCGCCATGCTTGCGTGTGCCCGCATCGGCGCACCACACTCAGTCGTCTTCGCGGGGCTGTCGGCGGATGCACTCGCAACCCGACTCGAGAGCGCGGACTCGGAGTACCTCGTCACCTGCGACGGGTACTACCGTCGGGGGAACGCTATCTTCCTGAAGAGCAAGGCCGACGACGCCCGCCTCAAGGCCGCTCACGACCTCGACGAGATGGTCATCGTCGAGCATCTCGACGAGGCCGAACACCTCGGAGAGAATCAGCACACGTACGACGAACTGGTCGGCGACCACGCCGGTTCGGAGGTTCCACCAGTCGAGCGGGCGGCCGATGACGTTCTCTTTCTCATCCACACCTCGGGTACCACGGGTGAGCCGAAACGGGTCGAACATGTCACCGGCGGCTATCTCGCTCACGTGACGTGGACGTCGCAGACGGTGTTGGACCTCAAACCCGAGGACACGTACCTCTCGACGGCAAACATCGGGTGGATTAGCGGTCATTCGTACGTCGTCTACGGCCCGTTAGCGGTCGGTGCCACGACCGTTATGTACGAGGGGACGCCTAACTACCCGGAGAAAGACCGCATCTGGAATCTCATCGAGCACAACGCCGTCGACGTCTTCTACACGGCTCCAACGGCGATTCGTGCGTTCATGAAGTGGGGTGCGGAGTATCCCGCACGGCACGACCTGTCGAGTCTTCGCCTGCTCGGGACGGTTGGCGAACCTATCAACCCGCGCGCGTGGGAATGGTACTACAAGCACATCGGCAACGGGGAGTGCCCGATTGTCGATACGTGGTGGCAGACTGAGACCGGCGGCATGATGATTACGACCCTCCCGGGCGTCGACGCCATGAAGCCGGGGTCGGCCGGCCCGCCGCTCCCGGGCATCGACGCGAAAATCGTGGATGGGAGTGGGAAGGAGGTTCCACCGAACGAGGCGGGGTATCTCGTCCTCACCCGCCCGTGGCCGGGAATGCCGGTGGCACTTCGACATGGACGTCGGTGGGGTCGCGAGGGTACCTCGAAGGTCGACGTGAACGGGTGGAACTACTTCACCGGTGACGGTGCGAAGGTAGACGAGAACGGCTATATCACCGTCCTCGGGCGGGTCGACGACGTGATAAACGTTTCCGGCCACCGCCTCGGCACCATGGAAATCGAAAGCGCCATCGTCGATGTCGAAGGTGTCGTCGAGGCAGCCGTCGTCAGCGTAGACAACGCCGAAACGGATGGCGTTCACGCCTACGTCACGCTTGAGGCAGCTATCTCGGGTGACGAGCAGATGCGTGAACGAATCTCCTCACACGTTCGCGAGCGCATCGGCCGAATTGCTACCCCGGATGCTATCGTTTTCACTCCTGACCTCCCGAAGACGCGGTCGGGGAAGATTATGCGGCGCTTCCTCGAAAACATCGCAAACGGTGAGGAGTTCGGCGACACCTCGACGCTCCGGAACCCCGAAATCGTCGGCGAACTCAAGTCCATCGTTCGGGACAACTGACCGCTGTTTCGGAAATATTTGGTAACTCGAAACCCCTTATCAGTGTGAAATCGTGTGTTATCGGGGGAGAATCCTCTTTTACGGACCGAAAGTATCCCTCCCACCGGAACGATTTAGTTCGACTTTGACGAAGTTAGCGAAAGAATGGGGCGTAGTGAGTCCGGTACAACGTGGTTGACTGCGGGGGACTACGAGCGACTGCGGCGGGCAACCGAGACGTACCGGGAGGACCTCGTGCTCCGATTAGGCGCGGAAGTCGGTCTCAAACCGGTCGAGATGAGCCAACTCAAACCCGCACACATCACCCGGCGGACACACCGGGGAACAGACCTGTATCTACTCACTGTACCGGCCGACGGCCGAGACGCGCACCTGCCGAGCGACGTCGAACACGACATTCGGAAGTACGTCAGAGCCAACGACACTGGCGAGACGGAGCGAGTGCTCCCCGTCACGCCACGGCGTCTGCAGATGCTCGTCTCTTCGATTGGCGAGCGGGCCGCCGAAAAGACCAGTCACGAGGGCCTTGCGGACATCTCGACGCGCGACCTCCGACGCTACTTCGCCCGAACACTGCTCTCTGACGGCGTTCACCCGTCCGTAGTCATGAGCATCGGCGGGTGGGACCGGATAGAGAGTCTCGCTCCGCTTCTCGACGACCCAGATGAGGACACAATACTGGACGCGTTTTCGCCGGAGCCCGACGAGAGTAACGGACATTCCGACCGTGGTGGGACGGACCGGTTACAGCAAGTCGTAGAGACTGTTCGAAGCGTTGGTTCGGCGCTCCCGTCGGTGAGCACGCGTAGCGAAGTCGAACAGACGGTCTGTGACCGATTCAGTGACTCGGAGCACTATCAGTTCGCCTGGATAGAGTCGGACGAAAACGATGCGCGGGTGTCGCTCGCTGCCGCCGCCGGCCTCGACGAGGCGTCACTCGAAGCAGTCCGTCAGTCACTCTCCAGTCGGGGCACGGATTACGCCGAGCGTGCATGCCACAACCGTGCTGTACAGACGACTACAGCTGTTGACCTGCCTACGGGAACCGCAAACGGGGCAGTTACCATTGTCCCGCTGCTACACGGCGAGACTGCGTACGGTGCCCTCTATCTCGCCCTCGACCGGGCAAACGTGACTGACTCCGAGAAAGACGTGTTGTTGACGCTGGGGCGTCACATTGGGCAGGCTATCACCGCCGTAGAGCGAAGGAAGCTACTCCTGGCCGATACGGTCGTTCAACTGGAGTTTCAGTGCTCCGACGACGACGACCTGCTGGTTCGACTCTCTGCTGACCTCGGTTGTACGGTTCGCCTTCGCGGGGTCGTCCCCATCGAAGAACAGTCCTTGCTGTGTTTCCTCACCGTACGAGGCGTGACGACCGACGCGGTGTTCGACGAGTTGGTCACAGCAGCGGAAGTCGAAAACATCCGTCTGATTCGTGACCGGGGCGAGGAGTCGCTTCTCGAAGTTGCACTCTCAGCCGGGTCGACGATTACGACGCTCACCTCCTACGACGGCACCGTTTCGCGATTCGTCGCGGAGGATGGCGTCGCCCGTTTCGCCAGTGAGTTTTCTAACGAAACGCCACTTCGAGATGTGATGGCCGACCTCACCGACGCGTACCCCGACACCGAACTCGTGGCCAAACACGAGGTCGAACGTCCCGCACGCAACACGGCCGACTTTCGAGAGTCGCTGGCGACGCGACTCACCGACAAGCAGCAATCGGTCTTGCGGGCGGCCTATCTTGCGGGCTACTTCGAGTGGCCGCGCGGCAGTACCGCTGAAGACCTCGCCGATTCTATCGATATCTCCTCACCAACCCTGCATCAACACCTCCGAACTGCCCAGCAGAAGCTCCTAACGTCCTTTTTCGACGACGACGAGCCGGAAACCGAACCCCGACCCTAGGCCTTTAGGGTGTGACGAGTAGCGCACAAACAATCGTTATTGATGTATAAATTACTAATATAATCAGATAATAGTCGAATGTACAGAGAACAGGTTGTATACCCTTGTGAGGGCAGTAAGAGAATTTTTAATCAGCTACCTAGTGGTTTTTGATAGTTAGATAGCCTACTTATGCCCTTTGTCGAGACTCGTTAGCATGACATATGGCAGATGGTGACATTGAACTGGAGGCGCGGCTGGAAGAACAGGCGGAATTCGAACCCTCTGCAGAGTTCGTCGCGCAGGCGAACGTGTCGGACCCCTCGATTTACGAGGAGTTCGAGGAGAACTGGCCCGAGTGCTGGGAGCGGGCCGCCGACCTGCTTGACTGGGACGGCGACTACGATGAGGTACTCGATGACTCGAACCCGCCGTTCTACGAGTGGTTCACCGGGGGCAAGCTAAACGCCTCCTCCAACTGTGTCGACCGGCACGTCGAGAACGGTGACAAGAACCGGGTGGCAATCAAGTGGGAGGGTGAACTCGGCGAGACGCGGACCTACACGTATCAGGACCTCTACCGCGAAGTAAACGAGTTCGCGGCCGCACTTCGCGCACAGGGCGTCGAGGAAGACGACGTGGTGACCCTCTACATGCCGATGATTCCGGAGTTGCCCATCGCCATGCTCGCGTGCGCCCGCATTGGCGCGCCCCACTCGGTCGTCTTTGCTGGGTTCTCTGCCGAGGCGCTCGCGACGCGGATGAACTCCGCTGACTCCCGGTATCTCGTCACTTGTGACGGCTACTACCGCCGCGGCGACGCACTCGACCACCTCGACAAGGCGAACGAGGGTCTCGATGGCGTCGACCACGGCGTCGAATCGGTCGTCGTGGTCGACCGACTGGGTGACGACGGGTTCGGGCACGACCTGAAGGGTAACCAGCACGACTGGAGCGCGTTGATGGACGAGCACGACGGCGAGCGCGTCGCCCCTGTCGAGCGCGACGCCGAAGACATGCTCTTTTTGATGTACACGTCGGGAACGACCGGCCAGCCCAAAGGTGTCAAACACACCACTGGCGGGTACCTCTCGTACGCGGCGTGGACCTCGCACGCGGTGCTCGATATCGAACCCGAGGACACCTACTGGTGCTCTGCGGACATCGGCTGGATTACCGGTCACTCCTACATCGTCTACGGCCCACTCGCGCTCGGCACCACGACCGTCATGTACGAGGGAACACCCGATTACCCCACGTGCGACCGTCTGTGGGAAACCGTCGAGAAATACGCCGTCGATATCTTCTACACGGCTCCGACGGCGATTCGCGCGTTCATGAAGTGGGGTAAGAAGTTCCCCGAGTCGCGCGACCTGTCGTCGCTCCGCCTGCTCGGGACGGTTGGCGAACCCATCAACCCGCGCGCGTGGAAGTGGTATCACAAGTACATCGGCAACGAGGACTGCCCCATCGTCGATACGTGGTGGCAGACAGAGACAGGTGGGATGATGATTACGACCCTTCCGGGAATCGGCACGATGAAACCCGGGGCGGCCGGTCCGCCACTTCCCGGCGTCGACGCCCAAATCGTCGACACGAACGGTGAGGAAGTACAACCCGGGCGCGCGGGCTACCTTACGGTGAACAAGCCGTGGCCCGGAATGCTCCGGACGCTGTACAAAAACGACGAGCGCTACATCTCCGAGTACTGGCGGGAGTACTCCGACACCGACAGCGACGACCCTGACGACTGGGTGTACTTCCCCGAGGACGGCGCGAAAATCGACGAGGACGGCTATATCACCATCCTCGGCCGGGTCGACGACGTGATTAACGTCTCCGGCCACCGTCTCGGGACGATGGAAATCGAGTCCGCCATCGTCGGCGTCGAAGGCGTCGCCGAAGCGGCGGTCGTCGGCGGCGACCACGAAATCAAGGGAGAGGCTGTTTACGCCTACGTCATCACCGAAGACGGCTACGAGGGCGACGAGGACCTTCGCGAGCGTATCATCGAAGGCGTCAACGACGGCATCGGCCCAATCGCCCGCCCCGAGAAAGTCGTCTTCACGCCCGAACTGCCGAAGACGCGCTCGGGGAAAATCATGCGACGCCTGCTCGAAGACGTGGCGAACGGAGACGAACTCGGGAACACCTCGACGCTCCGGAACCCCGAAATCGTCGAGGAGATCGAAGCGAAGGTCCACGCACAGAGCGACTGAACACCAACTACCGTGTTTATCGAGAGATAGAACGAGACGATTAAACTATGTCAAACGAAATCACTGAGTCAGAGATTGACTCGCACGAAGCGCAAGCCGGTCGTGACACAGCCGCCCGGCACGAACAAGTCGACTACTTAAACAGCGAGGTGAATCTGCTGAAGCCGAGCACCCCGTTCATGCGGGACCACCTGAAGGTGGTCTGGGTGAGCTTCATCGCGTGGGCACTCCTCACGTTCGGGCCGCCGGTCCTGACCTACCTCGCGCCGGCGACCATGACCACGCAGCTACCGGTTATCGGGTTCCCGGCGCACTACTTCCTGGTCGCAGTCTTGACGCCGACCAGTTCACTCGTGCTCGCGTTCATCTACTCCCGCAAGCGCGACCAACTCGACGAGAAGTACGGCATCGACCACTCCGCCGCGACGGAGGACTCGAAGGGTGAGAAAAGCGGTGAGGCCGCTGTCGCCGATGGAGGGAGCGTCGAATGACGTTGACGGGTCTCTTCCTCCAGTCGAGCGACCTGCTCCCCGAGGCGCTCAACATCTCGTTCAAACTCATCCCGGCCATCATGGTCGTTGGGATGTTGACCCTATTCCTCGCCATCGGCTACGTGTTCAAGGTCGCCGACACCGAGGGAATGTGGGTTGCCGGTCGTTCGATTGGGAACATCGAGAACGGAATGGCAATCGGTGCTAACTGGATGTCTGCCGCCTCGTACCTCGGGTTGGCAGGTCTTGTCGCCCTCGCGGGCTTCTACGGTCTCGCCTTCATCATCGGCTGGACGACGGGCTACTTCGTCCTCCTCATCTTCCTGGCCGCGCAGATGCGCCGGTTCGGGAAGTACACGGCACCCGACTTCGTCGGCGACCGCTTCAACTCCGACACCGCACGGGCTATCGGCGCGCTCACGACGATTCTCATCGGGTTCGTCTACTCGGTCGGGCAGGCCCGCGGCATGGGTCTCGTCGGCCTGTACGTCTTCGGGACCGACTACGTCACGATGGTCATCGTGATGATGGCCATCACAGTTGGATACCTGACCATCTCCGGAATGATGGGTGCGACCAAGAACATGGCCGTCCAGTACGTCATCCTCATCGTCGCGTTCCTGACGGCCGTCTACGTGGTCGGCTTCACCGGCGGCTACTCGACGGTGCTCCCGCAAATCGAATACGGACGGCTGATCGGTGAGCTCTCGGCGGAGTTCTCCGAACCGTTCGCGGGTGCAGGGTTCTACCTCTGGATTGCCACGGCGTTCTCGCTCATCTTCGGTACCTGCGGTCTCCCGCACGTGCTGGTGCGGTTCTACACGGTCGAAAACGAGAAGACCGCTCGCCAGTCCACCGTCTGGGGGCTGTTTTTCATCCTGCTCCTCTACTGGAGCGCGCCCGCGCTGGCGGCCTTCGGTGTCGACCTCTACGACGCC
This sequence comes from Haloferax mediterranei ATCC 33500, assembly GCF_000306765.2. NCBI lineage: Archaea > Methanobacteriati > Methanobacteriota > Halobacteria > Halobacteriales > Haloferacaceae > Haloferax > Haloferax mediterranei. The sequence continues at coordinate 147,916 of NC_017943.1, forward strand.
TCCCAGTACGGCCCGACGTTCGCAGCGAACGGCGGCATGAGCGGCGGTGAGGGAGACCTCATCGTGGTGTTGGCGGCTCAGCTCTCGAACCTGCCGACGTGGTTTGTCGGTCTCGTGGCGGCAGGCGGTATCGCGGCCGCAATTGCGACGACGGCCGGGCTGTTCATCACCGCCTCGTCCGCCGTTTCGCACGACATCTACACGAACATCGTCAACCCCGACGCGACTCAGCGCCAGCAGGTGCTCGTCGGGCGGGCGACCATCATCGCACTGGGTATCATCGTGACGATTACCGCGTTCGACCCGCCGGCGCTCGTCGGCGAACTGGTCGCACTGGCGTTCTCGCTCGCGGCCATCGTGCTGTTCCCGATGTTCTTCCTCGGACTCTGGTGGGAGAACACGAACCGTCAGGGAGCGCTCGCCGGGATGACCGTCGGCCTCACGCTCTGGGTTGCCGCGGTCGTCAACGACCTCATCTTCCACTTCAGCGACGCCTTCGCCGAAGTCGTGCCGGCCATCGGTGCGGCCCTCGTCGGGACGCCGCTGGTGTTCATCGTCACGATTGCCGTCTCGATGGCGACGGCCGAACCGCCAGAGCAGATTAAGAAGATGGTTCGGCAGTGTCACAGTCCCGAACCGATGGGACAGCAACAGTCTGCAGAAGACGTCGTGAGTACCGACGGGGGCCAGACCCCCGCGGACGACTAACCAATGTACGAACACATCCTCGTTCCGACGGACGGGAGCGAAACAGCGGAGTACGCCGTCGACCAAGCGGTCGACATCGCATCGAAATACGGCTCGACAGTCCACGCGCTGTACGTCATCGACGTCGACGCGACCAGTTACTCGCTGGGCTCAGAGCAGGTCGACCGCATACGGCAAGGACACCTCGACGAGATGCCCGAAGTGAGGGAGGAAGCTGATGAGGCGACAGGATACGTCGCAGATATCGCGTCCGAACACGGGCTCACCGTCGAAGAACACGTCACGTCCGGCGAACCAGCCCGGGCTATCAGGAAGTTCGTCGAGGACAACGACATCGACCTCGTCGTGATGGGGTCCCACGGGCGCTCCGGACTCTCGCGGGTCATCCTCGGGAGCGTGACCGAGAAGGTCCTCCGACGAACTCGGCTTCCAGTGCTCGTCGTCGACGTTCACGAGAAAGAAGCGTAAACCATGCGTGTTTCACCCCACACGAGAATTCGTGTCTCATCCCACACGAGAATGAACCAGCCTCACACGCCACCGAACGGAGGTGACCGGTGGTGAGCCTCACCGAGACGATTCGAGAGCACGTCCGCGAACACCGCTCGGGGATGCTGACCGACCTGTTGTTCGCGCTCGTGTGGGTGACAGGGGTGACGGTCCTGTTCGACGTACTGAACGGGCCGCAGTGGGCCTACTACCTGTGCCTGGGCGCGGGCGTCGTCGCGTACTACGGCTTTTTCGCCTCGCTGGAGGCCGCACGCGAGCAGTAGTGCCACCGGCGGAAGGTGTCATCCACGCCATCCCCAGAGTCAAAGTCTGTCGCCCGGCGTCGAGTTGAGTATTCTGCGCAATGGACATCTACACAAGCCCTCGCTTCGTATTGCTCTGGTGAAGTATGTCTCATGGCAACACACAACGAACAAGAACGCGAACACCACGAGCACGAACACCACGAACACCACGTACACGGTCCAGGGTACGCGACGCCCCAGGCCGCCATCGAAGAATCGACGCCGGAAGCGGTCGCCTACGTCGTCGGACTCTACACTGGTAGCGATATCGAGGCACCCGATTTCATCGGCGTCGTCGACGTCGACCCGGACTCGGACATGTATCAGGAGATTATCGACCGCGTCGAGATGCCGAACAGGGGCGATGAACTCCACCACTTCGGCTGGAACGCCTGTTCGTCGTCGTGTCACGTCGAAGGGCTCGAACGACAGTACCTCGTCGTCCCGGGCAACCGGTCGGGGCGTCTCCACATTCTCGACACAAAGGACCGGCGACACCCCGAGATAGAGACAGTCATCGAACCCGAGGAGGTCCACGAGTACGACCTCTCGGGGCCGCACACCGTCCACTGCATCCCCGACGGGGAGATACTCATCAGTATGACTGGGAACGCCGATGGCGAATCGCCCAGCGGCTTCCTCGAACTCAACGACGACTTCGAAATCGAGGGCCGCTGGGACCCGCCGGGCGAAATCGACTTCAACTACGATTTCTGGTACCAGCCACGTCACAACGTGATGGTCTCCAGCGAGTGGGCCGCACCCGTGACCTACCAGCCCGGATTCGACATGGAAGATGTCGAGGCCGGGAAATACGGTCGCCGCCTGCACATCTGGAACTGGTCGGAGGGGACCGTCGAACAAACCATCGACCTCGGCGAGGAAGGACTGATTCCGCTTGAAACACGGTTCCTACACACCCCGGAGTCAGTCCACGGCTACGTCAACGCGGCACTGTCTTCGAACATCTTCCACTTCTTCGAGGAAGACGACCAGTACCACGCGGAGAAGGTAATCGACTTCGAGTCCCGGGAACACGAAGATTGGGACATGCCCGTGCCCGCGCTCCCGACGGACATCCTGATTTCGATGGACGACCGATACCTCTTCGGGAGCAACTGGGTCCACGGCGAGGTGTGGATGTACGACATCTCCGACCCGAGTAACCCACGGAAGGTCGATTCCATCTCGATTGGCGGGTACTACGGCGACATCCGGGACGTGCAGGGACGCGAGCTGGTCGCCGGACCGCAGATGCTCCAGCTTTCGCTGGACGGCGAGCGCCTCTACTGGACGACCTCGCTGTACTCGACGTGGGACGACCAGTTCTTCCCCGAAGAAAAAGAACACGGGTCGGTGATGCTCAAGGCCGACGTCGACCCCCGGAAAGGGACGCTCGAACTCGACGAGGACTTCCTCGTCGACTTCGGCAACCTCCCGGACGGGCCAGCGCGCGCCCACGAGATTCGGTGGCCCGACGGCGACTGCACCAGCGACGTCTGGCAGTAGGTCGATGGCGACCCGTCACGACCTCACGCTAACGTGGCGGGACGGCCGCGAGGAGACGGTGCCAGCGAGCGAGAACGAGACGGTTCTCGAAGCCGCCGAGTCGGCGGGCATCGGCCTCCCGTTCGGTTGCCGGACGGGTGCGTGTGCAACCTGTGTTGGTCGGCTCATCGACGGGGCTATTTTGTACGACCGTCCGCCACGAGCGTTGAAGACCCGGCATATCGAGGCGGGATACGTGCTGTGCTGTATTGCTCGGCCACGAACCGACTGCCGAATCGAGGTCGGTGCGGATGTCCAGACCGACTTGGTTTCGAACCCGTGGAAATGACCGCATCGGCGACACCACAACGGAGTGAACCGTCGTACGCCGAGGACTCGGAAAACGGAGTTCCACTCCAGAGGTAGGGCGGTATCTTCGTGACTTCCCGAGGTGAGCCATCGCTCGCGTGAGGCAGCCATCACTCCATCAATCCGTGGCTACTCGTCAATCGAAATTCGCAGGAGGGAGCACCGCCCGCTTTACGCAGTCGGTCTCAGGCGGTGATACTCTTTGAGTCGGTCGTCGAGTTCCCGGCCGTGTCGGTGACGGTGAGCGTGACACCGTACTCACCCGAGTCGAACTTGTCCGTGAACTCGTCCGTCCCGGACGCGCTCCCGCCGCTCACGTCGGTCGTGTTCGAGAACGTCTCGGACTCGTCGGCGTCGTCGACGATGACTTCTACGGTATCGAGGTTGCTGTTGGTGTCGCTGACTGCCCAATCGACGGTAACCTCGGCGTGCGGGTTATTGGGACTCCCGCTCGACAGGGTGAATGTGTCGATAGTCGGCGCGGATTCCGTCTCTTCGCTCTCTGTCGCGGTCGCCGTGTCGGAAGTTGTCGTTCCGTCCGTGTCGGACACGACAGCTTCCACTTCGTACGTGTTGCCGCTCCCGTCGTCACCGCTGGCGACGAGTCGGGTGGTGCCGCTTACGGAGCCACCGGAAACGCTCGGACTGGCCGAGTCTTCAGTCTCGACTCGATTGCTGTCGCTATCAAGTTCGTACAAGGTGAGGTCGAGCGTGTGCAGGTCACTGTCGGCATCGCTCACGGCCCAGTCTACATCGAACTCCGCGTCCGAGTCGCTCGTCTCGACTTCGGTTAGTGACAGGCTGTCGACCGCCGGCATGTCTTCTGTCTCTGACGTGCTGACAGTCTTTGAGGCCGTGTTGCCGTCTCCGTCGGTGACGGTTGCGGTGACATCGTAACTGTGACCGCTGTTTTCGTCACCGCTGGCGACGAGTCGGGTGGTGCCGCTCGCCGAGTCGCCACTCACACTCACTGTTACCGAATCATCCTGTGATCCAGCGGTCGTATCCTGGAGGACAAAGTCGACCGTATCGAGGTTGCTGTCCGGGTCGCTCACCGACCACGACACGTCGAATTCGGCGTCGCCGTTGCTCGTCTCGACCTCGGTCGCAGAAAGGCTGTCGACACCGAGCTCTGCAGTGCCGAGTGCCGCCTCGACATCGAGCAGGCCGTTGCCCTGTTCGTTCGAGGAAAGGCCGATATCCTCCGCCGTGGAGTTGAGTTGGGTACGGGCTTCCTGATGCGTATATCCGTTATCCATGAGTTGCCCCGCCGCACCGGCCACGTGGGGACTGGCCATCGATGTTCCGGAGAGCGTATTGTAATCATCTCCAGGATAGGTCGAATAGATTCCTTTGCCGGGGGCAGCAAGCTCGACTTCGGGACCAGTTGACGAGAAGTCGGCGAGTGAATCGTTCTTCGTGGTTGCGCTCACCGCGACGCATTCGGGTTCAGCAGCGGGATAGCCGACACAGTCAGTACAAGGTCCACTGTTCCCCGCGGCCGCTGCGAGGAACACACCGTTCTTATCGGCGTATTGGACAGCATCTGCTACTGTGCTGGAGCGCGACCCGCCCAGCGACAGGTTCCCGACATCCCACCCCTGATCGGCGACGTACTTGATGCCTGCCGCAACGTCGGAGTACGACCCCGAACCGTTGCTATCGAGAACTTTGACCGCATGTAGCGTCGCCGCTGTACTGACGCCGACGACACCGAGACTATTGTCGTCAGCCCCAGCAATCCCGGCGACGTGGGTTCCATGCCCGTTGTCGTCGTCCCATTTTTGCCCACACATATGGGGACTGCCTTTACACTCGACGAAGGCTTTGCCTTTGCCGAGATTCGCTTGTAGGTCATCGTGGTCGCTGTCGATACCGGTGTCGATAATCGCGATATCGGCACCCCCCTCGCCGTCTGTGTTGTCACCGCCCGTTTCCCCATCGGCGTGTGCAACCTCCGCATCCACGCGGTCGATACCCCACGGAAGCGTCTGCGCGATGGCGTGTAAGTTGCCGTTCTCCTCGGTATACCGGATGCCGGGTCGGTTCTGGAGATTGTCTATCGCCTCGTCCGAGAACGTGCCGGTGATTGTTTTTTCGTCATCCCAGTCCAGCGTCCGGACGACTTGGTCGGCTGCACTTCGCGTGGCCCGTTCGGCTGCGGGCGATGCAATCCCGATGTTGTACTCGTTTTTTCTGTCGGCCGCGGCGGTTCCCGTACCAACGGCGAGTGCGCCAATTCCGGCGGCACCGACCCGAGCCAGCACCTCCCGTCTGGATACATCGATGTTCTCCATGTTGTGACACTCAATACCATGTGTCATAGTTTTGTGGAGCATATACTCGAGTTCCAATATATCTAGCTCGATGAATGCTCGCGCTGTCTCTGCGGAGTTTCGGAGAACTGAGTTGAGTTTGGTATCCTCTGTCTGTCTGTCTCTGCCTATAGTAGCGTTTGCAACTGGTGACACATCCAATCGCACGATAGCGGTCGAGCGAGTGTGCAATGACTTGCAAACGCTACTATCGCCGGAACTGCGAGGAGGATCTGTTCAAACTGTGTTGCAGTCTCTGACTATCGTGTTCAATATACAACACCTAACCGCTCTCGACACCCGTACCGAAATTAAACGCCACGGGTCTGTCTCGGAGGAATAGTCGCAATAGCCCGTATGCATCTACGAATCGATGCTGTAAGTTATGCAATACGACAATTTTCAAAAACGACAGCAATCGCTCGATAGGCACCCACCAGTTGAGAAGGTCTGTAACCGGATAGTTCCCTGAAAATACCACTCACTATTTTATGGTGAACCTCAGTTAATCACTTCAATATAGCTCCATACGGACATAGCTTATTTAACCATTGACAAAATCTCCTAGAGGCATGGTATCAGGAGGCACGAATGTCGGGACATCCTCTCAGACCCAAACGGTCATAGAAGAGGTTGGAAACATCAGGGAGACTGGAACAATCCCTTCGCGGATACACAACGACAACGAAATACACGAGTTAGAACTCGAACGAGTGTTCAGCGACACGTGGGTATTCGTTGGACACGAATCGGAGATTCCGGAACCGGGAGATTACGCGAAGCGGTACATCGGCGACAGTCCGTTTATCTTCGTTCGAGACGATACCGGCGAGGTTCGGGTGCTCTTCGATTCGTGCCAACACCGGGGGACCACGGTGGTCCGTGCCGAACAGGGCAACACATCGTACTTCCGATGTCCGTACCATAACTGGACCTACAAGAACACCGGCGAACTCGTCGGCGTCCCGCACAAAGAACAGTTCTTCAAAGAACTCGATACCTGTGAGCACGCACTCGATTCCGCCCCGCAGGTCGACAGCTACGAGGGACTCGTGTTCGCATCGCTCTCGGCTACCGCACCCTCTCTGGACGAGTACCTCGGCGATTTCAAATGGTATCTCGACCTTCACCTGAAGTTCGCCGAAGGTGGAATGGAAGTCGTCGGTGAACCGATTCGATGGGAAATCGATACGAACTGGAAAATCGGCGCGGACAACTTTACGGGTGATTCCTACCATACGCTCGCCACTCACAAGTCCGCGATGGACCTGGATATCTTCCCGCCGGAACTTTCGGCAGTCGGTGCCGAACGGACGCCAGTCGACGTAACCGAGTGCAGCGGACACTCGTGTATGCTCGCCTATCTCGAGAATCAGGAATTTGCTGGTGGTTATCCGGAAGACATCTTCACAGAGACACACCTTTCTGAATCGGAACTCCGCCTTGCAAAGCGACTCGTATCCAGCGTCGGAACCGTGTTCCCGAACTTCTCGTTCCTTCAGATGAACCTCAACGCCGACCCGGAGAATCGCGAGGTTACCGCGTTCTTGAATATTCGGAAGTGGCAGCCACTAGGGCCAAAAAAGACGCAGGTGTGGAACTGGATTCTCGTGCCACGGGATTCCTCCGAAGAGTTCAAACAGCGTGCATACGACACCGGCATCAGCACGTTCAGTGTCGCCGGGAATTTCGAGGTCGACGACTTCGCCGTCTGGGATGGCATCGCGGAGGCTGCCGGAAGCACTTTCGGGAAGAAAATCGGTCGGAGGTCGAACTTCCAGATGGGGGTTGGAGAGATGGGTGACGCAACGAACATCTCCGACGAGTGGCCCGGCCCGGGTGCGGTGTACGATACGAACTTCGAGGACGGGACGATGCAGACGTTCTACCAGAGTTGGTATCGCTCGATGACCGGACGGCCCATCGATTCAGCAACCGAGGATGTCAATGAGTGAACGCTTCGAACTCCGCCTGGAGTGCGAGGAGTTCCTGTTCGACGAGGCGGAGCGATTGGACGACGGGAAACTCCACGAATGGCTCGAACTACTCACGGATGACGTCGAGTATCGAGTCCCCCGCCGCGTCACGCGCGAGCGAGGTTCAGAGCAATCATCGTTCAGTGAGGATGGGTTCCTCTATCGTGAGGACATGGGCACGCTCACCACACGGGTGGAGCGCTACGATAGAGAATACGCATGGGCGGAAAACCCCCCGTCTCGGACGCGACGATTTGTGAGTAACGTTCGGGTACACGACGAATCGGACGACGAAATCCGGGTGAAGAGCAATCTGCTGCTCTATCGAAATCAGGGGGATACGACCGAGCACGACCTGCTCGTCGGGGAGCGCGAGGACCAACTTCGCCGTGTCGATGGAGCACTCAAGTTAGCCCGACGAACCGTCTACCTCGACCAAACCATCCTCGCCACGCGCAACCTTTCGTTTTTCCTCTGACCATGACGGGAAGGAATACAGCCGAGAGGACCGTGAATACGGCCGAGAGCGTTACCGTAACACCTCTCACGCGCGTCGTTAGTGATGACGCGGACGTAGCCGTTCGACGGGTCGAAACACCGAAAGGAGTACGATTGGAGTTGGATGCGACGAGGTCCGAAGCACGGGTTCGTCTCGATGCAGTCACACTCGAATGTCTCTCCTGGCAGGAACGCTCGACATTCGTCGGATTTCTCGAACCACAGCTCCGACCGCTGTCGTCCGACGTGCTCGTGGTTCAGCAGAACCCAGACGATGGCGAGTCTACGGAAATTGCCCACATCACGAACGAATTTGGACATGTCGAGGTACGTACCGCCGAGAGAGCGGAATCCGCGTGGCTCGAGTTAGTCGCCACGAAACTCGGGTTCGTGACCCGGTTGAATGCCGTTGCGCTCGAGAGCATCACCTGGCAGGACCAAGACACGTTCACGGAGTTACTCAGACAACGACTGGAGGAGCCAAAGAAATGATACGTATGACACAAGCGACGACGAAGCCGAGCGAGAAAGACACACCACTGAATCAGGAGGAAGGTCGATGGTAATCGAACTCACCGGGTCTGACCTCACGATTGAGGACGCAGTAGCCTGTGCTCGCGACCACGAAGAAGTGTCCGTTAGCGACGAGGCACTGAAGCGCGTGCGGACTGCGCGTTCGAATCTCGAATCACGCATCGGAACAGGTGAAATAATCTATGGCGTCAATACTGGGTTCGGTGCCAGTCAAAACGAGGTTATCGACCCCGAAGACGTCGCGACACTCCAGAAGAACCTGATCCGGAGCAACGCGGTCTGTATCGGCGACCCGGTCGACGAGGACGAGGCGCGCATGATGATGCTCCTCAGGCTGAACTCGTTGCTCTCCGGAAGCTCTGGAGTGCGAGTACACGTCGTCCTGAAACTACGTGACCTGCTGAACGCGGGGTTCTACCCCCACGTCCCTCGGAAAGGGTCGGTCAGTGCGAGTGGTGACCTCGCACCCCTTGCCCATGTCGCGCTCGCGATGCTCGGCGAGGGGAAGGCACGTCACGAAGACGAGTGGGTCCCGTCCAGTGAAGTGCTAACTTCGATTGAAGTCGACCCGCTCACCACAGAAGAAGGTGAGCCGGGTCTCGAAGCGAAGGAAGGGCTCGCCCTGATAAATGGGACGAACTACATCACCGCCGTCGGGGCACTGGCTGTTCACGACGCCGAAACACTGCTCGACACCGCCGATACCGTCGGGACGATGACGCTCGAAGCGTTCCGTGGCATCAGCGACCCGTTCCGGGCGGAGATTCACGAGCTTCGCAACCAACCTGGCCAAAAGCACGTGGCTGAACGTATCAGGAACGGAATCGAAGGAAGCGAACTTGTGACGTCCGCAGCCGAGGCGAACCGGGCACAGGATTCGTATTCGTTGCGGTGCATCCCACAAGTACACGGTGCAAGCAGAGATACGCTGACACACGTGAGAGGCGTCATCGAACGCGAGTTGAACGCCGTCACGGACAACCCATTGGTGTTACAGCGCGGAGCGGGTGACGTAGTCTCCGGCGGCAATTTCCACGGCCAGCCTGTCGCATTTGCCCTCGATATGCTTTCGGTGGCTGTCTCGGAAGTCGCAAACATCTCTGAGCGCCGGATATTCAAACTGACCGGCGGTGACGCAGCGGGCAGAAGTGACGGAAAAACCGACTCGATGCCTTCGGATAGTCTCCCTCCATTCCTCGTCGAAGATTCGGGCTTGAACTGTGGGTTCATGATGCCGCAGGTGACCGCCGCAGCGCTTGTTTCGGAAAATAAGACACTGGCTCACCCTTCATCTACGGACTCGATTCCGACATCGGACAATCAGGAGGACCACGTGAGTATGGGAGCAAACGGTGCAAATCACCTGGTCGAGATCCTCGGAAACGTTGAAACCGTCCTCGCCATCGAACTGTTCGCCGCGTACACGGCGCTTTCGTACCGTGTAGACAGCCCGGGACAGAAGGCAACTGAAATCGTCTCTCTCCTCGAAGAGATAGTCACACCGCTGAAGGAAGACCGGCTAATGCAGAACGATTTCTCCAGTCTTCGGTCGCTAATCCGCGCTGGAGAGGTCAGATAGTATTTCGCGTCGCACCGGTTTTCGAGCCAGTACCGGGGCAATCATATTTCGAGTTTCGTTGCTATCTGTTCGTGGAAGTCGGAAGAATCTCACCCTCAAAACTGCGGCAGCGGGCATAGAGTTTCACGAGTGCTCCGAACACAGACCAAACCGTTCTACCCCGAACCCGTTCGGGACAATGCTGAATCGAATCCGCCGGGTCGCTTAACAGGGATGTATTCTCCAACAAGTGACTGCCAAAGGACGGTTCCAGACTGTCGTTACCGATACGTTCGTTCCGTAACGACCCAGTTTTCGGGGTGCACACTGTAATGCCTCGAATCGACTTCGAGACCGAGCGAGCGTACGATGACGACCGATTCTCCGCACAGGCAGGGTTCCGAAGTGAGCGGATGAAAGTCATCTGTGGCTTTTTCGAACCCGGACAGTTTATTCCGGTCCACGCGCCGTCGAGCGACCTCGTTGTCAATGTTCGGTCAGGAACCGGTATCGTCCGTGAGGAGGAGACCGACCACCGGGTCGGTGCCGGCGACATCATCGTCGTTCCAGCGGATACGAAACGCGGTATCAAAGCGGACGATGATTCGAGACTCGAAGCGTTGTTGGTGACGTCGCCACCGCCGACAGACGCAGAACACGACCCCGTCCGTCGCGGGCTCGCAGCCGGGGAGTTCGAGTCGGAGTTATAGTAGTGTTTGCAAACGCTACTATCGTAACTGACTGACTGCGACGACACCCCATATTCTGTGGGCTTCGCCTTCAGGTAGTACCCGGTACCGAACCTGTTCGGCTGAATAGCTACATGCGTCTCGAAATGAGGTACTGGTAGTACGTTGGTGATTACTGTGACCGAAGAAGCATTCGACCCAGACCGCCGAGTGAGTTCGTTTGTTGATGAGACGCTAGCGTTCGCATACGTCTTCGAGGATTTCGGTATCGACTACTGCTGTGGAGGCGACGTGTCGCTCGCCACAGCCTGCGAGAAGGCTAACGTCGATATCGCTACCATTCGTAACCGACTCCGTGCAGTACAGGAGAGCCACGACGAAGAGTCGGTGGAGTGGGAGTCTCTGTCCGAACTCGTCAACCACATCGTTTCTACTCATCACGACCGTCTACGTGAGGAACTCCCTTCCTTGGAATCCCTAGTTCACAAGGTTGCGGAGGTACACGGTGAGGACCACCCAGAACTTCGAGCAGTCGAACGGGAGTACGCCGTACTCGCCGACGAGATGCGAACCCACATCGAGGAAGAAGAAGACGAACTCTTTCCAATAGTTCGAAAACTCGACAGTGGTGGGTCACTAACTGACTTCGAGGTTCGAACTGTCAGGCGAGAACTCACAACTTTCGAAGACGACCACGAAGCGACCGCCGAGCGCCTCGAGCAACTTTCCGAGTTGACCGACGGATACACGGTTCCCGACAGCGCCTGTGCCAGCTACCGAGGGATGCTCGAACGCCTCGAAGCGTTAGAGCGAGAGACACACATCCACGTTCACAAGGAGAACAACATCCTCTTTCCCACCGTCGTGTCAACCCTCGACGCCGACGCCTGACGGAAACGTCTGTGGAAAGTTCCGGGGATATACCCCCGTTGCCACTGCAACTCCGGAGAGCTACGACTAGCCAAAGATAGATAGTGCGGTAATCAGACGTAACGTCTCGTATACGGGGTGGTTTAACGTATCTGTATGACAATTACAAACAATGGCGCACACAGAGTACGGGTATCTCACCCCGGAGAATCTGGCACTCTTTACCGACCTGTACGAGTTGACGATGATGCAGGGGTACTACAATCAGAATCACAACCCGACAGCGACGTTCGACCTGTTTTTCAGGGACCTCCCGCCGAACCGAGGGTACATGGTTGCAGCCGGGTTAGAACAGGCGATTCACTACATTGAGACGCTTTCCTTCGGCGAGCGGGTAATCGAGTACCTCACCGAACACGGATTCGACGAGGAGTTCTTGTCACACCTCGAAACGCTGGAGTTCACGGGCGACGTTCGAGCGCTCCCGGAAGGGACACCGGTGTTTTCGAACGAACCGCTGGTAGAGGTGACCGCTCCAATTCTGCAGGGGCAACTGTTGGAGACGATTGTTATCAATCAGATCGGGTATCAGAGTTTAATTGCGACGAAGGCGGCCCGGATGCGCGATATGATTACACAACACGGTGATGAACAATCACTCGTGGACTTCGGCTCGCGACGGGCACACGGCAGTGACGCCGGAATCAAAGCCGCGCGGGCCGCCTACATCGGTGGGTTCGACGGTACTTCGAACGTCGCGGCTGGGGAAGCGTTCGGAATCCCGATTTATGGGACGATGGCTCATTCGTGGATACAAAGCTTCACCAGCGAGCGCGCCGCCTTCGAGACGTTCGTCGACGAGTACGGTGAGGAATCGATTCTTCTCATCGACACGTACGACACCGTTTCCGGTGCCAAGACCGCGCGTGCTGTCGCCGAAGAGAAAGACATAGATATCGCCGGTGTGCGGCTGGATTCTGGCGACCTCACGGCGCTCTCAAAGGAAGTCAACGAGATTCTTGCGGAAACAGACCTCTTCATCTCGTCAGGTATCGACGAGTTCAAAATCCGACGGTTCCTGACGAACGGCGGTGTCGGGTCGGGATTCGGACCGGGGACTGCCCTCGTGACGAGCACCGATGCGCCGAAGGTTGAGGGAGTTTACAAACTCGTGGCCGTCGAGGAGGACGGGGACATGCAACCGAGTATGAAGCTCTCGACTGGGAAGGTGACGTATCCGGGAGCCAAGAGCGTCCGGCGCGTCGAACGAGACGGCCAATACGACCGCGATATCCTTGCACTTCGGGACGAGGACTGCGACGGTGGTGAACAACTCGTGTCCGTCATCGAGGACGGCGAACTCGTGTACCAGTTCCCCGACCTTCCGGCGATTCAGGAACGTGCCCGCCGGTCCGTCTCGAAAACCCCGCCGGCTATTCGGCAACTCGAAGACCCGGAACGCTACGATGTTCAGATCGGCTCCGGTCTCGATACGCAGACGACGTCACTCCGCCGCCAACTCGAAAGTCAACACTCGTGAGCGGACTCTCTCACTTTCTCAGTCGAGGTCGGTGTGAGGTCCCGTCAGCTTTCGTCCACGGGAGGTTCGAGACCTCGTCTGCGAGTGTATTTTGGAAGTTGGGAGCCTATTCGGAGAGTTACTCAAACCGTTGCTTCGTCAGTCGTCTGCAGTACTAGCCGTGGGGTGTGTAACTCGCGGCTGACTCTCGATCAGGACCGACAGGAACGCACCCCCGAGCAGGAGAGCCGCGCCGGTCCAGAAGGCGAGTTCGTAGCTCCCTGTTGTTTGGCGGATGAACCCGCCGAGGAAGACACCGGTTGCGGCAAATATCTGGTGGAGAAGCCAGGACGTTCCGAGAATTCCACCCATCGCGTTCGTTCCGAAGTGGTCGCCGATAATGCCGGTTACCGTTGGGATAACTGGGAAGGAAGCGACACCATAGATAACTGCGAAGACGTAGAGTTGCCAGAGACTCGTCGACAGCGCTAGCCACGCGAGCGAAACACCTCTAATCATGTGGAGACCCGCCAGCATGCGCCGCTTCCCGACTTGTTCAGTCATCTTTCCGGTCACCCACATCGAGACGGCACTGGCACCGGCGGCGATTCCCAGCAACTGTCCGCCGAGTGCGACGCTCCCCCCAAGATCGGCGGCGTAGTTCGGAAGGTGAATCGTCACGAGATACAGCGTGAACCCACAGGAACCGAAGCTCAGGCTGGCGAGCCAGAAGTTCCGGTCAAAAAGCGCTTGTTTGAGCGAGACACTCGCCGACCCGGCAGCTAGGACCGACTGCTCTCGGTCCGATGCGTTGTCCGTTCCATCCGGAGTTTGTCCGACTTCGGTAGGGTCGTCTTCAACGACGAACAGCACAGCCGGGACGACAAGCACGAGCATGAACAGCCCGAGCCCAGTGAACGCCGCTCGAAACCCAGCGGTTGCGATCAGGTAGCCGGCCAACGGAAGGATAATCAGTTGGCCGATGTTGATGCCCATCGAACTCTTCCCGAGCATCTCCGAGCGGTCGCGAACGTACCACTTCGAGACGAGGACCGAGTTCGCCATCGAACTACAGCCTGCGAAGCCGATTGCCGTGAGCACACCGTAGTACAGGAAGAACTCCCAGACGGTGGAGATGGTCGCCGAGAGGAGGAACGCGACACCCATCAGCGCCGCGCTGCCAGCGATGACCACTTTGGGGCCGACCCAGTCGATCAACCGCCCCATCACCGGTTGGAACAGCCCCCACGTAATCATGTTCACCGAGACGGCTAAGCTCAGAAGTGAGAGATCCCAGCCGTATGTTCCAGTAAGTGGTTCGAAGAACTGTCCAGCACTCAGATTCAACCCGAACGCTCCCATCAGCGCGAGGAAAGTTACAGCAACCACGCGCGGACCGAGGAACGTCGAGTCATCACGTATGTTTGTTCCAGACTGCATCGTGCAGTTGAACCGGTCGGTGAGATGGGCATTAGAGAATACTTTGGTAGCTACCAAAGGTAATAGAATACTTCGATTTTCCAGATGAGTACTGTCGCCGCCAATACGATATTTCCCGAGTTTAGGACTAACGACGAAGAAAGTCTATTAATTGGTTGCTACCAAGACACTATATGCGAGAGTTCGTGTTCACAGTGACGTACGACCGCGGGGCCGACCCGATTGCGGACATTTTCATGGAGTATCCGGATGTTATGTCGAAGTCGCTCACGTGTACGGTCACGGCTGACAGTATTTGGCATCTCGACCGTATCACGGGGCCTGAAAACGCATTAAAAGCACTCGACGACGTGTTTCTCGACCCAACGCACTGTAACGAGTGCTTGGACGCCGAACACTGTCACACGAGTTGGGAGTACGAGGTCCTCGACCGAGGGAACGCGTCTCGGACCGTGTACGCCTATGGAACCGATGCCGATGATTGTCACTCGATTCCCCATCTTGCAGCGATACACATCGGTGAGGGGCTCCTGTACGACACGAAACGGCAGGGCAACCAGTATACGTGGCGAATCCTGATGCCCGACGATGCTAACGTCGGCGAACTATACGATGCGATTCGGACCGAAATGCGGGATGGGTTGCGTTTGAGTCTCGACCATCTGTCCGACCCGACACACTGGGGTGATGACGTCGTCTCTCTGGCCGACGTCCCGTACGAACAACGCGAGTTGATTAAAGAGGCGGTCGCTCGCGGCTACTACGAGACGCCCCGAGAGATTACGACGCAAGGATTAGCTGACGAGCTAGGAGTTCCACAGTCGACGGTTCAGTACCGTCTCGCCAGAGCCGAATCATGGCTCGCGACTCGGTTTGTTCTGGAACTCGTTTAGGAAGTTGGTGCCTGTTTCGAGACACTCCTGTGGTCGTCTCTCGGGCACAGTACCGGTATCGAAAATAAGCCGTCCACTGCCTTGGATCGAGGCCTACTCGATGTCTACTCGATGTGCTTCTTCGACTTCGAGTTTCGGGAGTGTAATGGTCAGGACGCCGTTTTTCATCCGTGCACTCACACCGTCTTTTTGAATCTCGGCAGGCAATCGAAGCGACCGTCTCATCGACCGGTGTCGTCGCTCGTGTCGAAGGAACTGCTCTTCTTCTTCGTCGAGGGCTCGTTCGCGCTTCGCCTCGATTTGGAGCGTTTGGTCGGTTACTTGGACGCTCACATCGTCGCGCTCGAAACCCGGTAGGTCGGCGGTGACGACGAACTCGTCGTCGTGTTCGACGAGGTCGACTGCCATTGATTCGAGTCCACTCTCCCACTCTTCGTACGTTTCTCCTGAACCCCACCGTTTGGATGCTTCGTCGAGTTCACGGCTCATTCGCTCGAAGAGCCGCTCGATTTCTTCGAAAGGGTTGCGTCTGCTCATGGTCGTTTACCTCGCGTCCGTGTGTACGGCCCGAATCGAAAAATAACAGGTGGGAACCACTCAATGGGTAGAACATTCGTTGGTTGAGGGTGTATCGGTCCCGGGAAAAGAAGGAGTAATTGTTTATCTGGCTCTGTTGAAACTCTCAGTGGCTGATATGTATCGCGTGCAAGATACGGAGGGTGTATTCAGCAGGTAGTCCCCGCACCACCGCTTCCATCAGCTGAGGAAACGTGTCCATCGTATTCGACACCTGAATTCCGGCAGGGAATCGTTGTGACTTTGGTAACCTCACTATCGTTGTTGCGTGTATAGGTGAGTAGGACAACATCATTCGATTGCCATTCGGTTAGTCGGGTCGTGTCGTTTTGTCCAGGTGCAAGCGTAGTTGACCACGACTGTGAGGTTGCACTGTGAACACTAATTGTCGTGACGTTATCCGGGACAAAAAAGTTATTTCCAGATGAATACTCTCCGAACGAGGTTGTCACCGAGCTACCGTTCCGATAGGTCAGTTCCAGCGGAATAGTACTGACCGGGTCGTCAGTGGGAACAACGGTTGCTGAGACCTGGTACGTGACATTCGCCCGATTCTCGACGGTGACCTCGGGTGCAGGAGAAAGCACAGCACTGAGGCCGAGACACCCGGAAAGGGCCGTGACGACAAGAAGAGCCACAACTCTTCTGGAGGACATATACTTCGTTATCACAGTTCGAGAGTAAACGTGTTCGGGTAGTCTTGGTGGGAATGGCCGATACGCGCTGTGTATTCGACACGGCTGCCGGAACCTGTCACCGGTTGAGAGTTTTAACAAGGCCGTTTATTTCGCACTGTATTATCAGTTCGCAACCATTAGGCGGTCTGAGTAAAAACGTGGGATCGTCCCATGCCCTCCACAAAATCAGATTTCGCCGCCATCGAGGCGACGGACCTCAGAAAGTCGTACGGTTCTGAGGTCGCACTCGACGGCGTTTCGCTGTCGATTTCCAACGGAACCGTGTATGGATTCCTCGGCCCGAACGGTGCCGGAAAGACGACGACGATGCGACTCTTGACGGGCCTCACACAACCATCATCGGGGTCGGCTCGTATCTGTAGTCTCGATGTCGAAAACCGGCGTGAACTCGCGGCAAACGTTGGGTATCTCCCGGAGACACCGCCACTGTACGACGAGTTCAGCGCGCGCGAACAACTCGAATACGCCGCGGACCTCCGTGATATCCCCGCTGAAACCGCCGATGCGCGTATTACCGACTATCTCGACCAGTTCGGACTCACCGGAGACGAGAACAAACGCATCAGCACGTACTCGAAAGGGATGCAGCAGAAAACCGCGTTCATCCAGAGCATCCTGCACGACCCCAAGGTCTTGTTCTTGGACGAGCCAACGTCGGGATTAGACCCGCGTGCAGCGCGTCGAATCCGCGAGTCGATAACCGGCTTTGCGGACGCCGGGTCAACCGTATTCCTCTCGACGCACATCCTCCCGGTTGTCGAGGCTGTTGCCGACGAAGTTGGCGTCCTATTCGACGGCAGACTCGTCGCCGAAGGCTCTCCGAATGAGGTGAAATCCCGAGCGGAAACGGGGAGCGAAAGCACCCTCGAAGATGCCTTCCTCGCCATCACGAGCGACGAGACCCCCATGGCGAGCGCCAGTAGAGAATGAGCCTGCGACAAGACGTTCGTCACGGTGCTCGCATCGGCCGTGCCGAGTTCGTCCGGAGCCTCAGAGGATACACGAAAGAGGCCCGACGGATTATCGGCATCGGGTTTGCGTTGCTGTTCTTCGGTGGCATGCTTCTATCTTCTCTTCCGGCGGTGTATCTAGCCGGCCGAACGGCGCGGTCGATGGCGGAAATTCCGTATTTCGGCGTGGCCACAACAGCAGTACCGGTGGCATTGCTCGCGCTGGCGATGCTTCGGACGTTCGAACGAATCGGAAGCGTCGAAGCCGAAGACTTCGTTCTGACAGCAGTTCATCCCAGAGCCGTCGTCATCGGGCTTCTCACCGCTGAAGTGGGCCGACTCTCGCTCTGGTTCGGGCTTCCAATAGCTGCCATCGTCACGACGTTCACGCTGGGTCTCGGCACTCCAACATTGCTACTTACGGCCGCCGCGGTCGTGATTCCGCTCACTTGTTGGGCGACTGTGTGGGGATATGCACTCGGGATCGCCGTGCTGCGTGTGTTACGACGCTTACCTGGTGTTCGTCGAGTCCTCAAGGCTGGTGGCGTCATCCTTATGCTCGCGTTCATCCTCGGTTCGCAGTTCGCCGGGAAGTATATCGTGAGTGAAAGCGCTTCGGTAGAATCACTCCTCTCCGGGTTGGCTTTCGGACCGCTCGTCGATTACGTCTCGCTCGCATTCGTTGGGACACCGCTCGCCCGTCCGATTTCGGGAAGTGCAGTAGTCATCATCCTCGCCATTGTTGTTCTCACACCGGTCGGTCTCGCAGCGTCGACGCGACAAGCGACTGCACTTTGGTTTACTGATGTTTCGACCCGTTCCGAACCACGCCAGACAAACGTCTCTACGGGTGGATTCTCCGCTCCGAAACCGTTCTCCCTGCTGAAGTCTGGCCGTGTCGCATGGGGGTTTCTTGTTCGCAGTATCCGCCACCCACAGAAGCTCACACACCTCGTTATGATACTGTTCTTCCTTGGTCCACTCGGGTCGAGCATCTTCCAGTCGCCGGGTGACGCATTGGGCCCACTCATCGCGGGTACGGGCGTCGGATTTGGAACCTACCTCGCCGGGGCAACGTTCGGTCTCAATCCTATCGGAGACGACCGGCCTCACCTTCCGTTGCTCCTCCTTACCGAAACCACCTCCCAGACGATAGTTCGAGGTCGGGCTATCGCTGGGCTTGCGCTCGGTATCCCCGTTGCAGTGCTCGTCCCACTGGGCTCGATAGCACTCGGGACTACCTCAGTGTACGGGCTCACGTTCGCACTCGTCGGCATCGGGATGTGCCTCGCTGCGGCCGCCTTCGCAGTCGGTCTTGGGTCGGCATACCCTGTCTATGAAGCGCGAAAGTTCTGGGGTGCCGAGACCGTCGTTCCCTCGACGCTCGTAATGATGCTGTACTTGTTTGTCGTCGGCAGCGGAACCGTCATCGGACTCGTCACGACGTGGTACTCCGTTACGGGCCATCTGGAAGTCACGGCCCTTCTCGGCGGCCTGATTGGTCTCTACCTTCTTTTGACCGTGGGCGCGTCGTACGGGTCATACCGATACGCGATTCACCGCTATCGGTCCTACACGCTCGATTAGTCGAGGGTATAGTGTCACGATATCCCCGGTCACATTTTATAAGAGACGCTCCGGTCGAAGAGTTTCACCATGGACGAAAAACCCATTCGGAACCGACGGGAGTCCCAAATAACTATGAGAAGTGATTCCTTAGCCACATTTGATGCCCTCCAGCAACGTGACGGACAGAATCAACATGTGGGATGCGGCGGTGTTCGTCGGCATCGTCCTCAGTCTCGGGGGGATAGTGCTTTTTTCCGACGAACCAGTCACTCCCGGACTCATCGCACTAGCAGCGCTGACATTCGTCTACGTGGGTGCGAGCGTGTTCGACGACGTACGGGAACACCCCGTGTACAATCTCGCGGCGGCAGTTTGTACGGTGCTCCTCTTCGGCGGCATATATCTAATCGAATCGTACCAGGGAGTCATCTTCCTCGCATTAACGGTACTTTCGGTCTTCGGCGTCGTCGTCGAAACGTACAACTACCGGTACGGGACGAGTTATTTACGCATCGACACCTGAATGGGTGAACAAGGTTCCACCGTGCAACGCTTCCGTATCTGACTGTCACTTCTGACTCCTAACGCGACACGAGATGACCGAAAAGCCAATCGAAAACGACGAAACGGAAGCTCGATACCTCGACTTCGTGGAGATGGCTCTCTTATTTGCCGTTCCCGTCCTCATCGGTTTCGCCGTCGTCCTCAGTGACCCGAATTTTGGTCTCACCGACGGTATCGGCACGACCGGCGGAATCGGGTGGATACTCGTTCGAATTCGAAGCCGATTCTACGCCGTCCGAACGCCGGACGGAATTTCACGCCGGCGTCGCCCAGCCGAACAAAATTGGATGGTTCATGTGGCCGAAGTCGAGTACGACCCGAAGTACGACAAGGTACTTGCGGTTGTCCTTGCTGTCATCGGTATCGCCTCGTTTGCCGCACTCGTATTTGTCGATATGTCTGGACGTGACTCGATTTCCTTCGTGATTGTCGGACACCTCTGTTTGGTTGGTGCACTCATGGTTTATGGCGTCTCGAATCGGTGATGCACCCCTCCATTTTGAGGGCTGTACCAGAACAGATAGGTTATTTCGCGGATAAGTAACGCATCCGTACGATAACTGCCTGGTCGTACGGTATCTCTGATGCGGATTTCCACAGGCAGAGTAGGCTCATCCCGTGCCATCGGTAGTCCTGCAATACCCTGCCCCCCGGATTGCCAACTTGATGGGCCTGCCAACCCTTCCACCCTTCAATTACTATCAAACTACGTCTCAGTCGAGTTAGTCGTGACTCGCCGAACTCACGTTGTCTACGTCCCACCGCGCCACGATTGTCGTGTAGAAGCCCTCGGCTTCGGCGACGATGGACCCACTGGCGAGGACCGCGAACCCCGCGAAGATGGTCACAAATCCAACGAGGGTGAGCGTCGAAATCGACTCGCCGAGCAGTGCCGACCCACCGAGGGTTGCGATGATTGGGACTGCGTAGAAGACGAGGTTCCCGTGAATCGGACCAACGTCATCGAGGAGGCCGAAGTAGGCGATGTACGCCATGGCCCCCGCGAAGATACCGACGTATCCAAGCGCCACAAGTGCCGTCGGAGTCCACGTAACCATCGCCGGTGATTCGCCGGAGGCGATACTGAAACCGTGCGTGAGAAGGGCACTGACTGGGAGTGCCCACGCCGTCCGAACAGTGCTCGAAAGGGAGGTGTCGGCCCACCGGATGAGAACGCTTCCGAGTGCTCCGCTGACCGCGCCGAGGAACACGACGCCCTTCCACACGGCCGCCCCGTCGAGGAGGTTCGAGGGGTCAATCTGTACGACGAGTGCCACGCCGACAAGCCCGATGAGCATCCCGAGTGCGCCGCGAGTCGAAAGTCGTTCGTCGGCGAGGAAGACCATCGCGAACACCGGCGTCAGAATCGGGTTGAGACTAAAGATAATCGACCCGACGCCGCTCGAAACGTGCTCCTGCCCGACGAAGAGGAGGGCGTTCGCGAGACCGATGACGAACACGCCGGTTGCGAGAATGCCGACGATATCGCGGACAGACCGCGGAAGTAACTCCGCACGGGGTGTCGTTGCGGCGACGTATGTGAATAACGCGACGGTGGCGATGTCGAACCGGAGGGCGACGAACAGCAAGGGTGGAAAGTAGTCAAGCCCCGCCTTCGCTGCGACGAAGGTGCCGCCGAAGAAGAAACTCGCCAACACGAACAGCGCAAGTCGACGACGCGTTCCCATTACCACGCCTCACCTCGCGACAGCGAGAGACCGATAGGTTCCGACAGTGAACTCATTATACGACGACCTACGAGCGCATCGCTTATACATTGATTCAGAAATTAATGCACGGCAAGAAAGTAGTGCGATAGACGACGATGATTCATTGTGTGAAATTATTTCGAGACTCGAAAGTCGTTTAGTCTCGGGCCTCGCAGAATCGAATATGGAATCGGCGTTAGAAGAAATCGAATTTCTTGCGCTCTCACAGAATCGCGTCGATGCGCTCAGATATCTCTCCGAACAGCCCCACACCCGCCGAGAGCTTGTCGAACTAACCGGTGCCTCACAGCCGACACTGGGCCGGATTCTCCACGATTTCGAGGAGCGTGAGTGGATTGTCCGTGAGGATAGCGCTTACAGGGCGACTGTAACCGGTAAGCTCGTCTCACGGGGATTCAGCGAGTTAGTCGAGATTCTCGAAACCGATGCCAAACTTCGCCCGATTGTTCGGTGGCTTCCGACTGAGACAATTTCGTTCGACCTCGAACATCTGACAGCAGCGACGATTACCACGCCGAGTCAGGTTCGTCCAAATGCACCAGTCAAGCGCGCACTCAAACTGCTCAGCAATGCGAACGACGTTCGCATCTTTTCGTACGCCTTCAACGAACAGAGCCTCGACATCATCGCCAACCGTACCGAGGCCGGAGACCAGCAGTTCAAAGGTGTATTCTCGTCGGAGACAATCGACGCCCTTACCGACGATTCACAGTTGCGGGAGCAACTTCGGGCGCTCCTCGACGCCGACGGCGCAGAAATCCGCATCACCGACGAGTTGATTCCGATGGCGACGACGATTGCCGACTCGACGGTTCATCTGTTCTTACGCGACGACAACGGCATTCTTCAGGCGTCGATTGATGTCGACGAGCCGGCGGTTCGCTCGTGGGCGGAGGAGTTATTCGAAGATTACTGGCAGGCCGCAGAGCCGCTTGACTTTGACCGATTGTGATACATCTCGGTCACTGCGTCGACCAGACAACACGAATTAACAGCTAGCAGAGATGTTTCCACGATGGACCGTCATTCGACTTCGTCGAGCGATTCGAACTTGTCCCAGCACGCACACGGCAGGTCGTCTAACGACGTGACTTCATCCGGGAGGCTCGTGAGTGGAATCCCGGACCCAACCTCGTCGCACTCGCGTAGATGAACGCTGAAATCGTCGCTGGACATCGTATACATAATTTCGAGACTAGGCCAGAGCCTCTTAAAGACCATTGAGGTTAATCGGCGACACATTCGGGGGATACGTCAAAACAAGTCAGAGAACACGGAACACACGAACGGTATCGCGCTTACCCGGTTCGCAGAGGAGTTGTGCGAGGCCGAGGTTCGAAAATACGTCTTTCCAGTTGCGGTGGTAAAGTGGGAAATCGTCGTTGACGTAGCTTACCTCAGCACCATCTCGGCCACGCTGGGGGCCATTACCTTCGTTTTCGGCGGTGATGAGGAGGTCGGATGTTACACGGGAAAGCTCCTCGAATACCGCTGTGTCGTCGGGGTGAACGTGCTGGAGCGTTTCGACGGAGTAGACGACGTCGAACTTGTCATCCGGGAAGTTCGGGAGTAACTCCTCTATCGCGCCGGTGAGGAACGTACCTGTCTCGACGAGTTCCGGATAGTATTCGGCCATCACCTCGAACGACTCGTCGTTGATATCGATGCCGGTGATGTCCTCGTAGCCGCAGTTGTGAAGGTGGGCGAGATGGCGACCAGAGCTACAGCCAACTTCGAGAATCGACGCGTCCTCTCGCGCGTAGTGGTCGAACACAGTTGTGAGCGTCTCGCTAACCTCGTTCGGGCCGATTTGGGCGTAGTACTCGGGAGAGAAATCGCCGGAGCGTTCGGCCCAGCTACGATGGTTGTCATCCGAATCCATACACGCTGTAGCGAGAGCAGAAGTAAATGCTCCGCGGAGTAGTATTACAGTTCACGCACCGACCCCAAGTAATTCGCTTGTCGAGTCTTGAGGTTAGGATTGGCCCGTACTATGAGGGGGACAGATTGGAGTATGAGGAATGGGGCTGGTTTGGAGGGTAGAAGTACAATACTGGGAGGGATGTCGTAGCGTGCGTCAGGGGGACCAGGCGTGCTGTGGAGTATCTCAGGTGGGAACGTCAGCGGGGAGTTCGAGTGTACGGTGAAGGGTGGTACCAGGGGGGAGGCGCCACCGTTCGCGTCTGTGCAAGCGGGGACTGCGGCGGTGATTGCAGTGACACCGTATTTAGCTTCGGTCGAGACGGTATCTTGCGCACCGCATTCAGTAGTAACTCCGGGAGGATGATAATGGGTGAGAGTCGTCCCAACTGTTCTTCGCAATACAACCGTTTTTACGGACTGTTCGCACTGTTTCAGTCGGATTAACTGAATATTTACTGGTTGATATACTAACTAGCCGCTGGAGAATTGGCGGTTTACATGGTAAATCACGTTTTGTCTATGATTTCGATTGCATAGGTGATGAATCAAACACAATCTTGGGTATTAAACTATCATTTTATATTAAATGAATACTGCAGATTGGTAAATAAAATATTATACCGTGGCATCCCCGACAAATAGAGAACTGACTCATGTCTGTCCAACGCGCCTCGTGGTCACGATGTGTGCCCCTCGTGGGGCTCATCGTCTTTATAACAGTCTTTGCGAGCGTGCTACCGGCCACGGTTGTAGCGGAAGACAGCGTTGAGGTGCGTGCAGTGGACCACTCCGGACCGGGTGTCATCGCAACCCAAAACGAGCGGACGTATGTTGCTTCGTGGCAACCATCGACGGTTTCGGTAGCCATCGCGGCGGACCACGGGACGTACGACGTGTGTCTCAAAACCGAATTAAACGACGGTTCAACGACGACGCTTGAGTGTCAACGACTTCAAAACACGAGCGTTGGCAGCGAGCAGCGCGTCAACTTCGACATCGCACGATGGCCAGGAAACGCAACCGGTGAACAAGTCCTGACCACTGTCGTGCGGCCCTCTGACGGTGGTTCCCCGGCTGCACAGGCGAGTCGAACGATTACCGTGCTTGCAACAGAAGGCGATGCTGACGGCGACAATCTGGGAAACAAACGTGAAGTAGAGCGGGGAACGAGCGTTCTCGTCACCGATACGGATACCGACGGACTCACTGACGGTGACGAAGTGAACCGATACGAGACGGACCCAACGAACACTGACTCCGATAGCGACGAACTCAGCGATGGGGTTGAAGTAAACGAACTCGGGAGTAACCCGACGGAGAAAGATACTGACAGCGATGGTCTCGTTGACGGTGCAGAGGCCACAACGTACGGAACCGACCCAACTGTTGGTGATACTGACGGCGACAACCTCGATGATGGTCCCGAGGTAAACACCTATGAGACCAATCCGACTGTCACCGACACCGACGGCGACGGGCTCGCTGACGGTCCAGAAGTGAACGTCCACGAAACAGATCCGACTGCCGCCGACACCGACGGTGACGGCCTCAACGACGGGGAAGAGACGAACCGATACGAGACCAACCCCACCAAATCGGATACAGACGGTGATGGTCTCAACGATGGCCGGGAAGTAACCGTCATCGGAACAAATCCGAATCGCGGGGATACCGATGGAGACGGACGCGGTGACGGGACAGAAGTAGATGCGGGGACTGACCCGAGTTCCACAGTAGGCTCCGTTTTACGTTCACTCGGTATCGATGCGAGGTTCTCGATGCTTGCACTCGTAGTCGGCGGCGGCGCGCTCGTTATTCTCACTGTGCTCGCCGTACTCGGTGGCGTTGTACTCAGCAAACGGTATGCACACTTTCTGAGTTCGAATTCTCGAGTAGGAAGATACCTCCAAAGAAGAGAGAAAAGAGAGACAGACACCGTCTCTGACGCGGAAACACTAACTCAACCACAGGTGGAGGAGTTACTCGACGACGAAGCACGCGTACTCAAACTCCTGGATGAAAGCGATGGACAACTCCGTCAATCGGCAGTCGTTGAAGGGACGGGATGGTCTAAGTCGAAGGTCAGCCGGGTTCTCTCACAGATGGACGAAGAGGGCGTCGTGAAGAAAATCAACGTTGGCCGAGAGAACCTCATCATTCGTCCCGAAAACGTCCCCGAACACGCTCGGTCGCCGTTCGAAGAATCCTGAGTATCGGCTGGGAATCGTCGTTGTTGGACGACTGATGACATGTGTCACCAGTTGCAAACGCTACTATAGAGTATACTCACAGATGTCGCGGTGGTCGGTTTACTACGAGTTACGTTCTCGAAACATGTAAACCACGAAACTTATATGGGGGCAGACAAGCCAATAAAACGATAATGGCAGAGAGACAACACTATTTAAGACGAGTCCATAGATGAGTCCGCAAAAACCGAATCACGACGGTTTACCGGTCCTTTCTTGGTTCTTCGTCGCAGTTATTGTACTCTCGACTGTCGCCGTTCCGATAGCTGCGGGACCAGCAAAGGCTGCCAAGGCGCATGTTGGAATTACGAACGTAAAGGTTGCTCCGGACAAACCAGCGCCGGGTCAACAAACCGAACTCAAAGTAACGATACAAAACGGAGAAAACAGCCCCAGCGTAGTTGACATCACCGATGTCTACGTCCGACGACAGGGGAATCCGAGCGATATTGCCCGAATCGAAGATGTCGGAACAATAACTATTGGTGGGAATATATCTATTCCACTGACAGCTTCCTTCGATGAACCTGGGTTGAAAAATCTCCGAGTCATTCTCGTTGGCAGACAAAAAGGTGGTTCGCACGTTCGCGTACGGTATCCAGTGACTGTCGATGTCCAAGAACCAACTCGACCTCAAATCGAACTTTCAGCCGAAGAGGCAGTCCCCGGGGCTACTCGGTCAGTCAACGTCACTGTATCGAACGGCCTCAACCACGACATTCGGCAGTTGAAACTCACGTCGTCTGCTTCGGATGTAAATTTCAGCGTAAACGAACGTGTGAAACCACGATTAGAAGCAGGTGATTCGACCACGTTTACGTTCTCTGCTCGTGTCTCCAAGGCAGGTTCTCACCCGGTGAACGTGTCGCTTCAGTATTCGGATCGAGGTGTAGAACACCAAATCACCCGAACATATCAGACCAACTTTGACTCCCCGACAAACCCCGGTAAAATCATCTTAACTGACGTCAAAGCGACGCAGACCGGTGGGTCTCTCGAAATATCAGCAACTGCCGGGAACGTTGGGTCGAGTACTGTCGAAGGCGTCGTCGTCTCGGTTGCCGATTCACCGGCCGTTGAACGAAGCAAGTACTTCGTCGGAAGTGTCGACAAGAGTGATTTCTCGTCGTTCACGCTCCAATCGAATGTTGCTGGTAACGTATCATCTGTGCCGGTCAAGGTGGCGTACACCGTTGGCGGCGTGAAGAAATCGTTCACTACAAACGTCAGCGTCAGCCGCCAAGTCGTGAGACGGCAAGCACCCAGCGGTGGTGGGCTCCCACTGCTCCCGGCAGGCGGTGCTGCCCTCGTACTGCTCGTCGGTGCAGTAGCCTACATCCGGCGACGATGATGATAAATGACTCCGGACATCTCCCCACATATCGATATGGAACAAGCGGGAGAAACCCGCGAGAGTGTTCAGAGGTCTACGATGAACGCTGCTGATGACGTAATCATTCGGGGCGAAGACGTCGTTAAAGAGTACCAAACGGGAAACCAGACCGTTCAAGCGCTGAAAGGCATCGACTTCGGTATTCGGCCGTCCGACTTCGTCGCTATCGTTGGACCGTCAGGAAGTGGGAAGTCCACGCTACTCAACCTCCTGGGATTGCTTGACGTCCCGTCTAACGGTACGGTTCGACTCCGGGGAGAGGACGTATCGACGTTCTCTGACGCCGACCGGACAAATAAGCGAAAGCGTACTATCGGGTTCGTCTTCCAGAGCTTCTACCTCATTCCGACCCTGACGGCACTGGAGAACGTGGAGATGCCGAGGATGCTCGACAAAACGCCCGTGAAAACGCGCGAGCGTGCGAAAGACCTGCTCTGCCGAGTCGGTCTCGACGACCGACTCGACCACTATCCGGACGAACTCTCCGGTGGGCAGAAACAACGAGTTGCCATCGCACGGTCACTGATAAACGACCCAGCGATTCTGTTGGCGGACGAACCGACGGGGAATCTCGACAGGGATACCGGCGACCAAATCCTCGCCCTATTCGACGAACTTCGCGCCGAAGAGGACGTTGCTGTCGTTACGGTCACCCACGACGCGTACGTCGCCGACGAAGCCGACCGTGTGGTGAACCTAGTTGACGGAGTCATCGAAGACGCAGGTGAGACGGAGTCGAGAGAGGAGATCAAACAGTGATACCGGCGAGAGCGCAACCCCGGCAGCTATCAGCTGGTGAGACAGTCATCTCGGAGCGACAGTGTATTAGATCCGCAGT
This sequence comes from Haloferax mediterranei ATCC 33500, assembly GCF_000306765.2. Classification (NCBI taxonomy): domain Archaea; kingdom Methanobacteriati; phylum Methanobacteriota; class Halobacteria; order Halobacteriales; family Haloferacaceae; genus Haloferax; species Haloferax mediterranei. Next base: position 176,057 of record NC_017943.1, read on the forward strand.
GAGAGGTGAACGTTCGTGAGTTGGCTCCGTCGCCTTGTAGCGAGGTTCCCAACCGTCCTCTTGGCCCGGAGGAATCTCTCGCGTGCCACTGCCCGGTCGACGCTCGCGATAGTCGCAATCGTCATCGGCGTCGTCGCAATCGGAACGATTGGTGCGGGTGGTGAAGCGTTCAAGCAGGATCAAATGGAGGCGTACGAAGGGTTCGGTGGAACTGCGACCGTCAGTCCCGTCTATCATGAGAACGAAAACGGGAGCCTGACCGGCGGGTTCTCGGACCACGATATCAACCGGATGCGTCAGACGACCGACGGAGCGACGATTCTCCCCGTTGTCGAGCGCTGGGATGCGGTCGTCAGAACACCGTCGGGAGAGACTATCGTCACAGCACAAATAAAAGGACTCGATAACCTCGGACGGTTCTATGAGGCGCAGTCCGGGACGATTCCGGACAACTGGCGACGGAGCGTCGTCATCGGATCACGGGTCGCAGAGAACAATGACATCCAGACGGGAGACCAAGTGACTGTGGCGGTAAACGGGAGCTTTGCCCGTTCCTTCCGTGTCGCAGCGGTTCTCGAACCGCAAGGCTTTGCCGACCAGTTGCAGGCCGACCGTGCCGTGTTCGTTCCGGTCAAGCAGTTCGAGGACCCCGAGTACGACAGCGTAATCGTCAGCGTCGACTCACGGACGGGCTCGATAGGCAAGGCTTCCAAAAGCCTCGAAACGGAGTTCAATACGCGACGGCGGAACATCGCGGTTTCCGAGGTCCAAGAACAGCGAGACCAGTTCGAACGGATGTTCGAGACCATCAACAAGTTCCTCATCGGCGTCGGGTCAATCTCGCTACTCGTCGCCGCCGTCACGATTGCAAACACGATGCTGATGTCGGCAATCGAACGTGAGCGTGAAATCGGCGTGATGCGGGCAGTTGGATACCCAAAGACGGCAGTTATTAGCCTCCTCCTCTCCGAATCCGCTATCCTCGGAATGGTCGGCTCCGCAATTGGAGTCCCGATTGCACTCGGTATCGGGATGGGGCTCAATCAGCTCCTCGTCGGCGACCCACTCGCGTTCACGACCGCAGGATTGCAGTACATCGGCATCGGAGCGCTCTTCGGTATCGGTACGTCCGTATTTGCTGGTGTGTACCCCGCCTGGAAGGCGGCGAACAAACGACCTGTAGAGGCGCTGGACTGATGCAACGAAATCACGACACCCACGAAATCAACGCATCGAACGAGTCGCGAGGTGAGCGACGATGAGCTGGCTCTACCGAATCGTGGGTCGATTCCCGAGACTCGTCATCGCCCGTCGGAATATCTCGCGGGCGAAAGCTCGGTCGATACTCGCAGCCGCCTCCATCCTCATCGGTGTCGTCGCAATCGGTGCGATTGGAGCAGGCGGCGCGGCGTTCAAACAGAGTCAACTCCAGAACATCCAGGACCAAGGCGCGACGAACGTCTTCGTCTCTCCGGGATTCGATATGGAAGGGTCGTACTTCGACCAAGAAGACCTAAAGGCAATAGACGAGACAGTCGGTCCAGCCGGAATCGTCGCGACGAGAAGCGGGGAGATGGAGATCATCAAGCGGGACGGTACCCGTGAGGGGATTTCGGTTACCTATCTCGATAACCCTCGAAAGACACGCGAGGTAGAACGAGGGCAGATTCCCGACAACTGGCGACAGAGCGTCGTCGTTTCCCACGACTTTGCCGATGAGCGTGACATTGCCCCGGGTGAACGGGTCAAACTCGTCTCAGAAGAGGAAACCGCGGCCGGAACGGTCGAGACCGAACACACGTATCGCGTCGTCGCCGTACTGGCGGAAGCCCGGTCGTTCGGGTGGAGTGAAATCTATCTCCCCATCGAACAAGCCGAAGACAGACGGTACAGTCAAGTTCGGGTGACAACGAGCTCGACTGACAGAGCGGAGGCCGTCGCAGAAGCACTCCGTGACCGATTTAACGACCGAAAAGACAAACTCCTCGTCTTCGAACTCACCTCGCTCGTCCGTATGTTCAAGACCATCGTGAACGGGATTAACACGTTCCTCGCGGGATTGGGGTCCATCTCACTGCTCGTGGCCGGCGTCTCGATTACGAACACGATGCTGATGGCCGTCATCAAGCGCCGCGAGGAAATCGGCGTACTGCGGGCGGTAGGATACAGCAAAGGAGATATCGTACAGATTCTCCTTCTCGAATCGGTGCTGTTAGGCGCACTCGGGTCGGGTGTCGGAATCGTAATCGCTATCGGAGTGGCGTTGGTGGCGAACTCGATGTTCCTTGGTGACCCGTTTGCCTTCACGCAGTCCGCACTGCTGTACTTGGCCGGGGCGATAGCATTCGGGATTTTGACGAGCTTGCTCGCCGGTGTGTACCCGGCGTGGCGAGCAGCAAACGAACGGCCCATCGACGCGCTGCGGGGGTGAGTTCCCCAACATCGTTCACCCTTGAATGGACAAACGCGTAGGCCCCGAAGTGGATTCAAAAAACCAAAAATAGAGAGACCGTCGGTGGGTTGCCTGAACCTACAGTAGCGTTTGCAACTAGTGACACATCAAACCGCACGGCACCGGTCAAGCGAGTGTGCGATGACTTGCAAACGCTACTATAGTGCACAAAGAAACACGTGTTGTACACGTTATAAGTCGTCTTCCTCGCTCAATCGCCAACACGGACGAGTCCAGTATCTTTCAACCCGATGTACGCCGCGTCGTCGACGACTGAGAGAGGTCCGGCAGGAACGGAGCTGAGTCCCTTCGACCACTGTTTATCGCCAGTGGTGGCGTCGAACGCGTGGAGCGTCGTCTCTTCAACGACAAACCGCGTCGCACCGGCGACGACGGGAGGAACGTACGATGAAATCGTGTCGAGTGGCTCGTCCCATACCGTACGACCATCGTTAGGGTTGAGCGTGGCAAACTCCCCGATACCGGACTGTACGTGGACGAGTTCGTCTGTTACCCCGACGGATGGGGACCCATTTTTGGGGAGTGAAATAGGTGTTTGCCACTGGACCGTTCCGTCGCGACGTGACAGGGCGTACACGTCGCTACGATGGCCGGCATAGTATATTTGGTCGTCGTCAACGACGAGTGGAGAGTTACTTTCCGGCAGACCGGCGGTCCGCCACAGTTCGTCACCAGTCGCGGGGTCGATGGAAGCGACCCCGTACTTGTCGCCGTCTTTCTGGGCGTTCACGAGCGTATACACGGTCTCATCTCGTGCAGCGACCGTTGCACTGGTTTCACCAGTGTCGTATTTCCACTTCTTTTCGCCGTTACGAGGATTATAGGCCAAGAGACGGTCAGTACTACTTCCGACGAGGGTGTCCGAAATGAGTGCAGGAGAATTGACACTCGTTCCGACGCCAACATTCTCTCTTCGCCAACAGAGCGAACCATCCGTGGCGTCGTACGCATCAATCGATACCGCCTTGGAGACGAACATTGCATCCCCGGCGAGCGTTGGCGTTGATTTCCCTTCTGGGTAGGGGGTCATCCACGAGGGAGTTGAAACCCAACGGACCAATCGATACCGAAGTAGCAAGCCGCTACGACCGGTTCTCGACGAGCGTGTCGACAGGGTTGTCGAGGACGAATTCGATGTCGTCTTCCGGGCTTTTTGTCCGCGCTTCAAGGTCGGTAATGACGGATTCGGCCCGGTGACGGAACGCACGGAGCGTCTGGCGTCCCTCTTCAGTGAGCGAGAGATATTGGCGCGTGCCGTGTCTGGTGATACACACGTATTCCTTGTGTTCGAGTGTCGACGTGACGCGATTGTCGAGGACGTTGTAGTCACCGTTTGTAGGCTTGTAGCCCGCCGGGTCGCCGTCGACGCGGCCGTTCATGAAGTCGAGACCGTAGTGTGCTGCTTCCGTAATGAGCGTCTTCTTCTTAGCGTGTTTCGAGTCGGTATCGTGAGCTTCGATGATTGCGAGCGTAGCGACCTGGTCGGGGGTCGGAGAGTTAATCTGGTACGTCGTTAGGAGCGATGCCTCCTCGAACCCTTCCGTGGCAGGGGTGTCGAGACCGTGTGGGCGGGATTTTGGATCGACAACGTACGGCTCAGCATCGGTGTGTTCGTCCATACACGCCATCGTCGCGCCGATTGCCGCCCGCTTCGTCCCGGCGGTGACGTTGACTCGAACGAGGTCGTCCGGGTGCCAGTCGGCAATCGTGGTGATGGCACCCATCACCTCGTACATATCGAAGAGGTCGACGTACTCGACGGCGGGCGGCGTGCCGACGACATCGGTGATGCGGTCGACAACCGTTTCGTGGTAGTTCGGCCGCTCGACCGACGGGTCCTCGTGTTCGAGGAGATAAACGTGGTCAGGCCGGTCGTCCTCGACGGGACCGATGATGCGGTCGTGTTCGCGCCACAGAGGGACGACGTGAACACGGAGGTGACGTTTCATTTACTCGAACAACATCCCTGTTGGGTCGATAAGTCATTCGATACTACGAGCGCGCGCTATCGGCCGATTAGGCGGACCACGTCAGCGCCGATACACCCATCGGAAGCGCTCGTCTAGTCGGGACGGAAGCGTTCGTCTAGTTGGGATACTAACTATACTCATTCTATTCACGTAAGTCACCGTACTAGACGAGTAATCGCCAATTTCCATCCCCGACTACGAATATATGCCGCTGCCCCGTGCGATGCGAGGTGGCGGCCCAACAACTGGCCACGGCGGCACGATGGGGTGCCTCTGACCACGTGCCGTCTTGGCCAGGGCGTCGACGGAACGTCTCATCACACCTTCGCTGTGGGTTCGGTGATGGTGACGCGGTGTCGCCACTTCCGTCGATGCTGTCCCTCCCTCACAGCGGTCCCCCCTCCCTTCGGTCCTCCAACCCTCTTCGGTCCTTCAACCCTCTTCGGTCCTTCAACGCCCTTTGCTCCTCCAGCATCCTTCGGCCCCCCTCATTGGTCGGCACGGCGACAATCACCGTTCTCTCCTGCACCCACTTGTCAGGGAGAAGAACATAGTTATATACTTCCAACCAAAGTATATGGTACCAATGACGGTAGGTGGCCGTTTTACACGGCGGGCGTTCGCCATCTAACCATTCAGCTACTGTCATTGCTCGCTTTGCTCGCGTTTCAACGACGCTGAGAGAGGTATATCTCATGTCACAGCAGAACTCCTCCACGATAGTGGTAACGCTCCCAGATGGTTCCGAACGTCACGTTCCTCGGGGAACCACTGTCGAAGAAGTCGCGTATCGAATCGGCGAGGGTCTCGGCCGCGATACGGTCGCTGGAATCGTCGACCACGAACTCGTCGCGGCGGCGGAACCAATCACCGAAGACGCCACCGTCGAAATCGTCACCGAAAGCTCAGACGAGTATTTGGACGTGCTGCGCCACTCGGCGGCACACATCTTCGCACAGGCCCTTCAGCGTCTCCATCCCGAGGCGAAACTGGCTATCGGACCCTACACCGACGAAGGGTTCTACTACGACATCTATGGCGTAGACCTCAACGGCGACGACCTCGCGGAGATTCAAGCCGAAGCCGAGGAAATAATCGAAGCAGACTACGACATCGAGCGCGTCGAATTGGACCGCGAGGACGCCTTCGAGTATTACGATGACAATCAGTTCAAGCGCGAAATCCTGGAGCAGGAAGCCGCAGGCGAGGACCCGGTTACGTTCTACCGACAGGGTGAGTTTCAGGACCTCTGCAAGGGTCCGCACGTCTCATCGACGGGGAAAATCGGCGGCTTCGAACTCCTCGATATCTCCGCGGCCTACTGGCGCGGCGACGAGGAAAACGAGTCACTCACGCGCGTCTACGGGACGGCCTTCGAGTCCGAATCGGAACTGGAAGACTACCTCGAACTGCGCCGGGAAGCCGAAAAGCGCGACCACCGCAAACTTGCTCGGGAACTCGACCTCTTCAGTATTCCCGCTCACTCGCCGGGATGCGTTCACTACCACCCGAACGGGATGGCGATTCGGCGCGAACTCGAAGCCTACATCCGCGAGAAAAACGAAGACCTCGGGTACGACGAAGTACGGACGCCAGAATTGAACAAGGCGAAACTCTGGCAGAAGTCCGGCCACTACGAAAACTTCCGAGAGAACGGCGAGATGTTCGCGTGGGAACAGGATGACACCGAGTACGGCTTGAAGCCGATGAACTGTGCAAACCACAGTCACATCTACGACACCTCCATGCGCTCCTATCGGGACCTCCCGATACGTTTCAGCGAATTCGGGAACGTCTTCCGGAACGAGCAGTCGGGCGAACTTTCCGGACTGCTTCGCGTGCGCGGTTTAACCCAAGACGACGGGCACGCTTACGTCCGCCCCGACCAGATTCAGTCGGAGATTCTGAACATCCTCCAAGCCATCGAGGACATCTACAGCCACTTCGGCCTCGAAGTCCTCTATAAACTGGAGACGCGCGGCGAGAACGCCATTGGTGGCGAGGCACTCTGGGAACAAGCGACGGACGCGCTTCGTGACGCCCTCCACGAGAAGAACCTCGACTTCGACATCGAATCGGGAGAAGCCGCCTTCTACGGACCGAAAATCGGTATCAACGCCCGCGACGCGCTCGGCCGCGAATGGACCATCGGGACCGTGCAGGTCGACTTCAACATCCCGCGCCGACTCGACCTGACGTACGTCGGCGAGGATAACAAAGAACACTACCCAGTGATGATTCATCGTGCCCTCCTCGGGTCCTTCGAGCGCTTCATGGGCGTTATCATCGAGCACTTCGACGGCAAGTTCCCGACGTGGCTCGCCCCCGAGCAGATCCGCGTCCTCCCCATCAGCGACGACAACCTCGACTACGCTCGCGAGGTTGCCAGCGAACTCGACGAGTACCGCGTCGAAATCGAGGACCGCTCGTGGACCATCGGGAAGAAAATCCAGACGGCTCACGAGGACCGCGTCCCCTATATGATTATCGTCGGCGACGACGAGGAAGGGTCGAACACGATTTCAGTCCGTGACCGAAAGGAGCGCGAGGCAAACGACATCGAGCGAGATGCGTTCCGGAACCACCTCGAACGTGAGGTCACGCAGAAACACCTCGAACCGACGTTCCTCGCAGGTCAGTAGCGCGAAGTGATGGCTCCGTGAGGCCGAAGTGTTCGACGCCTAAAGGCGAAGCAACGACTTGCTTCGACCGCCCTCTTCGGCTATCCGTTCTCTGGTAATACGGACAAAAGAGCACAGTGACGGGGAATACCCCCTTGTCGGCAGCCTATTGGCAGCCTATTCTTTGTAAGAGACCACCCGTCCCCACGAGGTGGCTTTGCCCCAGAGACCGGAGCGCATGCATTCGAGTTCGACGATTTGTGAGTTATCGACGAACAGGTTGACCTCTGGTCCGAAGTTCTTGACGTACCACTCGAACATCTCAGGACCCGGTGCCTCAAACACGAGGTTTTCCATGCCGAGTTCGTTCGCTATCTCGTAGACGACATCGGTCCGCCACTCGGTGACTTCCTCGGTGATGCCTTCGGCTTCGACCATCAGGTGCTCGGCACCGGCTTCGAGGTGGCGCTTACCCTCCTCGATTGCCTGCTGTGGGTCTTGTTGCCCTTCACGCTCGAGTTCTTCGGGAGCAGAAGCGCCACCAGCGCCGAACTGAACGTTGATTTCGGGTTTGGGTTCCAGTCCTTTTTGGGCGACCAGTTCGGTCATCCGAATCATATCATCCGTGTCGATAGCGAGAAAGCCCGAGGAAATTTCGACGATGTCGAAGCCGACGCGCGCACACTCCTCGACGTATTCCTCAATCTTGTCGTTGTCTCTAACGAGGACGTTCTCGATGTATCCGCCGGTGTTCACCTTTACGTCGTGTTCGTGGCAGATGCCAATCATCTCCGTGACGGCGTCCTCGGGCATCAGCGCGAACGAGCCACCACTGAACTTGTAGATATCGACGTAGTGACCCACTGTCTCTAGGATATCCCGCAGTTCGCGCGGTCCCATCGGGTCGTAGTACGGCCCGCGAATCTCCGTGATTCCTTTTTCGCGTGGCTTGTCCTCTCGCTCGTTGACGTGCAGGAAGTCGAAAGGTCGGTCTGGGTCTGCCATGTCAACTAGGTATAACATGGCGTGCTACTTGTTCTCTGGGGTGATGCTGTGACTTTGACTACGGCGGTCGTCAGTCGAGGAGCGCGAGCAAGTCGTCGACGTGGCGTTCCTCAAGGTTTCGGATGCAGTCGATAATCTCCTCTCGGCGGCTCTCGCCGTAGACAGTGGCGGCCATCGGGTGGAACTTTGCTTCGAGTTCGTCCCAGTCCATGGGAGTGTTTGGATGGCCGCGGAAGTCGTCTTTCTCGACGTGGTAAGTCGTACCGTCTTCGAGTTCGATATCGATGACTGCGGGCATCTCGCCGTCTTCGAACCGTTCGGTCAGTTCTTCGTCTTCCTCGACCGTAACCGTCTGGAGAAGCGTCTGGACATCCTCCGATTGGATGCGCGCGCGCTCGTATTGCTCGGTGAGCATCTGGCGGTCGATGAGCGCTGCTGCGAGCATATAGGGCAGGGAGTGGTCAGCCTGGGCTTTCGTCTCGACTTCGTGGCGGTCGCCTTCGCCACCACCGATAATGAGTTTCGCACCGTGGAACGTGTCCAGGTCGATGGACGTGACTTCCTCGTGGTCGATGTCGTGTTCTTCGGCGAGGTCGATGATGCCTTCGACGGCCGATTGGGCGTAGGTTTCGGCGACGTAGCGTTTCGTCATCACGTCGTGGACTCGTGAACACGACGTGTCGAGGTCAACCTCGAAGTCGCCGGCGATGATTTGCTTCCAGCCTTTCTGTCCCTCGAAGAGGTCTTTCGGCCCTTCCATACCGTTGTCCGCGAGCAGGGCGGCGTAGGTGCCGTTTCGCGCGGCGTTACCGGAGGCGACGCCCTTCCACTCGTTTATGCCGCCCGTCCGGGTCACCCGGAGGGCGTTGTGCGCGGTGCCGGCGATACCGATGGCATCTCGGATTGCTTCGTGGTCGAGGTCGAGCAAGGCCGCCGCGGCCGTAGCCTGCGTGATGACCGTGTGCGTGACGTGGTCGAATCCCCTGTCGCGGACTGGTGCGTTCCACGCGAGTTCACCCTGAATTTCGTAGGCGAGTGCAGTCGCCTCGATGAGGTCACGGCCCGTTGCGTCGACCAGCTCACCGACTGCGACGACCGTTCCGACGTTGTCGCTCGGGTGGGGCGTCTCGCCGGGGGCGAGGAACGAATCCATGAAATCGAGATACCGAGTCAACACCGTGTTGTACATCGCTGCTCCGGACGGCGAGGCTCTCTCGTCTGTCGCCCACAGCGAACAGGCGTCTCTTCCCTCCTGTAAAACTGTCTCGCGCACTGCCGCGGCCGTTTCGGACTCGGCGGCCCCGAGCGCGATACCTACGGAGTCGAGAAGACGCTTTTTCGTCGCTTCAACGATGTCGTCCGGGAGGGTTTCGTAGTCCACTTCGCGAATGAACGTGGCAAGCTCGTCGGTTGTTGTCATAGGCACACATACGAGTTCAGCAGGGAAAAAGTGTAACCTGAAAAACGAGTTCTGCGGAGTTTGTCCGCCAGCGTTTCTGGGATAACTGAGATGCAAGTCATATGAAAGTGCCCACGTCCCCGATTTCCACCGTCTTTTCTCGTTTATGATGAATCACCAATCCCCAGAGGAAACCGACAGACACCGGCGCAGTAGCTGGACTCTGATGCCCTCGTTCTGATAATTGCAAAACACTATGTCTGTTGTTGACGTATAACACATCTGCTCGGGGGCTGCCCTGCCCGACCGTGCGCATCCAAATTGGAGTAGAATTCATGACTGTAATAGCTAGGTTCGAGGTCATCCCGGTCCACGAGGGAGGATTGTCCGAAGACATCGCACAGGCAATTGAAGCGCTCGACGACTTCGACATCTCGTACGAACTGACCGCGACAGATACGGTCATCGAGGCCGATAATGTCGACGAGGTGTTCGAAGCCATCCAAGCCGCGCACAACGCGGTGAAGGCTGACCGAGTCATTACCTCCGTCGAAGTCGACGAACAGCGGCGTCGCGAACAACACGGCGAAGATCGCATCAAGTCCGTCGCCAGCGTGCTCGGCCGCGAGCCGAAACGAGAGCGAGACACGTGAGTGTCTTCCAGAGCGGGTGAAGGACGAGACACATAGACCACCCCCTTCTCTTTCAGCGTGGCGGGTTGAGCGGCTACGAAACCACCCCCACTCGGTTACAGGGAGCTGTGTGCCGCCGAATAGTCCGCACACCGATAGGTGTCGGCCTGTCCGGAGCACACCCCAGTTCTCACCTCGCCACGTCGTGGTGTGCGCCGTCTGATCGGTGAGCTATATCCCGTCGTAGAGGTCCGTCGAGAGGTATCGTTCTCCCGTATCCGGGAGCACAACGACGACCATCTTCTCGCGATTCCCCGGCCGTCGAGCGACACGAACAGCCGCGTCGAGTGCAGCCCCCGAAGAGACACCCGCCAGAATCCCTTCCTCACCCGCGAGTTTTCGGGTCGCCTCGATGGCGTCTTCGTGCTTGACCGGGACCACATCATCGATTAATTCGCGGCGAAGCACGTCGGGGACGAATCCGGCGCCAATTCCTTGAATACCGTGTGAACCCGACGCTTCCCCCGAAAGTACCGCCGACTCGGCCGGTTCGACGGCAATCGACTGAAAGTCCTGTTTCCCTTGTTCTTCCTTGATGTATTCCGAAATTCCGGTTATCGTTCCACCGGTTCCGACCCCCGAAACGAGGATATCTACCTCGCCCTCCGTGTCCCGCCAGATTTCCGGACCAGTGGTCTCTCGATGAATCAACGGATTAGCGAGATTCTCGAACTGGTGTGGGATAAATGCGTTCTCGGTCTCGTTTGCCAGTTCTTCCGCTTTCGTGATTGCTCCACCCATCCCGTCGGCACCGGGTGTGAGGACGATTTCGGCGTCGAGCGCACTGACGAGGCGTCGACGCTCTTCACTCATCGAATCCGGCATCGTCAGAATTAGGTCGTAGCCCTTTGCGGCGGCGGTGAAGGCAAGTCCGATGCCCGTGTTTCCGCTCGTCGGTTCGATAATAGTGGTTTCGTCGACGATTAGGCCCTCTCTTTCGGCCTGTTCGAGCATTGCAACGCCGATTCGGTCTTTGACGGAGTTCGTCGGGTTGAAAGATTCGAGCTTTGCGAGGATGTTCCCCTCAAATGAGTCAAGACGGACGAGTGGCGTCTTCCCGACCAACTCTGTGACGTCGCCAGCAATGTTCATTGGTTCGTCCGATGGAGTTCATCACCATCAGAGCAGTTCCCCGGAATAGCGGGGGTTCAAGCGATTAGAAGGGTGCTACCAAAACAGACACCGGTGGAGAATCAACACGGGCGATGCGTAGTTCTGCTCGTCGTTCCAGCGTATGCCTCCGGCTAGATGAACAACGGCCGTCTCTGTAACGGACGGAATCTCGCTGAGCCTCATATAAGCCCTGAAGAGAGGATGAACCCAATTAAGAGGACTACGGTGACGAACACGCCCCCAACGAGAAGCGGGTTTTCCATCGCTTTCTCGTGGACTGACATCTGCGCGTACTCCGTACGGAACTCCTCGAGGTTCTCGTGGTCGTAGAAGTATTTTGTTTTCAGGGCGAAGCGCTCAGTGACCGCGCAACCAGTACAGACCGGTGTTCCTTCGAGTCGTTCTGTCTTACTGTGTGACCTGCAGTTGATACTTCCACAGTTCGTGCAATATGTGTACGTTTTTGCGTTCTCTTTCTCACAGTGGACACAGCGATGGATTCCATCTTCCAGTGTGAGACGGGACGGTCCAGCCGCATAGTATTCATACGAGTATGAGTACTGCTGAAGTTGGGTTGTCTGGCGGACTTGTGGGACGTAGACGGGTGTAATTGCCTGAATCGAGATGTCCGATTGCTTCGGTTCGCAGGTCTTCTCGTAGGTAACGTTGTTGTCTCCAGTGTAGGTTACTGTCGTCGTGTGGTGCTCGCGGAGACGTGAGACTGCCCAGTCTTTGTACTCGGTTTCTGTTTGACCGAACCGATTTACGCGGAGGTCGTCGAAGACGGTCGCAAATCTGTCTTCGTCTAGGTCGACAGTTTGTGGGAAATTGTTCGTGATCACGCTGGCAAGATCACTCTCTGCAACACTGGGTCGACCTCGGTTAGCATGCACTACAAATCCATCTGACTGGTTGATGCGGTGAATAACACCAACTGAAGTCTCGAACACTGCGTCGATGTGCGCCTGGATTGTAAGTATCGGCTGGAAGTCAACCTGCCCATGCGACTTCGGGAGGTTATCCCCGTCGATATTCTCGATATCTCGAAACGCTTCGCGAACAGGAGCGTCAGCGCCCCCAGCAGGGTCGAATGGTCGGAACGTCTCGTCACAGAGAATCTCAATGCGCCCGTTATACAGGTCAAGCCCGATATCGTCGGCAATATCCCTGAGTGTAGTCCCATCGATGAGTTCTATTGGGTAGGGGTCTCTGTTCTGGCTGAGACGGGTAGCGTACTCCTCTGCAGGGGTCGTGAAGCACCCAGTTGTGACGACAATACCACGCTTTGGGCCATCGTACTCGTACGTCGCAATGGCGGAGTGAAGTTTCTGCACTACAGGACGGCCGACAGAGCCGGTGTGTTTACATTCGACGACAACACCACGTCGTGTCCCGTCGACGACTTCTTCCATGAGGATGTCTCGCCCTTCATCAGCGGTCTTCCGTGCTTGGTGTACGTTTTCGTACCCGAGGTTTCGGAATACATCCTCCATCAAGTCCTCGAATTCGAACCCCGAGAGTTCATCTAAGATGGCCATATCAATGTGCTAGTAATATATGAACGGCTTTCGACTATTAATCAATTTTCGTGATATTAACTGAGCTGGACAGGAGTCCAAGAACCAGCATGTCGTCCTGTGCCGCTACCCGTGTACTCAGTCCTGCACAGCGTGCCGGAAGACAGCCCACAGCCTCTTCGGGTACAACGTCCGGGCAGCCCACTTCCCGTCGTTCGTAACGAGAATACTGAGTGTCCACCACAAGGGAGAGACCGGCGTGGATAGCGAACTAGATGGTTGGTTGCACGACAGACCATAACAGAATTTTTTGTCATACACGACGATGTTTCTCCGATGGCAACTGCAACCATCGCCCGATACACGGGAAGTGCTGTCGGGTTGGTTCTTGCAATCACGTGCCTCGGGTTTGCCGCAGTGCACGCTGCTGCCGGCGTTCCAACCGCAGTTCTCCCTGCTGTTGGCGGACTCGTTCTACTCGGTGCCGCAGTCGCACTTGCGCCCGTTACGCGCCGCCGCCTCCGGAAGAACGTCGGTGGTCGTGACGATCTCGTCGTCTTCTTCGGGGCACTCGCCGTCGCGATACTCTCGTTCCTCGTATTTTTCGCACTGGGCAGTGCGCTCTAAGCGGAATTCAGGACCGGCTATAGTAGCGTTTGCAAGTCAGTGCACACTCGGTCAACCGGTGTCGTGCGGTCGGATGTGTCACCAGTTGCAAACGCTACTATAGTTCCTACCGGTCTACGCGTCGGGCCAACGGCCCTCGCCGACGTGGGTGGCAAACCAATTAATCACGTACGACGCGGGCGAACGAGTGTGACCGAATTCGGAACCGCGTTAGAAGGCCTGCTGAATCTCGTCGGCGACAGTTGCACTCGTCGGTGGCGTCGCCCGCGCCATCGCACCGACGAGAACGTACTGGCCGAGTTCTCGGTTAATCCATCCGACCGAAACGTCGTCGTCTTCGTCGTAGTCGTCCAGTTCTCGGTCGGCGTACCGAATGGCGCCGTCGATCTGTGAGAGTACGTACCGATTGAGGCGCGATTTCTCGCGCGACGCGAGCGCGTCTTCGAAGGCGGCGATGGCCGAATTGCGTATCTTTCGCACGTCCTCGGTGCTCTCGACGGTGACGTACTCGCCGTCGTTGACGCGCTCACGGAGCGATTCGAACGCGCGGACTCGGACGAGCGATTCGTGAGCTGAGAGGATAGCCCGCGTGCGCTGACCCGTCTTCAATTCATCCGCGAGTCCGTCGGCGTAGTCGAGATCCCTGAACAGCTTGGTCATCGCCGCTGCGACCGGGGTGTCCTCGATATCGGGTTCTACAAACGACGAAGGCTTTTGACCGTCTCCGTTGGGGAGATCCTTCAAACGGTCCCTGAAAGTTCGGGCCAGCGAGTCAGCAAGGGAGACAATCTCCGAGCGGACCTGGCGAGGGTCGTCCATTGACGACTCGTACCTGTCGTACAGGTACTCGGCATCATCCAGCGCGGCTCTCGCCTCTTCGAGGTCGCCTGCGAATTTGCCGACCAATATCGGAGTTTCCTGCTCTCGGCTGTATCGCTCGGGCGCGTCTCTCGACCGACGGCCAGCGGAGGCAACCAACACTTCGAGTTCTCTGTGAGCCAAAATCGCTCGAATCGGGTCGTCACCGACGTAGCTCCACTGCCCTCGGAAGGCGTCGATGTCAGACCGAATCTGTGGGACGGACTTCCGAACGTCGGCGAACGCCAACCCGTCGTCGATAGCCGCCCACGACGCCGTGACCGCCCGGGTTTGTTCGCGGGCGTCGCGGAGGGTTCGCATCGTTTCGAGCGGTGACGGTTCATCGGCGGCATCTTCGAGTTCGCCGGTCGCGTCGTCGTACATCTCCGAGAGTTCCTCCCGAATCGCACCGTTGGGAATTTCCTGAGCGTCGAACGGCGCTGGAACTGTTGTGAGCCGCTGCTCCACCGACGCGGCCGTCTCGTTCAGGTACGATTCTTCGATGGGAATCGGAAATCTCTCAGTGACAGACGGGAATGGCGTCGAAAGAACGCCTTTGAGCTCCCCTCCGTCGAGTTTCGGCGGGTTATCTCCGAGCACGTCGCCGAGTCCGGTACAACCTGCGAGTGCAGTGGCTCCCGCGAGTGCGAAGAAACCGCGGCGGGTTGCACTGCCCCGTGCTGTATGACGCTGTCCGTCTCGGGCCTGCGGTGGTCCCTGTTCGTCCGTCATTGATTTTGCTCCGTCGTCGCGGTTTGGGTCCGGTTTGCGGGCGGCTTAGGACCGTAGTGAGGCGCTTCAGTCGTCGCTTCGCCGTCTTCGGGGTGTTCACGCGGTCGATGACAGCCCCCACTGCTCCACCCCGACCCGTAACTGTGTATCCCATCCGGGTCGAGCACCTCGGGAATACGAATGAGCCACGACGCGCCGCCTTTCGTGTCGGTCTGACAGGAGACGTCGGAAGACCGGTAGTGGCTCCCGTACTGCGTGTGAATATCCGATTCAGACCACGTCACCGAACAGAGTTCGAGCGTGAAACACTCCCTTACCTGCTGAAATTCGACGTAAATCGTCTCGCTGTCGAAGTCGGTGTCGGCGACAAACTGGCGTGCTTCGGCCGCCCCGTCGACATCGGCGAACCACATCTGTTCGGCGGTTTCGGTGGACGTGACGAAGCCGCGTTCCTGTGCGACTTTCGGTGGGACGCCGGCCTGCGTCGACGACGTTGCTGTCTTCGTCCGTCGAGGCTCGTCCGGAAGCAAAATTGACGGGTCATCGTCAGTGTGCCGCAGCGCGTAGTGCGAGGGAACCGACCCGCCCGTCGCTGGCGACTCGCTCGCTGTCTCGGTCACCGAGTGCTCTGTCGTACCGCTGCATCCGGCGAAACCGGCGAAAAGACCGACCGCTCCGGAGAGGACTCGTCTGCGTGTGAGAGGGACCATATCCGCTATTGGCAAATGGGAGACCGTTAACCCCTCGGATTCGTCATGGTGCTGAAGTGTACGTGCACCGAAGGGTTGTGGACGACTCGAAAGCAGACCAGTTGGTACATTCCAAACAAAATTATAGACACCGAGCGAATAAGCCCAGTACCGTGCGCGAGTTCGTCTTTACCGTCGAGTACGAAAAGGGAGCAGACGAGGTGATGGACCTGTTCATCGAGAATCCGGATTTACACTCGAAAACGATGGCAGTCCACGCAACCGCCAACTCGATGTGGCGGTTAGACCGAGTCACAGGACCGACAGAGGTGCTCGAAACGTTCGACACCCTCATCGACAACGTTGCACTCGGAAATGCCGTCATCGGGATGTGCGGCGCGCCGGTCGTCGAGTGGGACTACGAAATCCTCTCCAGTACGCCCAACGGTCGAATCATCTACTCCTGTCGAGAGGAAGGAGACGGCGTGCAGTCGATTCCGTACGTCGCCGCGAAACATATCGGGGACGGTCTCTTGATGCAAGCCGAACGCCGCGGAAACCAGTACCAGTGGCGACTCCTCATCGCCGACGACGATACCGTCGGCGAGATTTACGAGGAGGTACAGGATAGTTTGAGCGAGGGACTCTCGCTCAGCGTCCAGCGAATCAGCGAACCCGAGTGCTGGCTCGAAGAAGGGTTTGGAACGAGCGGACTCCCGCCCGAGCAACAGGCCGCCCTCGAAGCGGCTGTCGAGTTCGGCTACTACGAAACGCCGCGGCGGAACTCGGTACAGGAGATTTCGGAACGAATCGACGTTCCGGGGTCGACGCTCCAATATCGACTGACCCGTGCCGAAGCGTGGCTAGCTCAACAGTTCGTAAGTGACACGCTCGGTACCGAGGTTGAAGAGCGTGTAGACCCCGCCGAACTCGAACTCAGCGCCTGAAAGCGAGAAACGCATCAGAGCTTGATTTCAGTCGCGACGCTGCGTGACGTACTCGCGGGTGTCACCGAGGAGGACGTAGTCGGCGTTTTGGAGTTCCGCCACGTTCTGTGACCCGGTGACGAACATCGCGGTTTGTAATTCAGCGATGAGGTCCTCGACTCGCTCGACAACCGCGTCTACTCCCTGCGTAGCTGGTTTTAAGAACGGCTTTGCAAGTCCGCCAGCCTGTGCGCCAAGTGCAATCGCTTTCGCGATGTCTAAGCCGGTGCGAACGCCACCGCTCGCAATCACGCAATCGTGCTCACGAGCACACTCAAGTGTACTGACAGCGGTCGGGACACCCCACGACCGGAACAACGTGCCAACCCGCTCTTGGCGCGAGGCGTTCACCGCTGCCGCCCGGTAGGCTTCGATACCGGACCAGGTCGTGCCGCCTTTACCGGCAACGTCAATTGCATCGACGCCCGCCTGCGTGAGCGATTTCGCAGTTCCGCCGGCGATACCATTGCCCGTCTCTTTGACGACGATTGGAACCGAAAGCTCCGACGAGACACGTTCGATGGCTGCTAAGCACCCTTCGGCGTTGATGTCTCCTTCAGGTTGGACAGCTTCCTGGAGGAAATTCAGATGGACCGCGAGCGCGTCGGCATCAATCATTTCGACGGCACGTTCGACCATGGCAGTCTCGTATTCCCGGAGTTGTGCAGCCCCGATGTTCCCGTAGATAAACGCGTCAGGAGCGGCGTCTCGGACGACCGTGTACGATTCGAGGAGGTCCTCGTCGTCGAGTTCGAGTCCCGCTCGTTGACTTCCGACTCCCATCGCGATTCCTGTCTCGGCAGCGCCAGCGGCCAGTGCCCGGTTGATTTTCGTCGTATTCGGGTGCCCGCCGGTCATGCTCTCGATGACAATCGGTGCAGCGAGTTCGCTACCGAGAAAATCAACAGATAAATCGATGTCGTCGTGGTGGAACTCCGGGAGTGCCTCGTGTACGAGTTGGACGTCTTCGAAGCCGGTTCCGGTCGTTTCGACGTCCTTCTCCTGAATAATTCGAATGTGGTCGTCTTTTCGGTCTTCAGTTTCCGACGAGTTCTTTTTAGCCATCTAATTGTACTGTAGGGAGAACCTGTAAAAGAACACTGTTGCGGCTGTCCGAGTTCGGTTGACAACTTCGTTGTAGATACCCATCGAGACCGACGGCAAACAGCCCCGAGAACAACGGCCGTCGCTTCGCTTGGTAGTGATTTGGAATGTACCAAACTAGGGTCCAAGGTTACAAGCGAATAACGTAGTTGTATCTCAATGTCGGACTCAACTTCTACCCCGTGGCGGATAGCGACGAACGAAACTGAAGCGGCCGGCGACGGTAACACACAGGAATCTACGACGGGAAACGGCCCGAAAGCTCTCGACAAGGACGAACTCGTATACGACGAACGACACGGCGAGTGGGTCGATCCCGAGACTGGAGAGGTTGTACGAGAAGGCGAGATTGACCGCGGTCCGGAGTGGCGAGCGTTCGATTCCGCAGAGCGCGACCAGAAATCTCGCGTCGGGTCGCCGACGACGAACCTGATGCACGACAGCGGGCTCTCGACGAATATCGGCTGGCAGGACAGAGACGCGTACGGCAACTCCCTTTCGACTCGCCAGCGTCAGAAGATGAAGCGTCTGCGTACGTGGAACGAACGATATCGTACTCGCGACTCAAAAGAGCGGAACCTCAAGCAAGCACTCGGCGAAGTCGAACGAATGGGGTCGGCACTCGGCCTCCCGGATACCGTCCGCGAGACGGCGAGTGTGATATATCGTCGGGCGCTTCAGGATGACCTCCTTCCCGGTCGCTCCATCGAAGGTGTCGCCACGGCCGCAATCTACGCCGCCGCACGGCAAGCTGGGGTTCCGCGGTCGCTCGACGAGGTTCAACACGTCTCCCGCGTTGAGAAAATGGAACTCACGCGAACGTACCGGTATATCTCACGAGAGCTAAACCTCGATATCCAGCCGGCAGACCCGGAACAGTACCTTCCGCGGTTCGTCTCTGACCTCGGCACGACGGACGAAGTCGAACGGCGTGCACGCTCACTGCTCCAGAACGGGAAGCAAGACGGACTCCATAGCGGCAAAAGCCCTGTGGGTCTCGCGGCCGCAGCTATCTACGCTGGCGCGCTGTTAGCCGACGAAGAGATAACTCAGGAAGAAGTGAGCGAAGTAACCGACATCAGCGAAGTGACGATTAGAAACCGCTATCGCGAACTCCTCAAAGCGAGACACGACCGCCGAGAGGAAAGACGCGCAAATGCCGCTGTCTAAGCGGGTGTGAAACACCCGGAGTGAGTCGATAATACGGTTAGCAGTTGCACAGACAGGACGTGTCGTGAGAGTCACCACGGCAAGGCAGATACTGTGTGACCAAGCCAGAGGATTCGTGTTTCGTGTTAGTGTGTGGTTGCGTCGACTGCGACAACTCGATTCTTTCTCGACGGTCGAAGTAGACGGCAATCGGAAGGAGTATCGCCCCATAGATACCGCTGAAGACGACTGCAATCTGTGCAGGGTGGTCCGCCGGGATGAACGTCCACCCGAGCGCGATGAGCGTCCACAGCACAAGTCCCTGCCTGACTGCCGGACGCCAACGTCGGAACTCTGTAGAGGCAGATTTTGTTGGTGTTCGTTCAGACATCGAGTACGATCTAGTCACGGCAGCGTGCCTAATGGCAACTCGGTTGGAATATACTAACTGTAGGTGATGTTGGTGAATCTCATTGGCTCGGGGGATTATTTCACATCAGAAATATCGACGTTGACGCGGTTTTCGGGCTCCGTTTCGGACCATGATAACGAATTTACGTTCACCTTCGTAATGTTGTTGCCCGATAGTCCAAACAGTTCCAGCACTGGATAATCGGTGCTGATACCATCGAGCCAAAATATTTCGAACGAGCGACAACTGAGGGTTGACCGTTCGAAACATGGTTCGACAGGTGACCCATATGCGAGTCAATAACGTGATAGAGATACTCTGTTTATCTTCGCATAGTAATGAAAAATGAATCGTGTGGGAAAAATAACAAAATATTGTCTGCTTGCTGTTGACTCCTATGACAGCGAATCACCTGAAATCGACGGGAGTGGTCAAGCTAACTGAACAGTGACCCTGAGATGCGACGCTCTGGATTAGCATGCAAGATGAGAATACGTTCCGAATACTTCTGATCGACCAGGACCCAGATGATGCTCGCTTCATCACCCACTACCTCAAAAAGGCCCAGTTGAGAGGTGTCGCAGAAACTGCCAGCGTAACTCACGACGAGACGCTTGCCGAGGGGATGAAGCACCTTTCGGAGGACACACACGACCTGGTGATGGTCGCTCTTGACCTACCCGGGAGTGAGGGTCTAGAGACGGTACACCAAGTCGCTTCCCAAGCACCAGCGTTGCCGATAATCGTGTTAGCAGAGCGTAGGGAACGCGAGACGGCGATTGAGGCCACCGAGATCGGTGCACAAGATTACTTGTTTAAAGATAGTCTCGGTCTCGACCAGCTTATGCGGTCGATTCGATACGCTGTAGAGCGGAAAGAACACGAGACGGAACTCGCTCGGCAACAAGACGAATTAGAGATACGAGACCGAATCGAGACGCTCATCCGAGATATCAACACGTCGCTCGTCGACGTATCGAACCACAGCGAGATCGAACAGACAATCTGTGAACGTGTCGCTGCTGCACCCTCGTACGATTTTGCTGTGGTCGGCAAGTTCGCTACTGACACCGGCCAGTTCATGCCGGTAGCGTGGGCAGGGTGCGAGAAACACGAACTCGATACAGCGATAGATGCCACTGAGAGACTGTACGAGCAGAAACCCCTCGCGACAGCCAACCGAACCCAAGGGGTGCAGTTTGCCCAAGATCTCGCTGAGCGGTCGACGGCCGTATCGGAAGGGTACAAAACGTCCGACGACCAGTTTAGGGGGGTTGTTGCGGTTCCACTGGTCTTCGGTTCGACCATCCACGGTATACTGACGCTCTCTGTCAACCGCTCGCACGCCTTCGACAAGCAAGAACTGGATGCGTTCAACGAACTTGGTGAGGTTATCGGACTGTGGATTACCGCTGCTGAACGGAAAGAGCGTGAACAGATTCTCACGACACTTCACCACACGACCAGACAACTCCTCCACACCGAAACCAAATCTGATGTCGCCGAACTCGTCGTTAACACTTCGAGAGTGGTGCTCAACCTCTCTCACGTTGCAATATACTGTATAGACGATACGAATAATATCTTAGAGCCCATTGCCGCGACGCCGGAGTTAGCCGGGTGCGACATCGAGAATCAGTCTGTGGGTCCAGATACCAATAACTCGGTTATCTGGGACGTCTTTGTGAGCGGAGACACAACCGTCGTGGACAACCTCCAAGCCGTCGAATCAACGTTCGAGATGGCGCAGTGTACGGACGCAGAAAGCGGTCTCTTTCTCCCAATCGGTGACCGAGGCGTACTCGTTACCCTCTGTAGTAGCGTCGAATCGTTCGACACGCATACTCGCAAACTCGTCGATATGTTAGCCGCGACGGCCGAAGCCGCGTTCGAGCGAATCGACCACGAGATGGACCTACACGAGCGAGACCAGAAACTCAAGGAGCAAAACTGGAAGCTCACACGGCTCAATTGGATTAACAAAATCATCCGAGAGATCGACCAAGTGCTCATACAAGCATCGTCACGCGAGGAGATCGAAGAGGCCGTCTGCGAGAAACTACACGAGAGTGGTGGGTTCCCATTCGCCTGGATTGGTGAACAGGACCCGGTTACAGGGTCTATCAACCCACGGGCGTGGGTTACCGAAGGAAGCGACTACCTCGACCAGGTCTCATTCGGCATCGACGAATCCATCGAACCGACAGTCCAGACGATGAAGTCGGGAACGGTGACGGTGGTTCCGAATATTGCCGAAAGTCTCCGGAGTGAACCTTGGCGACAGAAAGCACTCAATAGTGGGTACCAGTCCGTCATCAGTCTCCCCTTGGAGTACCAAGATGTTCGCTATGGGGTGCTGACAGTGTACGCAAATCAGCAGTCGGCGTTCGACGAACTGGTCAAGGACGTTCTCAAAGAGTTAGGTTGCACTGTCGCCCACACTATCAACGCCATCCAGCGGAAGCGGGGGACGATGTCCAACGAAGTCACCGAAATCAAACTGGTGGTCCACGAACCGGATAGCGTCTTGAACCGGATTGCCCGGAAGGCAGATACGCAGGTCGAGTTTGAAGCGATTATCCCGCAATCCGGAAATAAATCACGTGTCCTATTCAACGTGACCACCGACTCGATTGAAGATATTCTCTCGTTCGCGGACGAATCAGTCTCGGTTGAGTCTATCACACATGTCCGGCAGAATGGTGACAAGCACCTGTTCGAGGCCACCGTCACTGGTTCTATCATTGCAGAACCGCTCATCAACTACGGCGCTTTTCCACAGGAGATAACGGCTGACCAGTCGGCAATACACATCGTCATTGAACTTCCGCGGTTCGCAGATGTCCGTGAAATCGTCGAGCTACTGGAGAATAACTACGGCGAGACAGAGTTACTGAGCCGACGGGACCGTGAGCGCTCGAGAAAAACGACCCAGGAGTTCTCCACGTCTCTCGAAGAACAACTGACCGAGCGCCAGTATGAAGTGCTTCGGACAGCATACGAAAGCGGGTTCTTCGAAGAACCACGAGATACTACGGGTCAGGAGGTTGCAAACCTGATTGGCATTTCTCAGTCGACGTTCAACCACCACCTCCGGGGGGCCGAACGCAAACTATTCACTTCGCTGTTCGGGGACCAGTGAATTAGCATAGCCCTTCTCAGTTGTCAGCCGCTATCGGTTCGTCGAAATACTCGGACCGGCATTTCTCCGAACAGAACGCGTAGGTCTGGAGGGTTCCGTCGCCATCACGTCGAGCGGCGAACGAATACCACTCGCTTCTGTCGATTACGTCTCCGCAGTTCGTACAGAAGGTCATGATGCCGTCTCCTCGTTTCCGTGAGTGAGGACTATGGCAGATATACTGCTTCGCATCTTCCTTCTGAATAGACGAGATGTTAGGGCATGTTGCTGCTGACAATATACATCGATAGTGGGTCTGCCCACCCTCGGTATATTTCGATCAGGAGTGTGGGTCGGCGCCCACTACAGATATAATATTCATTTCCCACAGACGGTCCTGAGTGCCTCTAAAGCCCTATTTTGGCCGTTTCTAGAACTCGTTCTCGATATATATCGCCCTAGATGACGCCGTAGATGAGGCAATATCGAGAGTAGGCCCTTGCGGTTCTGTGTCGTGCGTACTGATGATGCAAAACGGAAAGGCTGTGGCTGGAGTCTCTCGGCGGGCACTCCTGAAAACGATTGGGGCGGGTATCGCAGGTACGGGGTTCATTGGGACTGGGTCTGCCCAAGAAACGGCGGACAATTCCCGGCACATTGTCGGCACGAAATCACGGTACGGGGTCGACGTCGCGGGCCAGCGGGCCGACGCCGTCGAGAAAAAGATCGACTTCGGTGAGCGCGGAGACGCAGTCATCGGTGATTTCAGTGACGAGGCACTGGCTGAACTCGAAAGTCGAAGCGATGTTCGCTACGTCGAGTCGGACATCACGGTCGAGGTACTCGGTCAGTCGATGCCCTGGGGCTGTGTGAAGGTCAAGGCAGACACGACCGTTCAGTCCGGGCAGACGGGCAAGGGCGCGCACGTGGCAGTTCTAGACACTGGAATCGACTGTGAGCACCCCGACCTCAAGCCGATTCTCGGCGAGGGATACGCAGTTGTCGACTCAGAGCGGGACGACGAACCGTGGAACGACGACCATACCCACGGCACCCACTGTGCAGGTACCGTCGCTGCTGTCAACAACGACCAGGGCGTCGTCGGTGTTGCGCCGGAGGTCACCCTCCACGCGGTCAAAGCGCTGAACGGAGACGGCAGCGGGTCCGGGAGCGACATTGCAGAGGGAATCCGGTGGGCCGCTGACCAGGGTTACGACGTTATCAGCATGAGTATCGGTGCAACGTCTAGTTCATCTGTGATTGAGGATGCGGTCCAATACGCCTACGACAAGGGTGTGCTTCTCGTCGGGGCTGCCGGCAACGAAGGGCCGTGCAACGACTGCGTCCACTACCCAGGGGCCTACGACGAAGTGATAGCCGTGAGTTCGACCAACCCCGACGACGACCTCTCGGAGTTCTCCTCGACCGGGCCGGAGGTCAATATTGCCGCACCGGGGTCCGACATCACGTCGACAATCATCGGTGGGGGGTACAGAGCCTTTTCCGGAACGTCGATGGCAACGCCCCACGTCTCAGGCGTTGGCGCAGTGTTGATGGCTAACGGTGCCTCGAACACGGAAGCGCGCGAGCGACTCACGTCGACCGCCTCGGACATCGGGCTTGACTCGGACGAAGGGGGTGCTGGGCTGCTCGACGCGAAAGCCGCTGTACTCGGCGATAGCGATGGCGGCGATGGTGGTAGCAACGAATTCGAAATCGTGACGACGAACGCGTCAGATGTCAGCCAGACCAGCGCAACGCTCGGCGGTAACCTCACAGGACTCGGCGACCACTCGTCGGCGACGGTTGGCGTCGAGTACTGGGCCGATGATCACGGACCCGAGTCGGCAACCGCCGTCGAGGCCGGGAGCCAGTCGTCGGCAGGCACGTACACTGCAGTGGTCGAAGAACTAGAGGAGGACACCCAGTACCAGTTCCGCGCGTACGCGGAGGCTGGTAGTGACACCGTCACCGGAACGCCCGTTTCCTTCTCCACTGGTGACGAAGACTCGGCAAACGGTCCCGTCGTCGAGACGCACTCACCCGAAGACATCGAAGAAGACGAAGCAGAACTCTACGGTGAAGTCGTCTCGCTGGGTGACGCCAGCGAGGTCCGGCCCGGCTTTATCTGCTGGAAGAAGGGGGACCGGCACGATACGGAACAGGCCGTCGAAGACATGGACACAGACGAGCCAGAGGAGTTCGACGAGGACGTGGAAGATCTCGAACCCGGAGAGACATACGTCGCTGTCGCGACGGCGACGACGCCCGACGGTCATCGGGTTGAGGGTCACCCCGTCACGTTCACGACGCGTCACGAGGACTGAAAGGCCCTCGTAATTCGTTATTGACCGAGACTGTCTACTTCATCGCTTGGCGCTTCCTAATTCATTGATTGGGACTGACCAGTGATAGCGACGTCACTGGTGAAAGCCCAAGTCAGCGCGACGAACGAAATTGACGGGCTGCGTTGGCCAGCCTCGCCTTAGTCGGCTATTACTTCGTCAGTCGGTTCGGCGAATGCGACTGTCTGTTTCACGTCGGTGATTTTGACGTTAACGCGGTCGCCGGGCTTCGTGCCGGGCACGATGATGACGAACCCGCGTTCGACCTTCGCAATACCGTCGCCCTGGTCGCCAAGCGTATCGATCGTGACCGACCGAACGTCACCTTCTGCAACCGGGGGCTGACGCGACTCAGAACCACGGGGGTCACGCGTTGCGGACCGGACGCCGGATTGAACCGACTCTGGAGTCGGCTCGGACGTTTCCGGTCTCGAAACGGCGGGTTCCGGAGCGGGCTCTGACTCGGTCGTTCCCTGACTCGTCAGCAGCGCAACTCGATACAGTTCATCAGTGGATATTGACCCGCTTTCGACGAGTTCCTTCGGAATCGAAACGACGTATCGGTCCTCATCTCGTTCTATCGATGTCTCGAAAAGGAGCCGGAGAGAATCTGAAATACCAGTCACTTCTCGTACTACGTTTCTGAGAGCATAAAATGTGGTGAATCCTCATCAGGGTCGTCGTTGGTTTACCTTTTCTTGTGGGAGTATCCACATGAAAACACCGAGTGGTACCACCATGTGGAAACACTTTTAGCGGTAGACTGTCGCCACAGAGTCAATGAGTTTAGACGGGGCAACACACGGAACATCGGACGTAATAGACGGAAGTTTACGGGCGTATCTCGCTGAGATGGGGCCCTCGTGGGTTGCGGGGGCGATTGCCATCGGACCGGCGACGATGGCCAGTGTTATCACCGCAGGCGCGACCTTCGGTTACACGCTCCTGTGGGTGGTGGTTCTCTCGGCTATCCTCGGCGCATCCGCACAGTATCTGTCGATGCGTCTCGGTCTCCTCACCGAAGCGGGAATCGCCACCGTTGTCGAAGAACACCTCGGTGAGAAGTGGGCGTGGATACTCGTCGTCGACACCGTGTTGGCCGCGGGACTCGCCCAACTGGTCATTATGAAGGGGCTTGCCGACATTAGCGCGACCGTCACCGGCATCGATGCAAAGTTCTGGGGCGTCACGTGGGCAGTGATACTCGCTGCCGGGTTAGTCGGCCGCGGCTACCGCTTCATCGAACACGCCGCGAAACTCCTCGTGTCGGTGGTCGTTCTCGCCTTCGTCGCGTCGCTCTTCCTCGTGCCCATCGACTTCGGTGTCGCCGCTTCGGGACTGGTCCCTCAAATTCCGGCGGGCGTTGACGGCGCGCTCGTCGCTGCCGGTATCCTCGGCGGTGCTGTCCACATCACGCTCATCACGATGCACTCGTACACGATGCGCGCTCGCGAGTGGACCTCCGGCGACTACGGACTCGCAACTTTCGACGTTGGTATCTCGATGCTCGTCGCCTTCGGCGTGTACAGCCTCGTAATCTTCCTTGTCGCAGCCGCAGTCCTGCACTCGCCGGAGATTGCGGCGGGCGAACTCTCCGCAGTTGCTGCCGCACAGGCGCTCGGGCCGCTCGTCGGGTCGAACGCGAAGTGGCTCTTCCTGCTCGGACTCTGGGGTGCGGCCGCCTCGACGCTCGGCGGCAACACCATCGTCCCACCGTACCTCATTGCCGACAAACTGGGCTGGGGAACCGACGTATCCGACAGTCGCTACCGGGCGCTTCTGGCCGCTGTCGCGCTTCTGTCCGGACTCGGCGCATTCGTCGGCGGCGCGTTCTTCCCGCTTCTCATCCTCGTTCTCGCCTTCGGTCTCGTCGGAACGCCGTTTGCCATCGCGGTGGTGCTCTATCTGCTCAACAGCGACGCAGTTCCGGAACCGAATTCGACGGCCGCGAACGTCGGCGGTATCGCGCTTCTCGCGGTGACGACGGTGCTCGCAGCCAACTTCGTTCGGTCCCGCGCGCTCTCGGACCTCGGCGACCCGATATCCATGTTCATCGTCGTCTTCGCCGCTCTCCTCGGTCTCGCAATGCTTTCGCTGGGCGGGAAGTTCGTCCGAGAATCGGTCTGAATCGGGAACAGTCAGGGAGAAAAAGCATCGGCGGAACGCAGGTTTTCAGACGGCACCCACCCGGTCTCACCGGTCGGTTTTTCGCACCACACCCATCCGGCAACAGTGTAGTGAGAGGTGAGCGTCTCACCGGCTTCGACAGTGAGTTCTCGGGCCACGTAGTCTTCGAGGCTGACCCATCGCTGTCTCCGCTTTTCGACGTAGGACTCTGGAATCCATCCCTCACGCCCGTCAGTGTCGATACACCAGAGCCAACCGTCCCACTCCGTCGGGCGCTCCTCTATCGTCAGTTCGTCACCCTCGCGGACGCGTATCGGGTTGGGGTAGGCGGACTCGTACGCTTCGACGACGCGACGGCGGTCCCGCGTTGGCTTCGGACTCTCCATTGGTTCCGACACGAGGGTGTCCGTATTGTATTCGCTGATTCGATTCGGAAGACAAAGAAACCGTCTCGAAACGGGACGTAGAGCGTGGACGCCAGTCCTGACTCAATGACACGCCCGTATTGAGTTAAAGACAGAGGTGAACTATCCCTCCCCTTGAACGCCGAGTTCACTCTCGAACTGCGCAAAAAAGTCCTCCATGAAACTCCACCGGGACGCGCCAAGACGACGTCCCGGAGCAGTGTACAACATATCCAGAGAACCATTTGCGGACGCTCGCGTGACTGCCCACCCACGAATTATGGAAGCGGTCGGCTCGCATTTTGAGGGTGTGAAACCACTTTTCGATGAGGTTTCGGTTGACGTAGTCAAGCCGACCGCTCAATCCTAATCGAGAGAGGGCAGTCTGATAGCCGTAGCCATCAACGAGAAACACAGTGTCTGAGAGATCGTGTTTCTCCGAAGGTCGATGGAGAAACGCACCAGCCGGATCGGTACCATGTCGTCCAAACAACTCGACATCGAGAATCAGCTTCGTCTCGATGTCGATTGCGGCGTACAACCAAGACCACTCACCGTTGATTTTGACAGCGGTCTCGTCGACCGCAACCCGCTTCGGCGTTGCCTCAGGCGGGTTGTGACTGATGTTAGCCAGTCGATGCACCCATTACCAAACTGCTTGGTGAAAGTATTCAACGCCGATATATCGAAGAATCTGTTTTGTTTCCCTAAATGAACAACCAGTCGCGTGAAGCTGGACGGCGAACGCCCTGACGGGCGTCCCCAGAACGCTTTGCGTTCTGGTGGGCTGCACGAGAGCTCCGCTCTCGTGAACGTTCGAAAGACGCAAGCGTCTTTCGAGCCCACAGACTCGCACCGCGAGTTTGGGACGTCTCCAGAAATCTTTGATTTCTGGTGGGAAAACGAGACGCTCCGCGTCTCGTCGCATCGCCGTCCGCTCACGCTCCCACGTTTCTTCATAATCCGTCGCAAAGCACTCGCTGAGCAGGTCTGCGAGCATCTTAACCAACTAACTCAACGACCTGCTCGTTCCTCAAACTGGCTTAACTAGACAGTACCAGTATATACTATATGAGGTGAGTTTGACAGTATAGAGATTGTATCCGGAAATATGAGTGAAGGACGAGCATTGATGACCGAGAGAGAACGCGAGATTTTGAGCGGTGAGGCCGACGTGAAGGACAACTACCGATACAAGGTCAAGTCCCAAGTCAGAAGCCGAATTACGAAGCAACTGACCAAGTGCTTCGCAACGAACCTGTACAGCGGGTCCTTCGAGAGGTCGGCTCCCCCTCCGTCGGTACAGGCAAGAAGCTAGTCAGCACGTTCCGAGGGGACGACGCCCAGTTGACAGCGTACTTCTTCGAGACGGCGATCGGGACGCTCCGGTACACCGAGGTTAAATCCCACGAAGTCGCACACTTCGTCTTCGGCGAAGATGTCCGTGCAGGTGCACTCCCACGTGAGTACAGACTCGCATCGGAGGTCGAGTCGGCGTCGGTACTCTCCGATATGTGTGGTGGAACCGAGTTCTTCCGTGCCCCTACGAAAGCGGAGCGAGTCCAACTGCAGCGTCGCTTCGGGTTCGACCTCGACGAGTCGACTGCGTTCTTCAGTTCGGCGATCGATGGATTCGGCGTCGTTCCAGAGGACTCGAAAGATGCGACGGCGACGCTCGTCGAGTTCGATTCCTTCGCGTTCGATTCCGCGTCGACTTCCGACGTAACTCCGATGGAGGAGTGTGACACAGGAGCCTGCACCGTCTGTATGACTTCGACACTGAGCAGTGTCGGCACGTGCGGATGGGCGTGTTATGCCGTCGCCACGCCACCGCCGGTTAGTATCGCAGGTGCCGTTGCGTGTCTCACGTGTGTCGCCGCGACCGGTGTCTCACTGGGGTACTTCTGCAGCGAGTGTCTAGAAACACCTGTAAATAAAAGCGCTCCCCACCGGTTCTTTCACCATGCAACTGTCTTTCCGTGACGAACAAACTGTGCACCCCTTGGCCATCGCTATCAGCGGTGCGAGTACGGGAATACTCTTCATGTTCGTGGGGTGGTTGATGGCACTGATGACGGAGAGTCCGACGATGATTCGGCTCATTTTCTTCGTGCCCGCTGTACTCATCCTGTTCGGGTCGCTCCTGTACGGACTCGAATGGGCGCGACGGAGAACTGTCGACTGACGCGGACTCCCACACCCCAAATCCACTGTACCTTTCGACAGGAGACAACGAAATCTCACTGGTGTTCGCCTCCTGTCTCGAACTTTTAAATACGCCGTCCCCCCTATCATACAGCTAGAATGACCTGCTCTGTTGAATAGATGCTGAGTCACGGTTACAGCGGCTCACACAACGGTTCGATGTTAATGAGGGCGAACATCAGGACAATTTCACGGAACTGTCGATACTAGCCGAGCGCTCGCACGGCGTCGCCGAGCGAGCGCTTGGTTGTCGAGTACGGTGTTTCTGCCATCCAGCGCTGAGAGTAGCCTTTTGCCCGGATGAGCACGTTGTTCGCAGCTGCTTTCGGTGACGACCCGCGGTAGTGAACAAGATACTCAACGTCAAGCGCGGCGATTTCGTACTCAGTGTGCCAGTCTTGGAATCCGTTGTCAGCGGCCACCGACTGCAGGTCGTCCCGATCTAGGCCGAGTGCGTCACGAATCTCGGTCAGGTACTTCAGCCGATTCGGCGTTTCACGGTAGCTGTGGCCCTCTTCGAGCCGAAAGCAGTGCAGAACGACGTGGACCCAGCGGGCGAACCCGCCGGTGGCGGGCTAGCCCGCGTGGTTCCCTAACGCTTGTTTGGCTAGGTCACGACACTGCTCAATGAAGTCAAGGAGATCGACTTCCATGGACAGAAATTGATTTCTTTGGCCTCACCCTTCTAACGCGGTGATATCGACTGATTAGACCGCTATTCAACAGAGCAGAATAACCCGATTTCTAACTAGACAGTGCCTTATCTTCCCAGTAGTCAGATTAATAATAATTACTCCAAAATTCTAGGACATGGATTCAAGCAAAGGCGTCTTCAGGCGTCAGTTTAGTAGCGCCATTGCGAGTGCAACATTGTTATTTCCTCTCACAGGTTGCATAAATGACGGAACACAAACATCCAAAAAAGAGGGACATGAGGTTCATGCAACAAACCTTCTCGAACATCATGTACAGTTCTTTATTACGATGTCTGATAAAGATGAAAATGTGGTTTTTAAAAGGGAATATACACTTCCTCCGAACTCATACAACGAATCCGAGCAGGTATCAGAAACACCTGACCAGATGGCAGTCGAGTATAGTGGTGAGAGGCAAACATATGACTATTCACCGACTGTGAGCTGTGGCGAAGCATCAACGGTAAGCATCATCTTCGCAGTTACTGAAGATGAGGGAATGAGAATTATGTATGGATGTCGGTCTACATAATATTATAATCCGGATGATGGTATGACAATTCCGGCACTGTCTAGTTAGTGACCTCCTCAACTGGCGTTCGTCCGTCGAGCGATTGGTGCGGTCGTTGGAAATTATAGTATTGCGCAAATTGTATGAACTACTCACAGACGCTCGCATGACTGCCCACCCACGAATTATTGAAACGGTCACTCACATTTTGAGGGTGTGAAGCCACTTTTCGACGCGGTTTCGCTCGACGTAATCGACCCGACCGCTCACTCCTACTCGAGAGAGGGCAGTCTGATAGCCGTAGTCATCGACGGGAAATACAGCATCTGAGAGCTCGTGTTTCTCCGAGAGTCGATGGAGAAACGCAGCAGCCGGATCGGTGCCACGTCATCCAAACAATTCGACATCAAGAATCAACTGTAACACATACATCGGAATGTACTCAGATTCGAGTCCGGCGTGAACTCGAGTCGCCGTCGAAGTGTCGAGGACGTGGTCGCGGACGATACCGATCGAATCAGTACCCATCTATCAGGAAATCTCGGGGATAGGCTCGGTTGTGGATTATCTTGAAGGTCACCGCAATGACACCGGGGTCGAAGACGAGGCTGGCAGTGGGTCCCGATAATCTGTCCGAGCGGGGTAAACGACCACGGGTCAGGTGACCCGTGGAACTCTCGCTGTTCTCTTTAGACGAGCGGATCCAGTCCTTCCCGAATAATCAAGTAAAAATACCGCTCGCAGCGAGTATGGGACATGGTTCTCATCGAAGATGTTGACGACGCCGTTTCACGTGTCGATGAAGGCGACACGCTCGCAGTCGCCGGGTTCGTCGCGGTTGGGATTCCCGAATACTTGCTCAGCGGACTCGGAGACCGGTACGTGGAAACCGGTACCCCCGGCAATCTAACGCTCTACCATCCCGCCGCAGAGGGCGACCGAGACGGTAACGGGGTGTCGCATCTCGCCCAAGATGGAATGTTGAAGCGCGTCATCGGAAGCCACTGGGGATTCGTCCCGGAACTGATGGAGCGAATCGTCGACGGCGACGTCGAGGCGTACAACTTCCCATTCGGCGTCATGGACCACCTGTTGCGAGATACGGGCGCAGGCAAACCGGGGACCATCTCGACGGTCGGTCTCGAAACGTTCGTCGACCCGCGGAACGAGGGCGGAAAGGCGAACGACGAGACGACCGAAGACCTCGTCCACGCCGTCGAACTCGGCGGCGACGAATGTCTCTTCTACGAATCAATTCCCGTCGACGTGACCTTCATCCGGGCGACGACCGCGGACGAAAACGGGAACCTCTCGATGGAGCGGGAAGCGCTCACCTCGAACGTGTTGGCGACCGCGCAGGCGGCGCACAACTCCGGCGGGACGGTCATCGCACAGGTCGAGCGCGTGACGCAATCGGGGACGCTTCACCCGAAAGACGTTGCCGTTCCGAGCGTCCTCGTCGACAGCGTCGTCGTCGCACCCGAGGACCAGCACAAACAAACCTACGCAGAGGCCTACAATCCCGCGTATGCTGGCGATGTTCGCCCGCCTCTGACCGAGGAGACGGGCGATACGGGCGACGACGCGCCGATATCGGCGCGAACGGTCATCGCTCGTCGCGCCGCGATGGAACTCGTCCCCGACTCGGTCATCAACATCGGCGTCGGTGTTCCCGAACTCGTTCCGGTCGTCGCCGAAGCGGGTAGCGTCGCGGACGAGATTACCCAGACCGTCGAGTCCGGGCCGGTCGGCGGGTCGCCGACGGGCGGAATCAGTTTCGGAACGGCGACGAACCACGACGCACTCGTCTCGTCCACCCAACAGTTCGACTTCTACGACGGCGGCGGCCTCGACGTTGGCTTCCTCGGGATGGCGCAGGTCGACGGCGACGGCAATATCAACGTCAGTCGATTCGGGTCGCAACTACCCGGCTGCGGCGGCTTTATCAACATCACGCAGAACGCCGAGAAAGTGGTCTTCTGTGGGACGCTCACGACCGGCGGGTTGGAGACGACAGTTGACGGTGGCGAACTCCGAATCGACCGCGAGGGAGACAAACAGAAGTTCTGCGAGTCGGTCGAACAGGTCACCTTCAGCGGCGACTACGCCGCCCGCGTCGGACAACCGGTGGTGTACGTGACGGAGCGTGCGGTCTTCGGACTGGACGCTGACGGACTCGTTCTCACCGAAGTCGCACCCGGCGTCGACCTCGACGCTGACGTGCTCGACCAGTTAGCATTCGAGCCAGCGGTTGCCGAGACTCTCGAACTGATGGACGAACAGTTGTTCGTCGACGAACCGATGGACCTGACCGAGTACGTTCGGTAATTGTGAACTTCGACTGGTAATCGAGAGCGAGGCCGGAAGCGAGTATCCAGGAAAGCGAATCCGGGTATCCGAGAATCTGAAACGCGCTCGGGCCGGAAATCAGAAAGGAG
The DNA here is from genome assembly GCF_000306765.2 of Haloferax mediterranei ATCC 33500. Classification (NCBI taxonomy): domain Archaea; kingdom Methanobacteriati; phylum Methanobacteriota; class Halobacteria; order Halobacteriales; family Haloferacaceae; genus Haloferax; species Haloferax mediterranei. Next base: position 209,250 of record NC_017943.1, read on the forward strand.
TTTGGAGGTCGTTTGGGGCATACCTCGTTGGGGACCATAGGCCGGTCCCGTTGGAACCCTCGGTGGTTGCGTATCGGGGGCTTTGGCGGGATTTACTGAGGAACTTGGTGGGTGATCACTGGAGAGCCTTGGTCGATATCGCAGCGTCGGCAGGGCGTGGTTCGATAGTCGATTCGTGTCTCGCTAGTCGCCGGACGAACGACGCGCTTCGGTCGCTTCGAAGTCTATTTCGTCGTCTTCGGTCACGACGACACCGTACTGTTCCTCGGCGGCCTCACGGGAGACGTAGCCGTCGATAACGTCCTGTCTGACGGCCTCCGGGTCACGCTCGAACGGGTCGCCGAAGCCGCCGCCGCCAGCGGTCCGATTCGAGATGACCTCGCCCGGAACGAACTCCCCGCGGAACATCCCGACGTGTTTGCCGTCGCCATCGTGCAGGTCATCGTTATCGACGAGAACCTGCACGCGGTCGTCGAAGTCGTCTTCGTCCGAGTCGAGGACGACCACGTTCTTTGCGCCGGAGTCGCCGCCGTCCATCCCCCAGTTGTCGGTGCGCGTCTTCTGGATAATCGAGAGCGCGCCGACGGGTTCCAGAATGCGGAAGTCGCGGCGAATACCGAGGCCGCCGCGGTGCTTGCCCGGCCCGCCGGAGTCCTCGCGGAGCGAGAGTTGGTCGAACCTGATGGGGGCTTTGTTCTCGAAGACTTCGACCGGGATGTTGCGGACCATCGTCTCGCTGATATGCATGAGTGCGTTCGCGCCGTCGTGGGCCGCACCGGCACCCCAGCCGACACCCTCGTTGTTCGCTTCGACGAACGGCCTGCCCGTCTCCGGGTTCTGCCCGTAGAGCATGATGTCGGCGAGGTCGCCGCCGGTACTGGCGGGGACGCGGTCCGGAACCGCCTTCGCGAGCGCCTTGTAGACCACGTCGATGCCGAGGATACCGGTCCAGACGGTGAACGTCGGAGCCGGATAACTGGCGTTGAAGATGTTGTTTTCGGGAATCTCGATTGACAGTGGTTCGTACTGCCCGCCGTTCGAGTCCTCTTCGGGCGTCGTGACGGTCTTGAAACAGAGTTTGCAGATGGTCTCCGACATCCCCGGCGGAATGTTGAGCGGTTCGTCGACTTGGTCCGAAGAGCCCTCGAAGTTGACCGAAAACTCGTCGCCGTCGATTGTGACTTCCGCTCGAAGTTTAATCAGGTCGCCAGCCTCGCGGTTGACGCCGTCGGCGTAGCCGGTTGCCGACCACGTTCCGTCAGGGAGGTCCTCGACGGCAGTGCGGGCGGTGTTTTCACCGTGTTCGAGCACTTTGTCGATGGCCGCCTCGACGGTCTCACCGCCGTACTTTTCGTAGAGTTCCCGCAACCGTTCCTCGCCGGTTCTGACGGCCGCAATCTGGGCGTTGAGGTCGCCCATGACTTTCTCCGGCATCCGGGAGTTAAACCGGATGATGTCCATGATTTCGGGGTCCGGTTCGCCCTCCTTGTACACTTTCGTGCCGGGGAAGAGCACGCCCTCTTGATGCACGTCGGTCGAGTCGAGGACGTAGCCGGAGTCTTTCGCCCCGAGGTCGAGCCAGTGCGCTCGGCACGTCGTGTAGCCGATGAGTTCGTCGTCGTGGAAGACCGGCGCGAAAAGAAGCACGTCGAGGGTGTGCGTTCCGCTCCAGTAGGGATAGTTCATGATGAGCACGTCCCCCGGATTCATGTTCTCCTCGCCGACGTGTTCGACCGCTTTCTCGATGCCGTAGTCGTTCGCGCCGAGGAACAACGCGAGTCCCGGCGAGTCGGCGATGAGGTTGAGGTCCTTGTCGAACACCGAGATTCCGAAGTCGAGAATCTCGTAGATGATGGTGTTGTACGCGGTTCTGATTAGCGTTCGTTGCATCTCGGTCGCGGCCGACGTGAGGTAGTTCCGGATAACCTCGACGGTCGCCGCGTCGATATCGTGTTGTGCGCTCATTGGTCGCCTCCGGTGGTAATAGTGATGTGTCCGTACTCGTCGACCGTCGCGGTCTGGTCGGAGTGGAAGACGAGCGAGGTGGTCGGTTCAGTGACGACGGTGGGTCCGGCGAGTTCGTCGCCCGGTGCCAGGTCACTGCGTTGGTACACGTCGAAGTCAACGAATTCGTTCTCGGCGAAACAGTACGCGCTGCGGCTGCCGACAGGTTCGAGTTCGCCCTCCGTCCGTGGGTCCTCGGGGTCGAGGCTCGGCTTGTCGTTTTCGCCCACCGCACGGACGCGGAGGTGGACAGCCTGTACAGGGTCGTCCATGGTGTGGCCGTATCGAGTCTCGTGTTGCGCTTCGAACCGTTCGGCGAGTTCGGCGATAGATTCGACGCCGTCCGCGTTCACTTCGACCGTGTGTTCCTGACCGAAGTACCGCATCTCGACCGCGCGCTCGATTTCCTGTCTGGATTCTTCGATGCCTTCGCTTTCGAGCGTTTCACGACCCTCGTCTTCCAGTTCGGAAAACTCGGATTCGAGGGTTTCGAGGTCGATATCGTCGAGGACGGCGATATGCGTCTGCGAGAAGTCGTAGACGACATCGGCCATCAGCATTCCCCACGCGGAGAAGACCGAGGGGGCCTGCGGGACGAGCACTTCGTTGACGCCGATTTCACGCGCGAGAAGCGGGACGAACATCGGTCCGGCACCGCCGTAGGCGACCATCGAGAAGTCCCGCGGGTCGAGTCCCTTTTCGACCGTGATTTCGCGAATCGCCCCGACGGTGTTTGCAAGCGCAACGTCGAAAACGCCCTTACTCGCTTCGTGGACCGACATCCCGAGCGGGTCCGCCAACTTCGATTCGATACCGTCGAGTGCTGCGGCTTCCGCCGTCTCCATCTCGCCGCCGAGGAAGTCGTTCGGGTCGAGGAAGCCGAGGGCGAGTGCGGCATCGGTGACGGTCGGTTCGGTTCCGCCGTTGTCGTAACAGATGGGACCGGGGTCAGCGCCGGCACTTTGCGGCCCGACTTTGAGGAGTTCACCATCGAGCCACGCGATAGAGCCGCCGCCGGCACCGATTGTCCGGATGTCGTAGACTGGAATCATCATCGGTTGATGTTCGAGCGACGAATCGTACTTCACCACGGGAGAGCCGTCCTCGATGACTGCGGCGTCGAGGCTCGTCCCACCCATATCCACGGTAATCAGGTTCTCTCTACCGGTTACGTTGCCCACGTGGGACGCGCCAATAAGTCCCCCCGCGGGACCGGAAAGAATCGTGTGTACTGGTGCGGTTTTCGCGCTTTCTGCGGTAAGCGTGCCACCACCAGAGCGAGTGATGAAAAACGACCCGTCGAAGCCGCTCTGTCCGAGGTTCGAATCGAGCGTATCGACGTAGTTCTCGAAAATCGGTTTGATGTAGCCGTCGAGAACGGCCGTGCTCGTCCGCTCGTATTCGCGGTATTCGCCGCTGATGTCGCTTGAGACGGAGACACTGACCTCGGGCCGGGTTTCGCGGACGATTTGCGCTGCGGCCTGTTCGTGTTGGTCGTTCTGGTACGAGTGGAGGAAACAGATTGCGATGGACTCGACCCCCTGTTCGTCGACGAGGTACGCCGCGGCATCGCGAACAGCGTCAGTATCGAGTTCTTCGACGACCGCCCCGCTGGCATTCAACCGGCCGGGAACACCAACCCGTCGCCGACGGGGGACGAGGGACGCGGGTTTCTGATAGTTGATGTCGTACATCGCGTCGCGTTCGAGGTTCGTTCGGCCGATTTCGTACACGTCCTCGAACCCCTCGTTCGTGATGATACCGGTCTTTGCGCCGTCTCGTTCGAGGACCGCGTTGAGTCCGAGCGTGGTCCCGTGGACGAAGGCTTCGGTCTCTTCGAGCGAAGCGCCGACTTTCCCGACTGAGTTGAGCACTCCTTTCGATGGTTGTTGGGATGTCGTCGCCGCCTTCTCGAGGTCGATACTCCGAGTCTCGCGGTCGAACGTAATCGCATCGACGAAGGTACCACCGATGTCGACTGCGAGCCGTTGCGTCTTGCTATCTCTACTCACGAAAGAGACGTTTCGTCGGATCAGTAAAATACTTTTCGCAGGTTTGAACAATATGTTCGTTATATCGTACAAATCGGGCTAGGATAGACATTATAGTGAACGATTAGAAGAGTAGTTGCCTCCGCATCGTTTGAATTATAGAAAAATTTAAGTATATGTGGAATGCTGCTAGGTATCATGTCGGAGAGTAACAAGAGCCACATGTGCCGCCGCACACTGCTAAAATACAGTGCATTAGCGAGTACAGGGACGCTCCTTGCCGGTTGTACCGGAAATCAAGAACCGGCAACGACGACCCACGGTTCGGATACGACTGCGGGCCAAACTGACAATAAGTCCGGAAGTAGTGACGAATCGTCGACTGATGGCGAGTTTACCTACGTTACCACGATTACCCCGAGTTCACTCGACCCGATGAAGGGGTCGGATAACTTGGAGACAATCCTGCTCCACAACGTCTACGACCCACTTCTCTACTACACGAACGAGACGCCGCCACAAATCCAGACGTGGCTTGCGTCCAACTGGTCGGTCGACGACGACAACAAGACGTACACTTTCGAACTCCGCGACGACGCGACGTTCCACAACGGTGACCCCGTGACCGCTTCCGACGTGAAGTATTCGGTCCGGCGGATGATGGACATGCAGCAGGGCGTCTCGTGGATGTGGTCGGGTATCCTCTCACCGGAAAACGTCGAAATCGTCGACGAGAAGACGGTGAAGATGACCACGAACGAAATCTTCGCACCGTTCCCGTTTACGCTCCCATTCCTCTACATCCTGAACAAATCACAGGTCGAAGCGAACACGAAAAGCGACGGACAGTTCGGCGCAAACGGAGACTACGGGACAGAATGGCTCGAAGACAACGACGCCGGAAGCGGGGCCTACAAGCTAGCCAAGCGCGACCGGAAGCAGCAGGTCGTTATCGAACGGAACGAGGATTGGTGGGGGACCTTCCCCGACAACGGCTATGAGAGTGTGACGGCCGATATGGTTCAGGAGACGGCCACCGTCGCCGGGAAGGTCAAACAGGGTGCGGAGATGTCCGACCAGTGGCTCCCCCTCGACACGTACACCGAACTGGCTCAAACCGACGGCGTGAAAGTGAGTGCGAAGGCGACGTTCACTCCCTTCTACATCTACATGCACACCCAGCGCGAACCGCTGAACGACGTGCACGTCCGAAAGGCGATTTCGTACGCCTTCGACTACGAAACTGCGCTCAACGACGTGATGTTCGGTGATTCCGAACACCTGAAGGGACCGCTTCCGGGGGCGATGTGGAGCCACACGGAGGACCTCGAAACGTACGAAACCGACCTCGAAAAAGCGAAAGCTGAACTGGAGAAGTCCGAGTACTCCGCCAGCGATATCGACCTCACGTACACGTACGTCACCGGACTGACTACCGAGAAAAACATGGGACTGCTCCTCCAGTCGAACCTCCAAAAGCTCGGCGCGAGCGTGAGCATCGAGAAAGCACCCTGGTCGAAAATCACCGAGATGGTGACCAGCAAAGAGTCCACGCCCGACATGCTGGCAATTTACCTCTCGTTTAGCTACGCTGACCCGGACACGTTCCTCTACCCCGCGTGGCACAGTGATTCCCACGGGTCGTGGACCAGCGCCTCGTGGTACCAAAACGACCGCGTGGACGAACTCCTGACGAAGGCTCGGCGAACCGTCTCGAAGGAAAATCGGATTCCGCTCTACGAGGAGGCACAGCGAGTCATTGCCGACGAAGCACCCGCACTTTTCGTGATGAATCAGGCGACGAGAAACGCGCTCGCCGGGTCCGTAAAGGGGTTCGAAGACAACGGAATCACCGGCTACCGCCAGACCTTCCACTGGCTCCACGAGGGCTGAGGCGCGACAATGGGCTACAAGGAGTACCTGATAAAACGGGGGCTGTCGACAGTTCCGATGTTCGTCGCCCTCTCGATGCTCATCTTTACGCTGGCGAGAGTCATCCCCGGGCGACCCGCGAGACTGGCGCTCGGGCCTCGGGCGAGCGACGAAGCCGTCCAGCAACTCCGCGAGCAGATGGGCCTGAACGACCCGCTCTGGATACAGTACATCGATTATCTGAGTGGGCTGGTGCAAGGCGACCTCGGCCAGTCGCTCATCTCGAATCGGAACGTCGCGGCGGACCTCGTGGAGTTCTTCCCCGCGACGTTCGAGTTGACGACGCTCGGGATGCTCATCGCGGTTCTCGTTGGGGTTCCACTCGGCGTGGTTGCCGGGATGAACAAGGACGGTTGGCAGGACAACCTGAGCCGAGTATTTTCGTTCTTCAACGTCTCGCTTCCACCGTTCTGGGCAGGCATTCTGCTCCAGTTGGTCTTCGCCTTCTGGTTAGGGTGGCTTCCGGCGACGAGTCGGCTGGGCGATGTGAGTCCGTTGCCCATCGAGGTGACGGGACTCCTGCTCGTCGATAGCGCGCTCGCGTTCAACGTCGATGCGTTCACGAGCGCGGCAGCGCACCTGCTCCTCCCCGCGATTACGCTCAGCCTCGCGCCGATGGCGGACATCGCCCGCATGACGCGGTCGAGTTTCATCGAGGAGTACGACAAGGATTACGTCGAAGGGTTGGAGACGCACGGAATCCCGAACAAGCTAATCGCGTACAAGTACGTGCTGCGGAAGTCGTTCGCGTCGACGCTGACGATTATCGGACTCGACTACGGGTTCTTGCTCGGGTCGGCGTTCGTCGTCGAAATCGTCTTTTCGTGGCCGGGGATGGCGTCCTACGGCGTCACGGCCATCCTGCAAAAAGACATCAACGCGATGGTCGGTGTGACTCTCGTTATCGGCGGTGCGTTCCTGTTCGTGAACTTCGTCGTGGACGTTCTCTACGGATTCTTCGACCCGCGCGTCTGGCACGAGGGAAACTAACATGACAGAGACAGAAACCGGACTCGGAGAACGATTGTCGAACCGATTCGAAGACTTCGGCCGGTTGCGCTACCGGTTCCGGCAGAATCCGATGTCGCTCGTGGGATTGGGGATTATCCTCGGACTCATCTTCCTCGCCATCCTCGCCCCGTGGGTCGCGCCGTACCCGAACGACGCCGCCTATCAGGGTGAGGCCGCGGTACACTTCGACCAGCGATTCGAGTCGCCGAGTCTCTCCCATCCGTTCGGGACCGACCAGGCGGGCCGTGACATCTTCAGTCGCGTGCTCTTCGGGACGCGACTGTCCTTGCAAATCGGTCTCGTCGTCCTCGCAGTAGCGGTTTCGATTGGCGTCACCGTGGGACTCGTTGGAGGCTACGTGGGCGGGGCCGTCGGGATGTTCCTGATGCGCGTGACGGACGTGTTCCTCTCGGTCCCACCGTTGGTGCTCGCACTCGGGGTGAGCGTCGCGTTAGAGCCGAGTTTGACGAACTCGATGCTCGCCATCGCTGCCGTGTGGTGGCCCTGGTATGCCCGCCTCACCTATGGTGAAGTCCTATCGGTGAAAAAAGAGACGTTCGTCGAGGCGAGTCGCGGTATCGGCGCGTCGACGCCGCGAACCATCTTCCGCGAGATTCTCCCGAACGTGCTGGCACCGATTACGGTCAAGATTAGCCTCGACATGGGATACGCCATCCTCGTCGCGTCGGCACTGGGATTCCTCGGTCTCGGCGCGCAACCACCCACGCCCGAGTGGGGGACGATGGTCAGTCAGGGACGAAACTACCTACCTGCGCAGTGGTGGTTCTCGACGTTCCCAGGACTGGCGATTTTCCTGACGGTTCTCGGGTTCAACTTCCTCGGTGACGGGCTTCGAGACATGTTCGACGTGGAGGTGCAGTGATGACGAACCCGCTGCTCGAAGTCTCCGACCTCTCGGTCGAGTTCGAGAGCTACGAGGGAACCCACCGCGTCCTCAACGATGTCGACCTCACCATCGAGGAGGGAGAGACGGTCGCCCTCGTCGGCGAGACTGGGTGTGGAAAAAGCGTGACGGCGAAGTCTATCATGGGAACGCTCCCGCGGCCCCCCGGCAAGATAACAAGTGGGAACATTCGGTACCGCGGCACCGACCTCCTCGCAAATCGCGCCGAGCACGACCGAGTCAAAGGCGAGGAGATGAGCATGATATTCCAGGACCCGATGACGTATCTTTCGCCGGTCTACACCGTCGGGTCGATGATGGCCGACGTCGCCACCTACAGCGGCAACGCCGACGTGAGCTGGTTCGACGTGCTGAAGAACCTTCTCGGCCGCCGCGAGGAGCGCGAGTCGATACGAGAGCGGTCGATAGAACTCCTCGAACGGATGCACCTTCCCGACCCGGAAGGGGCGCTGGACAAATATCCCGTCCAACTCTCCGGCGGGATGCGCCAGCGCGTCATCATCGCGATGGCGCTCATCAACGAACCGACGTTCCTGCTCGCCGACGAGCCAACGACCGCGCTCGACGTGACCGTCCAGAACCAGATTCTGGACTTGCTCCGCGAGCACGTGACAGACCGGAATCTGTCGATGCTGTACATCACGCACAACCTCGGCGTCGCACGCGAGATTGCGGACAAAATCTGCATCATGTACGCGGGCGAAATCGTCGAGGTCGGGTCGACCGACGAAATCTTCGATGCCCCGCTGCATCCGTACACGCGAGGACTGCTGGACAGTATTCCGAAGCTCACCGGCTTCGAAGGAGACGGCATCGACGGCCAGATTCCGGACTATACGAACCCACCGCGAGGGTGTCGGTTCCACCCGCGCTGTCCGGCCGCGATAGCGGGAACATGCGATTCCGAACCCGTCGAAGCCCACGCAGTCGGCGAGTCGCGGAGCGTCGGCTGTCACCTCTACGAGGATGGGATGTCCATGGACGACGCCATGGCGGTGGCGACAAGCGACGCGACCTACTGGTCCGAAGAACGGCCGCCGTCAGCCAAGGCTGGAGTCGGTAGTGCGAGTAGTGGAACTGGCACGCGCGAAACAGGAGGTGACCAATGAGCCAAGAATCACAGACGGGTGCGGACAGAGTAACGAACCACGCTAGCGAGTCGACCCGGAGTCCGCTCGTCTCGATTCAGAATCTCAAGAAATACTACCCCGTCAGTTCGGGACTGCTCCGACGGTCCGCATCCTCGGTCAAAGCCGTCGACGGCGTTTCCTTCGACATCTACCCCGGCGAGACGTTCGCCATCGTCGGCGAATCCGGCTGTGGCAAGACCACGCTCGGAAAAACCGTCGCCCGGCTCTACGAGAGCACGGGCGGGACGATTTCCTTCGACGGGCGAGATATCACGGCGCTCAGCGGGAAGTCGCTTCGCAAACTCCGGCGCGATATTCAGGTCGTCTATCAGGACCCGTCTTCGTCGCTGAATCCCCGTCGACGCATCGGGGCGATTGTCAAAGAGCCATTAGTCGTCCACAGTATCGGGACGAAAGCCGAGCGTGACGACCGCGTCGCCGAACTCCTGCGGCGGGTCGACCTGCCGGTCGAATTCCGGAATCGGTACCCGAACGAACTGTCCGGCGGGCAGAAACAGCGGGTTGCAATCGCCCGCGCGCTCGCGGTCGAACCGAAGTTCGTCGTCCTCGACGAACCGACGAGCGCACTCGACGTGAGCGTGCAGGCCAAGGTCATCTCGCTTCTCGACGAGTTACAGGACGAACTGGGACTGACGTACCTGATTATCAGCCACGACCTGAGCCTCGTCAAGAACATCGCCGACAGAATCGGCGTGATGTACCTCGGCAATTTCATGGAAGTCGCCGACAGCGACCGCCTCTTCGAAAATCCGGTGAACCCCTACACCGAGCAGTTGCTTTCTGCGATTCCAGTCGTCGAAGCGGCCGAGCGCGCGATGAAGCCCACGCAAGTGGATATCGAGGGCGAGACGCCGGACCCGATGAACCCGCCGAGCGGGTGCCCGTTCAACCCGCGTTGCCACCGGTCGTTCGAGGCGTGCGATGCGGTCGAACCGGTGTTAGTCGAAGTCGAAGACGGCCACCAGACCCGGTGTCTCCACAGTCCGGGCGAGAAGCGAGCGGACGTACTCGACCAGTTACCGGAGGGCGTCTCGTTAGCCGACCGGTCGGTGGACGGAGAATAGAGTACAGACACCACACTATCACACCATGACAACACACGAAACACGAGTCGCCGTCGATATCGGCGGCACATTCACCGACCTCGTCGCGGTGAACGACGGGGAGTTAGCACTGGAAAAGACATCGACGACGCCGTCGAATTTCGCAGACGGCGTCCTCGACGCACTCGAAAAGAGTGTCGTCGACCAGACGACTGCCGACCAGTTCGTCCACGGAACGACGGTCGTCATCAACACGATTACCGAACGAACCGGCACGGAGACGGCGCTCATCACGACAGCGGGCTTCCGGGACGTGCTCGACATCACGCGAGCGAACCGACCGGACATGTTCAACTTCCGGTATCAGAAACCCGAACCGTTCGTCCCGCGCCGAAACCGCTGGGAGATTCCGGAGCGTATCGACCAGGCTGGCGAGACGCTGACTCCACTCGACGAAGCGGCCGTCCGAGACGCCGCGCGTGAAATCCGCGAGCAGGGACTCGATACAATCGCGGTCAGCTACATCAACAGTTACGAGAACCCATCCCACGAGCGGCGAACTCGGGAACTCATCGAAGCGGAGTTCCCCGACGCCTACGTCACGCTCTCGCACGAACTCACCAAGGAGTACCGCGAGTACGAACGGACCAACACGGCCGTCCTAAACTCGTACGTGCGACCCGTCGTCGACGACTACCTCGACAACCTCGAAGGACGACTTGAAGATGCGTCGTTTCGGGGGAACGCCTACGCGATGAAGTCGAACGCGGGAACCGCGAGCTTTTCGCAGGCGCGTCGAAGTCCGGTCGAGATGGTCGAAAGCGGTCCCGTCGGCGGCGTCTACGGTGCCGCCCGCGTCGGCGAGCGAATCGGCGAGTCGGATGTCATCAGTTTCGACATGGGCGGAACGACGGCGAAAACGTCGCTCGTGCAGGACGGCGAACTCACCATCGACACGGAATACTGGCTCGAATCGTCACCCCGCGACGAGGGGTATCCCCTGAAGATACCCGTTGTGGATATCGTCGAAATCGGCGCTGGTGGCGGTTCAATCGCGTGGGTCGACCAAGGCGGCTCTATCAACATCGGTCCGAAAAGCGCCGGTGCCGACCCCGGCCCGGCGTGTTACGGACGGGGCGGGACCGAACCGACAGTCACCGATGCCAATCTCCTCACGGGTCGACTAAATCCGGAGTACTTCCTTGGAGGGGAGATGGACCTCGATGTCGATGCCGCACGCGACGCGCTCGAACCGCTGGCCGACGAGTTCGGGACGAGTGTCCGTGAGGCGGCCCACGGGATACTCCGCGTCGTGAATTCGAGCATGTCGAACGCGCTCAAACAGGTCAGCATCCGCCGCGGCCACGACCCTCGCGATTTCGTGATGGTTGCGAGCGGCGGTGCTGGCCCGCTTCACGCAGCGACACTCGGCCGAGAACTCGGCGTCCGCGAGACGATTATTCCCCGCGCCCCCGGCCAGTTCTCGGCGTGGGGAATGCTCATGACGGACCTCCGGAAAGACTTCGCGCGAACTCGTGTGATGCCGTTCGACGGCGAAACCGCCGGGACGGTCGCCGAGGCGTTCGCCGAATTGGAGGCAGAAGCGTACGATGCCTACGCGCCGGAGCAGTCCGTATCTGAGGAGGACATCGAGATAACGCGAAGCGTCGACCTCCGGTACACCGGGCAGGAACACACCGTCAACACCCAAATTCCATCTGGGGACATCGGTCCGGAGGCAATCACGTCGACAATCGACCGCTTCCACGACCTGCACGAACAGTCGTACAACTTCAGCCTCGACGATGCAGTCGAGGTCGTCACGCTCCGGGTCACGGCGTCGGCACCGATGCCGAAACCCGAGATTGGACGGATTACTCGGGGCGGGAACCCGGAAGACACCATCAAAGGAACGCGCGACGTCGATTTCGGAACAGAGGGTGTTCGCGAGACTCGCGTGTACGAGCGCGAAGCGCTTCCCGCGATGACCTCGTTTGACGGTCCCGCCGTCATCGAGGAACCGGCCTGTACCACACTCGTCCACCCAGACCAGTCGTTCGACGTAGACGAATTCGGCACACTCCACATCACATAACCATGTCAGCACACTCGCAGACGGAATCCACGGTCACAGTCGACCCGTTCACGCGGGAAGTAATCACGAACGCGATTCAGAGCGCCGCCGAGGAGATGTTCATCAATCTCGGTCGGACCGCGAAGTCAAGCGTGATTTACGAGACACTCGACTACGCCTGCGGCATCACCGACGCCGATGCGAACGTCGTAGCACAGGCAAACGGCGTCCCCGGATTCCTCGGAACGCTGAAATTCTGTGTACAGGACACCATCGAGAAGTTCGGAACCGACGGATTTGCACCCGGCGACGTCGTCCTCCTCAACGACTACCACGGCGGAACGCATCTCAACGACGTTGCGATGGTCGCCCCGATTTTCGTGGACGGAGAACTCGTCGGATTCACCGCATCGAAAGCCCACTGGACCGACGTCGGCGGGAAGGACCCGGGGTCGTGGACGACAGATGCGACCAGCATCTTCCAAGAAGGTATCCAGTACCCGATGGTGAAACTCTACGAAGGTGGCGAGTGCAACGAGGCGGTTCGTGACATCGTGATGGCAAACACACGGTTACCGGACGTGACCCACGGCGATATGGAAGCACAGCGGTCCTCGATGCAAGTCGGCGCAGAGCGTGCCGTCGAAGTATTCGAGCGCTACGGCGTCTCGAAAGTCAAAGCGGCGATTTCGGAGTACTTCGATGCGGGAGAGCGCCTCGTTCGAGAGGAGATTCGAACCCTCCCGAACGGAACGTACACCGCGACGGACAACCTCGACGACGACGGGATTACGAACGAACCAGTGCACGTCGAGGTCACCGTCACAATCGACGACGAGACGGTCGAACTCGACTACACCGGCACCGATTCCGAGACGGCCGGGCCAATCAATTCGCCGTACGCCGCGTCGGTCTCCGATATTCGCGCTTTCTTCCAGGCGATTACGCTCCCCGACGCAGAAACGAACGAGGGATTCTTCCGCCCGCTCGAAATCACGATTCCAGAGGGGACCGTCCTCAATGCATCGAAGCCCGCGCCGATTGGAACCGACTGGGAGGGGTCCGCGATGGCGGCGGACCTCCCGTGGAAGGCGCTCGCACCGCACCTCCCGGACCGGCTTTCAGCGGGGCATTTCCTCAGCGTCTGTGCGACCATCGTCGGCGGCCACGACGAGCGCACCGACGAGGACTTCCTCGTCGTCGAACCCCAACCGGGAGGATGGGGCGCGAGTCCCGGACGAGATGGGGCCGACGTACTCGTGTGCTCCGGAGACGGTGACACACTGGAGATGCCGGTCGAAGTGATGGAGACTCGATTCCCGATTCTCTTCGACGAATTCCGCCTCGACACGCCACAGGAAGCGGGACACGGTCAGTTCCGAGGAGGAACCGGTCTCGTACAGGGCTACCGCATCTACAACGACTCCGGTGGGTTCATCACGGCCGGGTTCGGCCGGTCGAAGTTCCCGCCGTGGGGTGTCAACGGCGGCAAGAAAGGTGACGGGAACTATATCGAAATCGAGCGGACCGACGGAACCCTCGAACGTCACAGCAATCTCACGAACTATCCGCTACACGATGGCGATATCGCTCGACTCGTCACTAGTGCAGGCGGCGGATGGGGCGACCCAATGGCTCGTGACCCAGAGCGGGTGCGCGAAGATTACCTCGACGACTACATCACTCGGGAGACGGCGCGGTCGGTCTACGGGGTTGCATTGAGCGAAGATGGAACGGTCGACGAGCGTGAAACGAGTGAACTGAGGGTGGACGAGCGCGGGACGAACGAACTGAGAGCGAATGAACAGAACGAGAACAAACTGAGCACGAGCAAACAGCGGGAAACCAACCAATGAGCGATATCGAACTCACCGACTTAGAAGACGTCTGGCAAGACAGCACCGAGTCGCCACTCACCCTCTTCGAGACCGACGACCCGGAATCACAGACTGGGTCCTACGTTATTCAGCCCGGAGAGCGAGTCCCAGCAGCAGGCTGGACATCGCACGAAGGAGACGAGATATCTGTCATCCTCGACGGTTCGGTCGAACTGGTAACGCCAGATGGGCAGTACACCGTCTCCGAAGGGTCGCTTTCGGTGATTCCGTCCGGGGTCGAACACTACAGCGTCAACGAAACCGACGAACCGGTACGGTTGGTGTACACTGTTCTCGGTGGCCTCTAACCGAACGAGTTACTGCCCGTTCGAGAGGACTTTGTGCCACGCTTTGTGGGTCTTTGTCACGGGAACAGTGTCGTACGATTCGACCACGTCGTAGGCCTGTAACTTGTTTCTGAGGTAGCTCTTGATATCGGAAAGCGATGCGTGCCAAACACGGAGCAACAGGTCGTATTCGCCCATATACTCGTCAATTTCGTAGATGAGTTCCTCGCCCGCAACCTCCGCGATGAACTCGTCGAAGTCGTCCTGGCTGAGGTCCGAGTTGAGCGTGACAAATGCATCGGCGTACGCGAGGTTAGCCTCCTGAAGGACGAGCACCCCGAGCACGTCGACGAGGCCCTCGTTCTGTAACTTTTTCCGACGACGACGGGCTGCGGTTCGCGAGAGACCGACGCGGTCGCCCAACTCAGTGTCAGAGATTCGACCGTCACGGTTCAGTTCTTTGTAAATTCGGTAGTCGGTCTCGTCGAGATACTCTCGTAGAATCCGCTTTACCTTCTCGTTTTCTAACCATTCAGTCGACGGTTGGGCCTGATTTTCAGCCATTACGAGTTCCTTCGCCATCCTTCCATCTTATTTTGACGGTCGAATTGTAACAATCGGTGCCGATTGGTTCAACCATACGCAGAAAAAATCAGACAGGCAGACCGTACTTCCCCGTTCTGAGTAGAGCAAACAGAAACCGCCTGCGTTCCTAACTCATATATTCCCGTTACAGCTTACTAGGAAATATCGTTCTGTGCCCTGACTCATTATACTCCGCTTATTTCTGGGTCCGAGGCTGTGACAAATTCCTTGATAATCGTTGCTTCGGCGCGGTGAAGCACCCCACTTGCAGCCGATTTATCGCGTTAGTTCTCCACGAGGTTAGCGAGGTTCCCGAGAGAGTCGGTCAAGCCCGCTCTGGCGTCGTCGACGGGGATTGCCTCGGGGATGCTCTCTTGGTGGACAGTAACCTCGGTCCCGTCGGGAGCCGCCTCGAACGTGACGGTGACGGTCATCTCGCCAGCCATGCCCGGGTCGTCAGACTCGAACTGGTCAGTGTAGACTATCCGTTCGCTCGGCTCCAACTCCAGGAACGTGCCGCCGAACGTGTGGGAATTGGGCTCAATATCGTCGGCGTCAGCCGTGAACGTGAGGCGGAACTCTCCGCCAACCTCCGGTTCGAACCGATGAACATCGGCGCTAAAGCCGGTTGGAGGGAACCACGCTGCCATCTCGTCGGGGTCGGTGAATGCCTCGTAGAGCCGCTCGGGTGAGGCGTCGATGACGCGGGTCACAGTCACGTTCCGTTCCTCGGTCGTCGTGTCGATACTCCGGCCGCTGTCGATGTTATCGTCGGTCATTGGTCTTCGTCCTCTAGATGGTCGGCTAGTGCGTCGAGCCGGTCCTCCCAGAAGACCCGATACCGGGTGAGCCACCCAAAGGCCGCGCCCAGCGGTGCGGCATCTAGGTGGCACCGGCGAACGCGACCGTCCTCCTCGACATCGAGCAGCCCCGCATCTTCCAGTACGTGCAGATGCTTCGACACCGCTGCCAGAGAGACGTCGTGTGGCTCCGCTAACTCGCCAACGCTCTTGGGACCGTCTGCAAGCTGTTCGAGGATATCCCGTCGAATCGGGTGGGCCAGCGCCTGAAAGATCGCATCCAGGTCCAGGTCGTCCGGTAGACGTTCAACCATCCAGTTTAATGTACAATACACCAACATTTAACCATTCGGTATAGTATCAGGTATTCCAACACGATTAAAACACAATATCGGCTGCACACTACGGTCACCTCACAGTAGGTGCGCAGATTCCCGTTTCCGGTTCTGTAGCTACGACATCGAAGAATCTCACTTGTACGAGTTGCGATCGCAAGGCGTCCCGAGTCCGACCCGCAATCCCACGCCGGAATCAAATTGGTCGAGAACGTTGCACCGAATATCCCGTCTACGTGGGGGATTATTTGTCGGACGCGCGGGCCGACAACTATCTCATAGAAGTTCGAGTAGTTGTGTGGAGAGTTCGTCAGGCACAGACACCATGGGCCAGTGACCGGTTTCCAGTTCGTATCGGTCCCACGCTCGCTGGTCACAGAGTTGCCGAATCGCCTCCAAAACCCCATCGTCTATCCCGTTACGTAGACAGAGGATGTACGTGTGCGGGACGGTCGCTGTGTCCGGGTTCTCGGCAGCCACTGCCTGTTCGAACGTGTGCAACGGATGTGGGACTGCCTTTTCCCGCATCCACTGTGCGTCCTCGTCCGAGATGCCGACCCACCCCGGGTGGTCGTCCGGCATCGGCCAGCCGCCGTCGTTGTCCGCCGCGGCCGCTTCCATCGCTGCCAACTCCTCCGGTGGATAGAAGTCGGCTGCCGCCACGGGCTCGTCGTCCATCGGGACCAGCGCGTCGAGATAGACGACGTGTGCGAGTCGCTCGGGGACCTCCTCCGCCACACCCAGAACCACCAGTCCAGCGTAGCTGTGGCCGACCAGAACGACATCCTCGAGGTCCTCGTATTCGAGGACGTTTACGATGTCGCGAATGTGCGTCTGGAGATCGATACCCGGGCGAGCGAGATGTGTTCGCTCTCCGAGGCCTGTTAGCGTCGGGGTGTACACCTCGTGGCCCTCGTCAGTGAGCAACGGCGTGAGATGTTTCCAGCACCAACCGCCCAGCCACGCACCGGGAACCAGAACGAACGTTACCACAGTCTTTCCCTCGGTATCTCCGAGTCTTGGACCAGATCAGAACGGGTCTCGTGTTCGATCCCTATGTCCGGTGTTGAATTCAGGTTTGGGTCGTGATTGGTCGCCGCTATGCCGACGAACCGACCATCTTTGGACATTGTCATCCCCTCCCAGTTGAGCAGCTGACTTGAAGTAGGTGTGCCAAGTGCAGTGAAAGTGAAAATAAATCAGAAACGACTATTCTGAAGCAGTGATTGTCACTGTACGTTATGATTGACGTCCGAGCCGCCGTCGTAGCAGAGGAGTCCGGAAGGTTCCACATCGAGGAACTTTCCCTCGACGAACCGCGGTCGGACGAAGTGCTGGTACGAATCGTTGCGACCGGCGTCTGTCCGGCTGACATCGCCGTCCGTGAGCAGCATTTCCAGATGGCGCTGCCAGCGGTACTCGGGCACGAAGGGGCGGGTGTCGTCGAAGCAGTCGGCGAAAACGTGACGACCGTTGAGCCCGGCGACCACGTAGTAGTGAGCTTCGATCACGATGGAACCTGTCGAAACTGTACGGAAGGTGCCGTTGCGTACTGTTCACGGTTCTCTGCGTACAATTTCGACGGTGTACGTGGAACCGATCAGTCCTCGCCGCTGCACAGAGATGGCAAAGAGGTCAGTCTCTTTTTCGGCCAGTCCTCGTTCGCGACGCACTCGATTGCGAGCGAGCGCCAAGTAGTCACGGTTCCGGATACCGTCCCGTTGGAGATTCTTGGACCACTGGGCTGTGGTATCCAGACCGGAAGCGGCGCAGTCATCAACTCGCTTGATCCCGACCCCGGTACGTCGATTGCCGTGTTCGGCGTCGGAGCCGTTGGGCTGAGCGCAGTACTGGGTGCAGTAATAAAGGGGTGCACGACGATCATCGCTGTCGACCTGCTAGCGGAGCGCCTCGAAACGGCAGCGGACCTCGGTGCGACGCACGTTCTTAACGCCGACGAGGAGACGAGCCTCGCGGAGACAATCCGCGCTCTCACCGATGGTGGTGTCGACTATTCGTTAGACACCACGTCGATTCCACGGGTAGTGCGGCAAGCGGTCGATGCAACACGAATTCCAGGGACCTGTGGGCTTCTCGGTGGTGCCCCACCAGAACCGGAACCGAGTCTTGACATGAATAGCGTCCTCCGGGGACGGACAGTCCGTGGAATCTCCCAGGGAGACTCGATTCCGAGCGTCTTCATCCCGCGGCTTATCGAACTCTACGAACAGGGACGGTTCCCCTTCGACGAACTGCTCTCCTTCTACGAATTGGCGGATATCAATCGGGCCGTCGACGACTTGGCAGACGGCCGTGCAATCAAACCCGTGCTACGAATTTCCGATTCGCCCTGAGAGACACCGATTGACACGTTACGTTCGTGAATCGCCTCAAGACCAAGCAGTTCGGGATCCGTTTCGGAGGTGAGAAACAGTGCCATCGACCCGCGACGTCAAAAAGCCACAGAGCGTAGCATCACTATGCGCAGCCGATTTTCTGACTCTCGCTGGATGGCAGTTGCCGGTAGTACGATTTTCCTCTTCGTCTTGTCGATGTTGCCGTCACCGCTCAAGCGCCACCCCGAGTGGAAGTGGATCGGCCCGGACAAAGTCATGCATCTCGTCGGACACGCGGGCTATGCGGTGCTGATTGCGGATGCATTCCGCGCGGACCGCTGTACCGACCGGGGAGCCGCCGTCCTCGCGGTGTGCATCTCGACCACCCATAGCCTCGTGACCGGCCGAGCACAGAACTGGGTTCCCGGACGGGAGTTCGAATTCGCGGATGTCGTTGCGAGTCTGCTCGGTGCGCTCTTCGCTGTGTTTGGCTGGTACGTCGTGAGGGAGCGCCCGTTGCAATAGCCCCCTGAGACCTAGTCCACGGTTCGGAATAGTGCGAATATAGCGGTCTTGGACGTGGTGTCCTGCTACCCACTCCCGTCCGTGGACTCAAGCACAGTCGGGTCGTACTGAGACTCGTGTCCGACAGAACGAGTGGCACGAGCGGAGGGAAAGAGCGGTGGCACGGTGTAACAGCCTCTGCCCTGCTGTTGCTCGTCGGTTCTCTCATTCCACTGCCGCCCCGACATAACCCAGATTTCGGAGCGTACGGGCCCGATAAGCTCCTGCATCTACTCGGTCACGCCGGGTTTGCAGCCGCACTCGTAGCCGCATTCGACGATACCGAACCGCCGTTTCGTGGTGCCCTGACTGCTGTCGTCGTGTCGACCGCCTATGGAGTCGGAACCGAGCTGCTTCAGGAAGTGATTCCGGGGAGAGAATTCGAACGAGGGGACGTTATGGCAAGTCTCGTCGGGTCGATTATCGGCGCATTCGGTTGGCTACTACTTCGCACTCGGAAATCAGCTGCGTGACCAACTTCGGAGGTCGTCGGATGGGCAATCGATGTCCCTTACTACGTGTGTTCGTGAGCAGGGACCTCCCCAGAACGAGAGCCGTACATGAGGTACGCTTGAATCGCAAACACAACGGTAAACCCGGCGTTCAACCACGTGGTGTAGCCACGGGGTGCTGTCCCTCCGGCCTGACCCTGCGGCGGAATAAGCCCCAGACTACCCCAGAGGAAGTGGATAATAACACCGACGATAACCGCGGTGACGAATATCGAAACGAAGAGCACGCCCGCGAGTCGCAAGCCGTAGTATCGTCGGTAGGCATCGTCGATGGTCGGCACGATGAGGTCGGCAAAGATGAACGACATGACGCCTCCGAAGGCAATACCATTGTTCCAGAGAATGACCGCGAAGGGGACGTTCCCGACGGAACAGACGAACGTGATGATGCCGACAATCACGCCGATGACCGCGCTCGCAGCTACCCATCCGAGAGTACCCTCAGCCCCGATTCCAAACAGGGTCGTCCACCACGCTCGGGGGACGAACGCACCAATCAGGCCAGCGACGAGAAACCCCGCAGCAATGTCTTTCCAGAGCATCTGCCACTCTCCAATCGCGTTTCGTGAAGCCTCTTTCCAGCCGCCAATGGTCAGTAGTCGCTCCGTCCACGTGCGTTCCTCTTGGTTCTGATACCGACGTTTGCACGCTTCGGAACAGAAGTACTCCGTGCCACCATCTCGTTCGAGCGTGACGACATCCGTATCCGTGGGGTCGATTCCCATTCCACAGGTAGGGTCACGGACACCCTCCTGTGTCTGTAAGTGCTCGCGAGCGGCGCGAAACCAAGCGTCCGGGACGGCGTATTCGAGAATCGCTGCGAATAACACGATAAGGATGCTACCAGCGACGTAATCGGCGATTACAAACTCCCAGCCGAGGAGAATCCACATCACGAGTCCGAGTTCGATTACGAGGTTCGTGCTGGCAAACTGGAACGCTGCGAGGCTCGCCACCGGGGATGCGCCCTTCTTGAACAGGGACTTCGTCGTGGCGACCGCACCGAACGAACAACTCGACGATGCGGCACCGAACAGCGACCCCAACCCCAGTTCGCGCCAACCACTACCGCCTAGAACCTGCGTCATTTGCTCCTCGCTGACGAACGCTTCGACCGCCCCCGCAATCGTAAATCCGAGTACGAGCGCCCACCACGTCTCCCAGAACATCTCGCCACCGAGACGCAACCCCTCAATGAAGGTCTCAACCACGCTCATCGGCTATCAGAGACACCCTTAGTTGGTGCATCGTGGCTAGCGCGGTTAACGACTGTTGTTGATTTCAACCAGAGAGAATTTCACGCTGAATAGAATGATATCAACCGCTCTGTCGAGGGTGTACATCTCTCAGACGGGAGAAAGACATATGTTCTGAACAATGAAATTCCTACGGCAAAGATGGTAGATATCCATCAGTTCTCCGATTCCCGCGTAAATCGGATACCGCAACTCATCATCGGGTTCGGAGGTGTACTTCTACTCTCTGTCTTTGGAGAATGGGTTGTCCTCGGGGAGATGAGACTGGACTGGTTTCGTTCGACGGATCTTTTCGGCTACATCATCACTACGAGTCCGTTCGTATTCGGCATTATCTATGGCGGGTATTGGCTCGAACGAAGCGGACTGGGACCGGAACGGTACGCTCGAATCGTTAAATGGCTCCTCGGCGGGTTGGGCGTCTACCTCGGGATCAATCTCTTCATTATCCTCGTGTTTCCCGCTGAAATAGACCTCTCATTCTTTTTCGGCTGGGTCCGGTTCGCAATCGCAATGGGGGCGGCTGGTGGTCTTCTGATTGGAATTATAGAAGCGCGCGCAATCCAGCGCGAGCGCGCCGCAGAGCGTGCCATTGTCCACGCTGAAGAATTGGAATATCGAAGCGACCAGCTGGAGTTTTTCAATAGCATCCTCCGACACGACGTTCTCAACGGGATGACCGTCATTCGGGGACACGCGGAGCTCCTCGTTGAGGACCTCGACGAAGACGACCACCACCAACACGCTGAAACGATTCTGCGGTGGTCCGATGACGTTGTAGATATCGTCCAGCGCGTTCGCAACGTCATACAAACGTTAACCAGAGAGTCGGAGCATCAGTTGACGAACGTCGGCCTCTCAGCAATCATCACCGAGGAGGTTGCGCGCGTCCAGTCGGCATATCCCGAAGTGACGTTCGAGACTGACATTCACAACGAAGTGCACGTTAAAGGCGATGAACTGCTGAATGAAGTCATCGGCAACGTCCTCTCGAACGCTGCGATCCACAACGACCCCGACGAACTGTGTGTGACCGTGACCACTGAGAAGGACGAAGAGAGGGGAACAATCAGGACGCGCATTTCCGATACGGGCCAAGGCGTTCCAGACGACAGGAAGGATGCCGTCTTCCGCCGCGGTGAGACAGACCGGACGAGTGGCGGATTTGGGCTGTTTTTCGTCGATGCAATGGTGGGTGCCTATGGTGGCGAGGTGTGGATTGAGGACAACGCCCCGCAAGGTGCCACGTTCGTTATCGAACTGCCGTTGAGAAGACCGTCGAAAGCAGCGGGCAGTACATCCGAATTAGTCCCCTCTCGGTAGGTCAGAGTGGCGAAAACTCAAAGCACCGACCCCAACGACCGGACCGAAAAGAGAGCTCACGTCTCGCCTTCAACACCGGGCTCGAACGGGCTACGCTCCAAATAGAGGAACTCGAACAGAAAAACGAGGATGAAGATTCCGATGGTCCAGAATAATATTTGGATGTCGGTTCGATACAGATGATAGAGGACAATCGGAATCGCGGCGGTCGTGCCGAGCAGGCCGAGTGCGGGAACGATGCGGTTCGACCCCGTCTCGTCTGCAAGCCGGAGGTTCGTGTAGTTTGTAACGGCGAACGAAACGAGAAATGCCACAGAACCGAACTCGGTGATCTGCTTGAGCGTGCCCAGTGCGGCGAATGCCGCCGTTAACCCACCCATAACCAGAAGCGAGTAGACTGGGATTCCCTCTCGGTTCCGGAACGAAAAGAGCCGCGGCAGCGCACCCTCGGTCGCGATCTTGTGAACGAGTCGGGCCGTACCGAACAGCGTCGCGTTGATACCCGATGACGTGCTTTTCATCGCCGAGAGAATAACGAGGACGAAGCCGGCGGCACCCAGAACCGGAATGTGAGAGACGGCCTCGGCGAGTGCGACCTCCTCGTGGGCTACGAGTTGGACGGGTGTCAGATGAAGCGTCGCCATGAACGACCCGCTAAACCGCCTGATTATTTATTAAATACGCAAACCAACAGAACGATATGGTTGAGCACACGCGGACACTCGATTTCAAAATCGCGTTCGCGATTGGGCTGGGGACGATGATCGCGGCCGGGATTTTCTCGCTTTCCGGGACGGCTGTATTCCGAATCGGTTCGAGCGCCGTCATCGCGTTCGTCCTCGCAGCACTTGTTGCTGGAATCACCGCCGCAGCCTACTCCGAGTTCGCGTCTATCTACTCCGAAAACGGGGGTGGATACCTCTTTTGCTCGCGTACGTTCGAAGAGTGGGACCGTCTCAAATACGGCGTTGGAATGTCCCTCTTTCTCGGATACACCGGGACGACAGCGTTCTATCTCGCGACGATGGACGAGTGGTTCTTCCGGTTTATCCTCCCGGAGTCGCTTCAGTCCCTTCCACACGGAAGCGTTGGGATTCTCGCAGCACTCACACTTGGACTGCTCAACGCCCGCGGGACCGAGGAATCGGGGATTTTCCAGCTTATCGTCACGAGCGCGAAGGTCGGAGTCCTGTTCGTCTTCATCGGCGGCGCGATTGCGTTTGCCGGACCAGCGGGAGCAACGACAACGTTCGTCACGAACATCGAGGCCGAACCAGTCGGCATCGTCTCGGTCGCCGCACTGGCGTTCATCACGTTCTTCGGATTCTCGGCTATCGCCGCGAGTGCGGGTGAGATTATCGAGCCTCGGAAGACTGTTCCCCGAGCCATCGCCGCGAGCATGATTACCGTCACAGTGCTGTACGCGCTCGTCATCGTCGCGATGGTGAACGCGCCGGTCGCCCGCGAAGTGCTCGCAGAGGGGGAGACGGCGATGGGGAGCGTCGCGGCATCCTTCCTCGGGCCGTGGGGGCAGTTACTCATCGTCGCCGGTGCCGTCTTCTCGATGGTAAGCGCCTCGAACGCCTCGATTCTCGCCGCGAGCGGTATCGGGTCACTCATGGGCCGACAGGGACACGCGCCCCGGCGGTTCGCCCGCATCCATCGCGACTATCGGACACCATTCTGGAGTGTGACGACAGCAACGGCGACAATCTGTCTCCTCATCTTCGTGTTCATCACCCTCTTTTCGGAGCACGGACTACTCGGCGTCCATTTCCTCGGGTTGAGCCCCCTCACGGGATTCGCTACGTTCAATCTCCTCGTCCCACTGGCCGTGGTAGATATCGCGCTGATTTACTCCCGGCGGAACTACCCGGACATCGAACGAGGCTTCTCGATGCCGCTCGTTCCTGCCCTCCCCGTGGTGGGCGTACTAGCCAATCTCGCACTTATTCTGAACCTCCCCCCTATTGGGGTTGGTATCGGCGCTGCACTCACTGTTGGACTCGTTATCGCCTATCTCGTCTGGGGCGGCGCTCCGCATATCGAAGAACTCGTCGAGAAGATTGTCTCGACCGGCGCTTCCGGCCAATCAGGTTCCAGCACGACGGCCGCAACGGGTGGTGAGACGGAAGAGAGGGAACGAGAGCGGTTCCGAGTTCTCGTGGCGCTTGCACGCCCAGAGAGAGCGGTCCCCTACGTACGGCTCGCCGAGACGCTGAGTCGAGGGGAAGAGGCAGAACCGCTGGTTCAGGTGCTCAACGTCACTCACATCCCGGACCAGACGCCGAACGAGATGGTCCGCGAAACAGCCCAAGAGCGGGCCGAGCGAATAGAAGCGCTCCTTTCCGAAGCCGACATAGACGTTGAATACACCGTCGAAGGGCATATCTGCCGAGATATCGCGTTCGACATCCTCCAGACAGCACGGGACGACCAGGCTGATCAGATTCTAATGGGTTATCCGGAGGAGAACCCGGGAATCACCGAAACCGTCGAATACAACGCTCCGTGCGGAGTGTTCTTCACGAGCAACGTGGATGCTATCGACGATTTCTCGACTATCAACGTCGGTGCTGGTGGCGGTCCTCACCACCTCGCGCTGCTGCCAATTGTAAATCGACTGGGGCAGCAAGGGGCCAAGGTGCACGTCATTAGCGTCAACCCGAAGCGAGGTGGGACCTCCGAACCGGTCGATGAAACCGTCTCAGCTCTCACGGGAATCGAATCGCTCCAAGTGCACAACCTGACTGCCGACACGGTTGCCGAGGGACTCGTCTCGACGTCTATCGGAAACGGTGGGTTCCTGCTCATCGGAGCGACCCGTGACCGTCGGCTCCGACGCTGGGTGTTTGGCAGTACGCCCGACCGAACAATCGACCTCGCCCGGTCCTCGGGTGTTCCAGTGCTGATTCACGCGAGTACGAGAGGCGTCTCCGGCCGAATCGAGGAATACATCTTCCCCATCTACCGGTATCTCCGACGCCATCTCGGGAGACATCGTGCATTCCGTCATATCATCGAAACACCCAGCGAGACAGAGTAGTAAACGCGTTTCCAAACACTCGACGACGACGCTGTAGAAGACGAGTCACGATACGAATGATAGGAGGGAACTACCCTCGGCGTTACGAGTAGAAGGGAACGTCAGTATCGGGGTGAACTCACGTCACGACGGACGCAAAGCACCACCGATGAACCGTTCAGGTCGGCTGATAGACGTAGTATCCGTCCTCACGCTGGACGAGACCAAGGTCCATGAGGTGTTCGAGCACTGGGTAGAGCGTGATAGTCTTCATCCCGAGCGTGTCCCGAAGTTCCTCTACGGTCCCCACACGTTGCTGCGAGAGATAGAGGTAAACGAGCTTGGTCTGGGACGATGTCAGCGTCTCTGGGAGCGGTTCGACGGACCAGTCAAGCTCCGCCTCTTCGCTCTGGTACGGTGGTACGGACGTGAGTCGTGGGTCTTCCTTATACATGATTGTCACCACTCCATCCCACCATTGACGCCGAGTACTTGTCCCGTCATGTAGTCCGATTCGTCGCTGGCGAGGAACCGAACGATACCCGTGATATCATCCACCTCCGCGAATCGGTTGAGAGGGATACGTTGGCAAATCTTATCTTGTATCTCCTCGCCCACGTCATCGAACATGTCGGTTTGGGTGAAACCAGGTGCGACGCAATTAGCCGTCGTCCTGTGTCGCGCCAGTTCGAGAGCGATAGTGCGCGTGAACCCGAACAGTCCACTCTTTGTGGCCGCGTAGTTGGCTTGTCCGAAGTTGCCTTGCTGGCCGACGACGCTCGAAATGTTGATGAGGCGACCGCGGTCTGCCTCCTTCAGGTCGTCGTAGAAGACCTTCGTCGCGTTGAAGACGCCGCCGAGGTTCACGTCCATGACGCGGTCCCAGTCCTCGCAAGTCATGTTCTCGAACTTGCAGTCGACTGTCACGCCCGCGTTGTTCACAAGTACATCAATAGGTCCGAATACTTTGTGCACGCGGTCGCGCATCGCCGAGACCTCGTCGTACTCACAGACATCGGCTTGAAGCGCAATAGCGCTCCCACCTGCGGCCTCAATCTCGTCAACGACGTCATAAGCTTCGGCCTCCGAAGTTCGGTAGTTTACCACGACATCCGCACCTGCTTCTCCAAACTCCTCTGCGATTCCCCGTCCAATTCCCCGTGATGCGCCCGTTACCAGGCACGTCCGTGATGTTAAATCGTTCATATTTGCTCAGTGTTGTCACTATATCGCACACGAGTGTCGTTTCGCCCTCGTTATACAATCGAACGTTACGAGGTACTCTCGACGTATGGCTCGCGTGGAATTCGTACACCCACTACAATTGTTAGATTGTCGTCATTCTATAAAGAAATTTCTCCACCAATGGATGTTACCAAACAACATGGTTAGACAGTCACTATAACACGACTATAACCGAGCAAACTGAACATGGGGACGAGGGTGCGAGGTAGGAGACTACTAACGCGTCCTGACTTAGGCACCCGGTGTATACGCACGCGGGCTGTTCTCGAGCGTTTCGAGGTACTCGACGACCGAACAGGACCGATCCCCGTTATGGCAGGGGTAAACACCCATTAACTCCTCATCATCATCGTAGACCGCGAGACAGAGTGTCGGGAGAGAAACCACGTCGTAGTGCTCGTCCGCAATCGAAGACACGATGGTCCGCTCGTCGAATGTAGCCTGGAGCGAGACATCGTTCTCCGCCGCCCACTCTCTGAACTCGTGGATGTACTCGAGCAACTCACTCCCATACTCTGTGTTCGCGATAGGTCCGTTGGACCGTAGTTCGCGTCCCCATACGCGGACATCGTAGTCATCGATGTATCCCGCGTCAGCGAGTTCTGTTAGCTTCTCGACTGCCGCTTCCTTCATGCGTTCCACACCGACTTCGGCGTCGGCACGGAGGAATAACTTCACGTGGTTCGGTTCATCTGTTCTCGTGGTCATGACGGGTGCTGCCAGTCGACGTAACTGGGATTGCTAGTACAACGAACTACCCAAAAACTCTTTGCACGCTCACATATCCTGTAAGTAGTTATCACATAACTATATCTTTTGCGTGAATAGTTAGTACTTGGCACTGTATACAGTGTGAATCACTTCGGGTCACATTAAGGGAAATCAGAGGTTCCCACATCCAGCAAATTGTAGAACGGTTTGCGAGACCTCGACGTACTCGGTCTATTCCGCCTGTAGAATATAGCACCTGACCGTTCCCGCCTGTAGAATATAGCACCTGACCGTTCGTGAAATTACTCCACATGGTCCGGTGCCGAGTCGACGAGTACGACGGCCTCGCCCTCGATAACGGCTTCACCATCGGCGTTCGTAACCGTCGTCGACAGGCGGAAACGGTCCTCAGCCAGCGCCTCAACGACTTCGACTTCGGCAGTGAGCCGAGAGCCGATTTGCACAGGATTCAGGAACCGCATGTCCTGAGAGAGATAGACAGTAACGCCGGGAAGGCGAGCCAGGGCCGCGCTGATGAGTCCCGAAACAAGAGTTCCGTGGACAATGCGACCGCCGAATCGAGTCCCTTCTGCGAACGTTTCGTCAAGGTGGAGTCGATTCGTGTCGCCGCTCACCTTCGCGAACGCACGGACATCCTCGTCGGAGATTGTCTTCGAGAAGGTGACGGTGTCACCTGGATTGATGTTCTCAGAGGCGTCGACAGTCCTCGTCTCCGTCCAGTCCGAGTCGTCGTAGGCAACGCTCTCTACGCTCGGCTCCAGTTCGACCTCGCCGCTCTGGTCACCATCACTGAGACCTAAGGCTGCGAGTGTCGCTCGATTCGCCTCAAGGACGCTGTTCGCGAGGTGGCCAGAGGCGCGAAGCCATGCTGAAGTCAGTTGTTGCATCCCCGTCGATGAGGAGGGTGTCTTTCGGTTCGTGGCGGTGTTCTCACGAGTCATCTTATAAGGTCGTTACTGCGGCTCTGCACCCGCCCAACTTATGTACTTCGGTATGTGTTCACAATCGTCTACTGAGTGCCAGGCAGGGGATTTTTGCCGGCTTCTACACCATACGATACCATCTGATACCACTAAATGGTGTCGAAGGGAACATATATGTTACTGCAGGTACAACACCGAGTTAGGAGATGACGAACGACTCAAACGATGCGAGGTGGCCGCCGGCGCTGTTCGCATCACAGATGCAGAAAGCCAGCGAAGAGTTCACCCAACAACAACTCCGTCTGTTCGAACAACTGATGACAGCGGGTACGGGTGTTTCAGACAGCCCTTCGATGGGTGACTTCCCCGACCTCGGATCGATGAGTCTCCAAACCGCGGTCTTCAAAACGCGCGTGCAGAGTGGGGGGCGCATCAGCATCCCCGACGCTGAGCGCGATGCCCTCGACATCGAGGAAGGAGACCTCGTTCAGGCGTTCGTCGTCCCAATCAAACAATCACGTGGTGATTCAAATGAGTGAACAAGCCAACCCATTCACGCAGTTCTTCCAGTTACAGCGTCGCTCCATCGAGCAGAGTCAGCGGAGCATGCACCAAGGTATCGAGTTCCAAAAGCAGGTAACGCGCATGATGGTCGATGGTATGAAGGCCCAACAGTCAGTTAGCCGGAAGGGAACTGACTTCGCTCGGACCGCGGTCAAGTCATACTTCGAGATGATGGACTCGTCGGTGCCGGGAGACAACCGGATGTACGCGGACGTGAAGGACGCGATGGACGAGCAGTTCGACAGTATCGACGAGATGACCGAACAGACCTGGGATGTCATGGAAGAAAGCTTCGAGGAGAACGCAGACGCCATGGACGAAATCATGGAGCAGTCCCTGGAATACCTAGACGACGCGACTGAGGTTTACCTCGAAGGCCTACAGGAGATAGAGGAGACCTCTGCACAGGTCACACCAGACACGCCGGAGTAGTCTGTCGGTTAACTATTTTAGCCCGCCCGAGAGTATATGCCCATGTCACAACAAAAAGGGGACGAGTGGACGATGTATGCAGCAGAGATGAACGAGACGATGCTTGCGGCACTCGAACGAAACGTCGAGGCACAGACACAGTTCGTCGAGTCGTGGCTCGACGCGCTTGAGGAGACACCCGAGATGTCCACGGAGACGATAAGCGAGGGCCTCAACGGCTACGCTCGCGCCTACGAGGTGTGGATGAACGCCGCCGAACAGCAGTTCGAGCGAGCGAGCGACGCCTTCGAGGGCGAGGATGTATCTGCCAACGAGTTCCGCGATATCTGGTTGAACTCGGCGAACGAGGCATTCAAGGAGGTGATGGGTACCTCCGCGTTCGCCGCCGCGACCGGACAGACAGTCGAAGACGCACTCGAAATGCAGCGGGAAGTCGACGAAGCCGCGCAGTCGACACTGCGCACGCTCGGGTTCGCCACAGAGGGAGACATCGACGAAGTCGCAGAGCGCCTCGTCGAACTCGAACGGAGACAGCACGCCGTCGAGACGAAGCTCGACCGGCTCCTCGATGCGATGGACGTGGAGGGATGACACCAGTAACCTTCGCCTTGGACTTGCAGCGCCGACAGTGGGAGCAAGCTGCGGAACTCGTCGACCGGACTAGCGCTGCCTCTGACCGTGCCGAAACCGTGTCGGAGGTATCGGTCGGCAAAACCCCAAACGAAGTCGTCTACAAGGAGAATAAACTCAGACTCCTCCACTACGAATCGAAGACGGAGACACAGTACGATGTGCCCATTCTCATCGTGTACGCACTCATTAACCGGCCGTACATTCTCGACCTCCAACCCGACCGGAGTGTCGTTCAGACGCTCCTCGAACAAGGGTTCGACGTCTACCTCATCGATTGGGGCGAGCCGTCACGGCTCGACACCCACCTCACGCTCGATGACTACGTGACTCGGTACATCGACAACTGCGTCGACATCGTTCGCGACCGCTCGGGGCAGGACTCGATTAACCTTCTCGGGTACTGCATGGGCGGGACGATGAGCGTGATGTACGCTGCGCTCTTCCCCGAGAAGGTCAGGAACCTCGGTCTGATGGCCGCGGGACTCGTCTTCGATGACACGGGCGGAGTCCTCGAGCGCTGGGGTGACGAGCAGTACTACTCACCCAAGGCCGTGACCGATGCGTTTGGAAACGTTCCTTCGGAGTTCCTCGACGTGGGCTTCGCACTGATGGACCCTGTCGAGAACTTCGTAACCAAGTACGTCCGGTTGTTCGAGAACGTCGAGAACGAGTCCTTCGTAGAGAACTTCTCTCGGATGGAGCAGTGGCTCTCTGACGGTATCGACGTCGCGGGCGAGACCTACAAGCAGTTCTTGGAGGACGTCTACCAGCAGAACAAGCTCGCTCAGAACGAACTCATGCTCGACGGGAAGCAGGTCGACCTCGAACGACTCGAGATGCCCATCCTCCAGATTGTCGGGGAGTACGACCACCTCATCCCACCGGAGGCGAGTAAACCGTTCAACGACCTCGTTCCGAGCGAGGATACGGAGGTTATCGAAGGCGCGACTGGCCACATCGGGCTTTCCGTCTCGTCGCGCTCGCACGGAGACCTCTGGCCGGCCGTGAGTGACTGGTTCGCCGAACGTTCAGAGACAGGAACAGATGAGACACCTGACTCAGAGACGGAAGAGACCAGACCAGACTCGCAGGCGGAAGAAACGGACGAGACCCCCGATGAGGGACTCAAACCACAGGCGGCAGCGTCGAACGAAACTGTCGCCGAAGAGCCTGAACCACAGGTGGTAGAGTCGAACGAGACCACCGAAGAAGAACTCGAACCACAGGCGGTAGAGGCGAACGAAACCGCCCCTGAAGAACTCGAATCCATCGACGGTATTGGTCCCACATACGCAGAGCGCCTTGCCTCGGTGGGAATAACGTCGGTGTCTGGGTTGGCTGCGGCCGACCCATCGGAGATTGCCGCAACCATCGACGTGCCGGTCTCACGAGTGACCGCGTGGGTTGAACAGGCATCCGACCGCACCGACTAATCGTTTTTTCGACGTGAAAATCGCTTAGACAGGGAGTACCGGGATTTTTGCGAGCCGAATCACACGGTCCGTACAGCTCCCGATGTGTGGTACCTGGAACTCCGAATGGCCATGCCGACCCATCACGATGAGGTCGATGTCCTCATCCTCCGTGTACTCGAGAATGACCTCGTGCGGGATACCCCGCTTACAGACAGAGACGACATCGAGACCGAGGTCTTCCGCTTTTTCTTCCACTACCTGAAGTGCCTCTTCGCCGTGGTCCTCAATCTGCTCGAAGAAAAGTTCGTCACTCGAGAGCGCAGGTGTGTCACCGTAGGTTCGCCGGTCGATGACGTAGAGGGTATGAACAGTTGCCTTATATTTCCGGGCGATATCGAGGCCGTACTCGACACCGCGCTCGGAGCCATCACTCCCGTCGACGGGGATGAGAATATCATCGTACATCGTATCCACATATTTAGCAGCACAGGATATGAAACTTTAGTCCATCTGACGAGACCTTCGGGTACATTCACAACGCAGGACTGGTCGGTTTTTACGAATAGTATCTAACCTCTGATACCATACATCAGTTCTCAGCACATGATTTTTCGCTGTGCTATCGATTAGGCCGGGCTATTCAAGCAGAGTACTGCGAAGGAACAGAGATAACTACACCAGTGGGCTGTGAATTGCGTCTGTCAATCGAATATAAATGGTAATTACCATTTACACAGGTACGTTTGTAATGGATGAATTTTCACATACCATGAAATTCATACACAATAGAAAAGATTTCTGACTTTAGAAGGTGAAACGTAAAGAGTTGATATTCCGGTGTATCCACAACGGATGTCAGTTCTAGCCGTTAATTCACGGAGATAGTAATCACTAACAACGTTTTTCGAGGACGCATGCGATAGTACATGATAGAGGAACCGAGGGAGACGATATGACATACACACTCGAGATTAGTGACGATCTCAAAGAGCGGTTAGACGGCCATTTAGAGGAAGACGAATCGCACGAGGAGTTCATCGCCGAACTCCTCTCGATGTACGAGACTGAGGGGACATTCCTTCAAGAGGGATACTCAGAATAGGGCGATGACCATCACCACCGACCGGACGGCGTGGACTGAGCCGAACGGAATCGACGAAGCAGTAGCTGAAGTACAGTCGGTAACACACGAACCCGCACATCCTGCTGATCCCACTCAGTTATCGAATATCGATGGCGCTCACAGTTGACTGCGCGTCTCATTCGAGAGAAGGACCTCTCGTTCGTCGCTGTCGAGGGTGGCGGGCCTTCGAACCCCTTGTCACGGGCATTGCCCACGACACATGCGAGGGTTCTCACCAACACGCAGAGCGGTGGGAATGGGATTCGAACCCACGAGGCCTCTCGGCCACCTGCTTTCCAAGCAGGCACATTAGTCCACTCTGTCATCCCACCAGTTGCGAGCGTTGTTCAAGAGACAATACCGTTGCAACGACCAAACCAACTTCGGTCGGAGAAGTGTGTTACTGAAAGTCATGAATTTCAACTCAGCTGCGTGGAATCGCAAGACACAATCCCACCAATAATTATTCCGCCTTAAAATGGTTAGAAAATATAAATCTATTTGTAGCCTCGACAACATCTATTATCTGGTGCTACACCAATGCCAACCGAACTAGAAACAGTCCAGTTTTCGTTCTCAGACGTGACGGGACACGAGTACACTGACTCGAAGGATGTCGGCGTTCGTGGACCGGTTACCGCAGCAGAGACGGCCATCAAGAGCTTTGACATCGGATACGATGGCGAAGACCATCACATCATGTCCGAGAAGATTCAGACAGATGCCGACGTTCACGGCGACACAATCAGTGTGAATCTTCAGGCGCTCTTCCGCGACGCCAGCGGCCACATCGACGACCCCTACGGTGGCAATATCGAGGTACTCGTCGTTTCCGAGACCGAATAACTCGACCGACTGATTCGGATTTTTCGCGTCGGTATACAATAGTTAGTAGTAACTCGGCTATCCTCAGTATCCCGTTTACGAACCATTAGCGTCCAGAGTTACCAGCACTTTTCCTTTGGCACGTCCTTCTTCAAGATACCTGATAGCCTCGGGAACCTCGGCTAACGCGTATCGACTATCGATAACAGGCTTGACTGTACCGGTTTCGAGAAGTTCCTTTACGAAGGCCAGATCGTCTTTGTTAGGTTCCATCAGCAAATTACGTAGATTCTTACTCCCGACTACAGACAGTAACGGTCCGAAAATCATAGCTTGAAACAATCGACCGACTGGACCACCCACCATGACATAGGTTCCCTCTGGTGTTAATGCGCGCTTGTAATCAAACAGAGAATGTGATGCCGCAGTATCGAGAATCAAATCGTACGATTGTCTATGTTCGGTGAACTCTTCTCGGGTGTAGTCGATGACGCGGTCTGCCCCAATCGAGCGAACGATTTCCATTTTTTCCGTGCTGCAGACGCCGGTTACGTCAGCCCCGAACGATTTGGCAATTTGCACCGCAAACGTCCCGACACCGCCGGACGCACCATTAATCAAGACATTTTGGCCCGACTGAATCTGTCCAGCACCCCGAAGACCCTGAAGGGCGGTGACTGCTGCTGTCGGCACGACCGCCGCTTCCTCGAACGAAACGTCAGCAGATTTCATCACCAACGTATCTGCTGTTGCGACAACGTAGTCGGCAAAGCCGCCAAAACCACACTTCGATACGTCCCCAAATACCGCATCACCCGGGTGAAACCGCGTCACATTTTTGCCTACGACTTCGACCCGACCCGCAACATCCATCCCGAGTATCTGTAATTTCGGTTGTAGAATACCACCGTACATGAAGCGGACTAAGAACGGTGACCCCCTCATGAGATGGCAGTCACCAGCGTTCACCGACGCTGCACGAACGTCTATCAATACCTCACTGTCGTTGGGGGTCGGCCTATCCACTTCTTTTTGTTCGAAAACACTGGGATCGCCATACTCAGAGTACACAACTGCGTTCATTTTGTCTCCGTCCTGCCTTCCAGTCGCCGCATCGACCGTCATATTCGCTGAACGATGACTCCTATCTTCCGCATTACCATAATCTACCATGGCGATTATTTCTTATTTGTATTATATATTTGAGACAACATAATCGTTGGTTTGCTACTCCGATTCGAGGACCCGCGCATGTAGTTTTACCAGACCAGTCAGCATCCGCTTCACCGCAAGGCAGAACAAAACGACGTGCTGTCGGAGGGGAAATCGTATCCGTAAACCGTCGGGATTGTGCTACCGCCCGATGAGCCAGCACGATAGGCAGACAAACAATGAGGTCCGTGCGTTAAATAGTGGCACAGGCCATACTATACGGTGAGACAATGGGAGCGACTAGCAAGTTTACAGACAGAACCGAGGCGGGACAGTTACTCGCAGAGGAGCTCAATCGACGCGATATCGAGGCGGATATCGTACTCGCCATCCCACGGGGTGGGCTTCCGCTCGGGCGGCCTGTCGCGGACGCGCTCGATGTCCCGCTCGACATCGTTGTCGCGAAGAAAATCGGAGCGCCGGGGAATCCCGAATATGCGCTCGGCGCGGTTACGAGCGACGGGAGCGTCTGGCGTAACGAAGAGGGTCTCCGTGGGTTCGGTGATAACGAGGAGTATTTCGAACAAAAGCGGGCAGAGGAGGCGGAAAACGCGCGCGCAAAAGCAGAGCGCTACCGAGAGGGCGACGCACCCGACTTGACCGATAAAACGGTCGTCATCGTCGACGATGGAGTGGCGACGGGGTCGACCATCAAGGCTTGTATTCAACCAGTCCGTACCGCTGCAGATCGGGTCATCGTCGCGGTCCCAGTTGGGCCACCACACACGATAGACGAGGTTCGACAGATGGTCGACGAGGTCGTCTGTCTCCAGACACCGAGTAGCTTCATGGGTGTCGGTCAGTTTTACCGCAACTTCGAACAAGTGACTGACGAAGAGGCAATGACATACCTGGAACAGGAGTCGTAATCGGGTGAATAGTGACCCGATACCACTGATTTCACCTATTGCAACTATTCCTCATCGGGAACCAACTGCTGATGCGCAGTTGATACACAGGCCAGTCTCTTCGTCATAGTGGGTGTGACAAACGAGTGCGCCGCACTGCTGACACTGCTGTTCGGCAGCCATCGATTCACACACCTGACAGAGTCCGTGGATACTCATATTAGCTCGTGGTAAACACCGGAATATCTGACCGACCGACGAGGCGCGCAGTCGTGCTTCCGAGTAGGTGCTCAGGTCCCGCACTCCGGCCACGAGTCCCCAAAGTGATAACATCGGCGTCAACGCCGTCAGCATAGGAGAGGATTTCGTCCTCTGGGACGCCCCGTAAGACGGTCGTTGTCACCGGGAGATTCCGGTCGCGAGCAGTTGTTTCGATATCGGTGATTGCATTCTGACCGCCCTGCTTGAGGAGACCGACGATGCTCCGAGGAGCATCTCCAAGCCCGTAGGTCGTCGTGTCGATAACGTACACCACGTGAACGTCAGCGCCGTATCGCTCGGCGATACCAAGCCCGTGTTCGGCAGCACGTTCTGCAGCGTCGCTGCCGTCGGTCGCGACGACGACGTCGTCATACATGGCGTAGCCCTCAGTCGGGACAGTCACGTCTGGGGCAACCCGAACGGACATCACCGGTACGTCCGAGAGTGCAACCACTCGTTCCGTCGCCCGTCCCGTCAAGAACTCCCCGCGCCCCGCTTCACCGTGGGTCCCCATCATCACGAGGTCGATGTCGTTCGCTTCGATATACTTGGTAATTACTCGATGCGGAATGCCTTCGCTGACGGTACGAACGGCCGCGATTCCACTCTCGTCGGCTCGTTTCTGTACCTGCTGGGTCATATCCCGCCCGCGCCGCTCGGAGTAGTTCCGTAATTCGTCTCGTGCTGAAGACCCTAAGCCAGGTGGTTCGGGGCTGGTATCGACGACGTAGAGGATGTGGACCGTTGCGTCGCCAATTCGAGCGAGGTCGAGCGCCCGGACAACTGCCGCTTCAGCTTCCGAACTGCCATCCATCGGAAGGAGTATCTCGTCGTACATACTGGCGTTTATCTACGGTTTCGAGAATCAAATAACCCAAGCTCAGAGCATGTGTATCTCGTGTGTGCAGCGGTGTATTCGATGTTCAAGAATACGCTCAGACCAGCTTCCTTCCTACCGATAGAGCGTGTTTATCGGGCCTAAAAGTCTACCTGCGATTCTCACTTGGTGGTAGGCGCAGTCGAAATTTTGTCGAGTGCTACCATACACCTATATAGCTATGCCAGTGAAAAATATCGCCGTCGACGCGATGACAACCAGTCGGGAAGCCTCGGTTACAGACCTCGCTCAGACGATGCTGGACGAACAACTCGGTGACCTCGTCGTCGTCGAAGGCGACAAGCCAGTCGGGATGGTCACAGACCGTGACATCGCCCTCGCCGTCGCAGAACACGACGATGTAACCCAACTCACTGCCGAAGACATCATGACGGCAGATCCGCTTACGATTCACGAGGACGCGACAGCAGTTGACCTTCCGGCCAAGATGGCGGAGGGACAGGTCCGTCGGATTCCTGTCGTTGACGACGGAGGGGCACTCGTCGGCATCGCCACGCTCGACGATGTCGTCGCAACGACGGGCGAGATGTTGAAAGACGTTGCGACGGTAATCGAGTGGCAATCCCGCGAATACAAGCCAGAGGACTGACTCTCGTAACCACACCTTTTCGTTTGCGCTTCGTCGGTCACCAAACACTGCGCCGTCTGCTCCCGAGAACGGTCGTTCTGGGCTCCCACAATCAGTATTCGAAACCGAACAGCAAGATGTAGAAAGACACCAATGGACAATCTATGAGTACCCACCCAAACCACGAGCATTCGGACAAGCAATCACCGAGATATCGTTCTCATCCCCAGATCGAGGGGACAATCCTCTGTTGTCGTGTCTGCCAGCTAGAATCAGAGGGTGAAACGCGAGGGACGGTCTCGAAGCTACCCGATAGACACGAACATTCAGCAGGTGAGGGAGAGCACAGCCAAGAGGAGGGCGCGGACGGAGTAGGTGTGGCAGGAGTGGACGAACAGCCAGCCCACGAACACGGAACCGAGCATCCGCACAGTCACGCGGAGGCCGAACACCCCCCTTACGCAGCAGACGAGCACGACCACGAGAGGCACGAGCATGGAGTTGACTATGAAGATCAGAGAGCACACACGGACCACACCGGCCACGAACGGATGTTCCGCCGCCGGTTCTGGGTGTCGCTCGTTCTCTCGGCACCAGTCATTTTCTTCAGCGAATTCATTCAGGATGTCTTCACCTACACCGCGCCCACGTTCCCCGGGAGCGTCTGGGTCACACCCGTCCTGTCGGTGATAATTTTCGCGTACGGTGGAGTTCCGTTCCTCTCGATGGCCCGGACGGAGCTCGAGAATCGCGAACCGGGGATGATGATGCTCATCTCACTCGCTATTACGGTCGCATTCGTCTACTCCATCGCGAGCCTGTTTCTCGAAGGGACAACGCCGTTTTTCTGGGAACTCGTCACGCTGATCGACATCATGCTGCTGGGCCATTGGATGGAGATGCGCTCCGTTCGGCAGGCTTCCGGGGCGCTCGACGAACTGGCGAAACTTATGCCGGATACCGCAGAGCGGGTCACCGAGAGTGGAGACACCGAAGAAGTTCCCATCTCCGACCTGACTGTAGGAGATGTCGTGCTCGTCCGTCCGGGCGCGAGCGTTCCGGCCGACGGTGAAGTTGTGGAGGGTGACTCCTCCGTCGATGAGTCGATGATTACCGGTGAGTCTCGGCCCGTCGAGAAGGTACCCGGCACAGAGGTCATCGCCGGAACAGTCAACCAAGACGGCAGCCTCCGGGTCCAGGTGACAAAGACCGGTGAGGAGACAGCGCTAGCGGGTATCATGCGTCTCGTCAAGGAGGCTCAGCAGTCGGAATCCCGAACCCAGTTACTCGCCGACCGCGCAGCAGGGTGGCTATTCTATATCGCGCTCACCGTCGCAGGCATCACAGCTGTCGCGTGGGTCGTTGCGGTCGGGTCCAACATTACCGTCCTCGAACGGGTTGTGACGGTACTGGTCATCGCGTGCCCGCACGCACTCGGACTCGCTGTACCACTCGTGGTCGCTATCAACACCTCCACTGCTGCGCAGAACGGCATGCTGGTTCGCGACCGTATTGCGATGGAAGAAGCACGAAATCTAGATACGGTGATGTTCGACAAGACAGGAACGCTGACGAAGGGCGAACAGGGTGTCGTCGGTGTCCAGACCACGGAGGTCTGGGACGAAAAACGGGTATTCGAAATCGCGGCCGGTGTTGAGAGTGACTCCGAACACATGATCGCTCGTGCCATTCGGAACAGCGCCGAGGAACGAGGGGTACAACGAGAACAGGTCACGGGTTTCGAGAATCTTCGTGGACTCGGTGTCAGGGCTACCGCCGATGGAGAAACAGTCCATCTCGGAGGGCCCAACCTCATTGAAAAACTTGGCGTCGAGCCGTCCGGCGAAATCGCCGCCTTCGCCGCCGAAGCGGGAGCGAACGCCCAGACGGTCATTTATCTCGTACGAGAGAACTCCAAAGTTGTGGCAGCGTTCGCACTTGCGGACGTAGTCCGCGACGAGAGCCGGCAAGCCATCGAGGCACTACACGCGATGGGTATCGAGGTGGCAATGTTGACCGGTGACTCTGAAGACGTGGCGAAGGCCGTCGCCGAGGAACTCGGTATCGACCAGTACTTCTCCGAGGTCTTGCCCGAAGAGAAGGACACGAAAGTCGAACAGCTACAGTCAGAGGGGAAACTAGTTGCGATGGTCGGTGACGGCGTCAACGACGCCCCGGCACTCGCGAGGGCAGACGTCGGAGTCGCAATCGGCTCTGGGACGGACGTCGCCATCGAATCGGGAGATATCATCCTCGTCGACAACAACCCGCTGGACGTTGTCCGGCTCATTCGCCTCTCGAAGGCAAGTTACCGAAAGATGCAGGAAAACCTCGTCTGGGCAACTGGCTACAACGTGATTGCACTCCCACTGGCAGCGGGGGTCCTCGCTCCGGTCGGTATCCTGCTGTCACCAGCAATCGGTGCAGTGTTCAT
Organism: Haloferax mediterranei ATCC 33500; assembly: GCF_000306765.2. NCBI lineage: Archaea > Methanobacteriati > Methanobacteriota > Halobacteria > Halobacteriales > Haloferacaceae > Haloferax > Haloferax mediterranei. The sequence continues at coordinate 248,394 of NC_017943.1, forward strand.
GTCCCTTTCGACGATTATCGTCGCAATCAACGCTCGCCGGCTCAAGAGGGTTGATTTGTCGATCTGACATCTTCTGTGGCGGTCTCAGCCAGCCTGAAGACGTCGAAAGTCGTTTTAGTTCCCTATCTCCTTGAACGCACCCGCGACAAGGAGAGGGAAGACGAGCGTCGCCTCTGCCTCAATTTGCGTGTAATTCGTCTCTCGTTCCTTGATTTTACCCCAAGACACAGCCTCGTTCGGCGGTGCACCGGACAGCGACCCATCTCCTTCCATCCCGGTCGAAATGTAGACGACGTAATCCGCACCGCCACGGAAGAGGTTCGTCATAATCGCGTGATGCTTCGGTACGCCACCCCCGACCGCAATAAGTCCCGTCGTGTCAGCTAACAGCCCATCTTCGATGAGTGAGTCGTAGTCGTCCAGAATCTCGATGCCGACCTCCGAGTCGTAGCCCTGACGATAGTAATAGAGGAAGTTCCCGACTTCGGCGTCTGTGAGCGCCGGGCAGTACACCGGCACGTCGTTATCCGCCGCTTGCTTCAAGACCGAATCCTCGTCGTCGAGCGTCTCCCCGAGTTCGCGTGCGAACGCCGTCGGCGTCCGTATCTTCTCCTCGGCGAAGAAGTCCTCGAAGAAATCATAGAGGTATTCCTCCAACCAGACGTACCGGTCAGACGGAACGAAGAGGTTGCCGAGCCGATTGATTCCCTGTTCACGGAGGTCGGCTTCGTCCGCATCCCACTCACCCATCTTGAACGGCTTTGCCGTCTTGATTACATCCTCGGTCAGCGAACCGGATGTCGTGATTAGTACGTCGACGTACCCTTCACGAACGAGATATGCGACGACCTCACGCAGCCCCGACGAGATGATATTCGACGTGAGAGTGAGATAGATGGTGGCGTCGTCCTCCTGCATCCGTTCGGCGATATCAATCGCTTCTGCGAGCTGTGTCGCCTGAAATCCGGTTGTTGCGTACGCGTCCAGCAAGTCATCGAACGTAAACTCACCGCGGAAATCGTACCCGCGCACGTCCGCCGTCGTTAGTTCTTCGTCACTCCCCGGGACGACGTGTTCGTGAGATTCGTCTTCATTCATATACGACGTGGTAGTCAACCCCCCGCTTTCAATCACTCGGGATACGGGTTACTTTCGGGAAGCGCTGGGCCGTTGTACGCGGGTCATAAGTAAACCAGTTCGCTAATTCTTGATAAGGAGTATTGTATAGATATGTGAATATAGAAAACGGTGATTGGAACCATAACACGAAATCACAGGGTGAATAGAGACTCAGTCAGCAGTATAGAAAGTATTGAAAATGAGACTGAGAGTATTCTAGACAGACAGTCTTGTTGTTGACAAACTCGTTAATCCCGGTGTCTGAGAGTGCGTGGCCGTTCCAGTATAGTAGCGTTTGCAAGTCAGTGCACTCAGTCGACCGGTGTCGTGCGGTCGGATGTGTCACCAGTTGCAAACGCTACTATATCTTGCAGGTGGTATGTTCAGGACCGACTTTACCAACCTGGTGTATAGGCACACCCCGCTTCGATAGTTCGGATGAAACGCTGGATACGATGATTTGAATTCGTGTTGATTGTATGCGTGTGAATCTGTAAATTACAGGTAATTTAGAAATGAATAGTACAGAGTCGTTTCTGACTGACTTCATAGAGTGATGCCACAATTTAATAGAGGCTGTTAGTTTAGACATGTCTAAGTATTAAGTTAGATGAACAGTACTTTATATTTCGTCTAATCACTGAAATCTGTTAATCAACGCATGACAGACCAACATGGGAAATCCAACCCACCAACAGATGAGGACGAAGCGGCCTCACTCACGAAGGGCCTCGAAGAGCGACTAGTGAATTCGGTGAAAAACCACGAGGGCGTCACACGAAGGGCAGTACTCGGCGGTCTCGCAATCGCCGGCAGTACCGCTATCACTGGGATGGGAACTGCGCAGTCGAACACAACCAGCACGAAGCAAAAGGAAGTGATGGGATTTGGCGCACCCGGTGAATACACCAAGCAACAGTTCAATCCGCACGGATTCCTCCGAGAATTCAACACCGGTGACTCGACGAATCAACGCGACGCTATCTTCGGACGAAACGACTACGACCTCAATGCGGGTGTCTACGAAGAGAACGGTCAAACGGTCAGAGAATTCAATTTGGTCGCGGTCGATGTCGAGCAAGAGATTCTACCCGGTGTTACGTTTCCAATGTGGACGTACAACGGGCAAGTGCCGGGACCGACACTCCGTGCCGAAGAAGGCGACCTTATTCGGGTCAATTTCACGAACGGGTCCGCGAAGATGGACCACACAATCCATCCGCATCTGCGGAACCTCAACCCGCGGATGGACGGGATTCCACAGAACGGGCCGGGACTTCTCAAGCCCGGTGAATCGTTCACCTACGAGTGGCAAGCACAACCCGTCGGAACCCATCTCTATCACTGCCACACGCTTCCGCTGAAAGCGCACGTCCATCGAGGGTTATACGGGACCATTATCATCGACCCGAAGCCGGAAAAAGTCCGAGAGAACCCACGAAAGTACATCGACTACCACGGCCCAATCACTGAGGAGGTCCGCGAGATGGCCGCCGAGCGAGCCCGGAGCCGAAACATGGTTTCGCACGCCGACTATGCTCCAGATGGGTACGACGGCGTCGACGAAATGGTCATGGTGATGAACGGGTTCGACACGAACTTCAACGGCGATAACGAGGTCTACGGCGTCAACACGCGTGGATTCTGTTATGCACCGTCGCAGACTGACGCATACGATGGCGAGTGGAAAGCCGGCCAGACGAAAAAGCCGATTCAGATAGATACCGACGAGCTACAGCGAGTTCACCTCGTGAACATGATCGAGTTCGACTTCGTGAACTCGTTCCATACCCACTCGCAGTTCTTCGATTATTACGACGCAGGGACGACACTGTTCCCGAATCGGAAAACAATCGACACGGTACTGATGTGCCAAGCACAGCGCGGGGTTATCGAACTCGACTACGGGAATCACCAACCCGGGCTGTACATGTTCCACGCTCACCAGTCCGAGTTCGCCGAACTCGGCTGGATGAGCTTCTTCGAGGTGAACTAGATGACGACAGAACCACAATCCGACGGCGGTATCGTACAGTCCTCGAAACAGCCATTTGGTCTTCCGCGGTGGCTCGCGGCAATCGCACCACTGCTCATCCTCGGTGTCATCATTGGCGGGTTCTTGATGACGCCGTTGCTTTCGGAACTGGGGAGAGGCGGAGCACTTCCCGTGTTATCTATCGATTACACGACACTCCCTAACAGCGAGACGATACTGCTCCACGTCACGAACAACGGACCGCCAGTGGAGGTCACACAAGTCCACGTCAACGAGGCGAATTGGCAGTTCGACATTTCCAGTCCGGGTCGCGACGCGTACCTTGAAACAGGAGAGAGCGCAACCATCGAAATCCCCTATCACTGGATGGCCGGGTTCGATTACGGCGTCAACGTCATGATTGCCAGAGGTGCGACCTTCGGAACGACGATTGTCGCTGCGCAACAGACACCAGCACTGACGGGAAGCCTGCTTTGGACGCTCGGTATCGTCGGATTCCTTGTGGGCGTCGTTCCGGTCACGCTCGGAATGTTCTGGTTCCCGTTCATGCAGACGATGAGTCGCAAGTGGCTTCACGCAGTCCTTGCATTCTCGGCTGGAATTCTCGGATTCCTCATCTTCGACGCTGGCTTCGAGGCGTTCGAAGTGGCAGACCAAGTACCGTCGTACTATGCTGGGCCACTTCTGGTAGTGCTCGGCATTGTCGGTGCGTTACTACTGGTCCAGGCAATCATGGACTGGCGAACTGACGATGAAAAGCAATCACGACTCGCAGTAGCGTACTCGGCAGCACTGGGTATCGGGCTTCACAACTTCGCAGAAGGGCTTGCAATTGGAGGTGCGTTCGCCCTCGGTCGAGCCTCCCTCGGGACGTTCCTCATCATCGGCTTTATGGCCCACAATATCACGGAAGGTCCGGTATTCGTCGCACCGCTCGCAGAGGGGAAGCGGCCGTCGCTCGGCCACTTTGCCGCGCTCGGACTGCTTGCCGGTGCACCAGCCATCCTCGGTGGCTGGATTGGAATCATGACTCAGTCGCCGCTGCTAATCGCGCTGTTCCTTGCCATTGGAGTCGGCGCACTCCTGCAGGTGGTCTTCGATATCGGCGACATCATCAACGGGTCTGGCTCCCTTCGCTCCGCACCAAATCTCGCGGGGTTCGGTATCGGACTCGTCGTGATGTACGCAACCGATCTCTTGGTCACCCTGTAGAGAACGACCAATCCGCGTTCAGTATCATGTATCGACCCATGCTCACACGCCGTCAAGCGCTCGTTCGAGGAGTCACTGCTAGTCTCTTCAGTTCGATTGCGGGCTGTACGGCTACGTCACGAACACCAAAGCAGCGAACTGTGAGGATGACCGATGACCTTCGATTCGAGCCAGAAACGCTTCGGGTCAGTACAGACACGACAGTCGTCTGGGAGAACCCGACGTCGGCAAGCCATACGGTAACTGCAATTATGGAACGCATCCCCGAGAACGCGACGTACTTCGCAAGCGGGGACTTCGACTCCGAGCGTGAAGCCCGAAACCACAGCAATAAGGGACTAATTCGACCGGATGAGACGTACACGCACAGATTCCGTGAATCGGGTACGTACGATTACGTCTGTCTGCCACACGAGCAATCCAGAATGGCAGGAACCATCGTCGTCGATGCTGGTGAAACGAAATGAAAACAGAAACACAGAGACCCATATCGGAGTTGACGCACTGATGACGTCCAGCCATGCAGCAGAGACGACGCCCCGTGAACTCACGGTCGCAATGGAAGACGCAATCGTGGGAATCTATCGCCTTCAGGAGACGACGGACGAACGTGTATCGACCTCAGAGTTAGCTGCAGAACTCGGTGTCGAACCACCGTCAGTTTCGAGTATCTTCTCCCGGCTAGCCGAGCGGGGGTTGATCGACCGGGAGCCACACCGACCAGTCGCACTTACAGAAACGGGGATGAAAGTCGCACTGCAACTCATTCGAAATCATCGGCTTCTAGAAACGTTCCTCGTCGAGTGTCTCGGATATGGGTGGGAAGAGGTCCACGAAGAATGCGACCGACTCGAACATCACGTGAGTCAGCGGTTTACGACATCACTCGAATCGTTCCTCTCCAACCCGGAGACTGACCCGCACGGTGACCCAATTCCGGATACGAACCTCGATGTCCCCACGGAGAGTAATCTAGTGCACCTCGATACCGTAGACGAGGGAACGACGGTGACGGTTCAACGCATCTTGACAGGGGAACGAGAGACGCTCGAATATCTCGCAAGTAGAGGACTCGAACCAGAAGATACCGTCACTGTTGAAGAACGAACCCCGATTGGATTACTCGTCATTTCGACAGCGACCGGCCAACCGCGATTGCCGACCGAAACCGCACGCCAAATTATCTGTTCTCACACATAAGCACTGTCGAGTATTCTACGGGAGGAGACAGACACGCGACTCGACCGACGTATCAGGATTCCTCGGACGAGGGACCCTCACTGGATTCTCTAGGTCCCGGTTTCGGAGGGTCAACGCGTTCGAACCGCCCGGGGTCGAGTTGGAGCAGGTCTTCAGTATCGAGCCCCGCCCCAGCCCAAGCGCGCACCGCGGCCAAGAACAACGCGAGCGGGAACGGCCATACCGTGGGATGGGCATCGTTGATGAGCAGCATTCCAACCCCGACGAGTGCGGCAATTACCGCCGCAATGCGCTGGTAGCGGCCCAACCACAGCAACAGGACTGACGGCAACGCCGCGAGACCAGCGATGACGACGATACCGACGAGGAAAGCCGAGACAACTACCGACACTTGGTCGTTGCCAGTGTAAGCCAGCGCAAGCAGGCCGGTGGCGAGTCCGAGGTGAGCTAAAAAGCCCGTAAGGATGATGACCCAACCCGCCGGGAACCTGTCGAGGCGTGCGCGGCCCTGTTGGATGGACGTGGGGACCTTCATAAGCAGAACACCATCAATCCAAAGCGGCTGGCAATCTCCCGAATCGTGTCGAGCGCTGTGGTGAGAAACAGCCATTTCACCGCGTTGTAACGGCCAATTCCGTCGATTCTGATTTCCCCGTCGACAACAGCTCGACTGACGGCTACGCCAGGATGGTCGTCGTTCAGCAGTCGACGAGCGGTGGACTCGTCGGTCGTAACCCGCAGTGTTGCGTCAGGGTGTGGACCCGCCCGAAGGTCACGGATACGATTGTTCCCGGTCATCCGGAACGAGACAACCGCCGTGTCGCCATCGGCCGTGGTGATGTGGAGATTGATGCGCTCACCGTTGATATGCGAGCCAAGCACTCCGAGGTCGACAGCCTCGGCGTTGTTATAGCTCTCAACCACAGTGGCGATTTGGCGGTAGAACTTCGGGCCGAAGGTTCCCGGTTCGACCGCCGCCTCGTCAACAGCTACCACGCGGTCGATTCTCGACTGTACGGTCTCGATTCGGGCCTGGGTGACGTTTGCGTCACGAAGCGTTTCGGCGTCTATTCGGTCGGTCGCTATCCGTATGCGGTCGACGCGCGCGTCCAGCGACCGAGCGCTGGCAACGACGGGTGCGACACGCGTCGAGTAGATGTCGGGACTGATAGAACCGTTTTCCCTGGCCTCTTGGTACCTGTCGAGGCGTGTTTCGAGTGTGTCGAGACGCGTCTCCACACGGTCGAGTTCGCCGGCGACGACACGAGCTCTGGAAGCTGTCGTTTCAGCCGCTGTGAGGCGCGACTGGAACTCCGCAATCCGCATAGACTGGTCGACCGTCGTATCTTGAACTGCGATTACGGTCGAGACGGTTGGCCCCGGTTCCGAGGCGGTAGCATTCGTCTGTTCGACGCTGGCTGCCGGCGTGGCCACAGTCAGTGTCACCCCAAAGACGAGCAGCACCGTGACGAACACGAGCAGGGGTCGTTTCATGCGTTCCTCGTAGATGGCGTACTGTGGATACTCTCGCTTGACGAACGGCCAAACGACGGCGGTTCAGGGGTCATATCTCGATTTCTCCGGGGAGTGCGAGAACGTTCTCACGTCCGAGTCGGAACACCTCTATCTGTTCGGCCTCGTGCATCTCGTTGACGACATTGCTGGTTTTGGTTCGGGACCACTCCATGGCCTCGATGAGTTCCTGTTGTTTCATCCGTCCGCCCCTGTCTTCCAACAGTTGGAGGACGCACTCCCTGTTGCTGAGTAGTTCGTCGGACGGGACCGCGAGTGTCTCCTCGTCACGCATTTGCGTCTCGACACCGCGCCGGCGCGAACGGCCATACCAGCCGAGCACGACCGCGAGCAGAAGCCCGGCGACACCGACAGCCGGTAGAATTGGCGGCCCCTCCCGTGCGGCGGTACCAGTCGCGACGAGGACGACTTTCGGATTTTGGGACTGGAACCACTGTCGGCCGTCCCAGCGGACGGCGCGTTCCTGGGACGCATCCGGCGCGGGCGAGACAGACACCTTCCGAAAGCTCTCGGACCACTCAATCCACAGTGATTCGTTCTCGCTGAGCTGGTACCGCCTGATAGCGTCGCCGAGGACGTACTGATTCTCTGCCGTCGTGGCCGCGAAGTTCGTCCATTCGAAGCGGTAGCTGACGACACCAAAGCGGCCGGCTGGGACCGACGTGTACGTTTCGACCGAACCGTTCTGGACGTGCATCGACCGACCCGTCCGTGCTTCGGCGCGGGAGACGGCCTGTTGCATCCGGTCAATGAACACGCCGGGCGGGTTCGATACGTTCTGACGAGCCTGTTCGAAAGCGCGTTCATCGGCCGCGTCATCCAGCCTGTATCGGAACAGAACCTGCCAATGGGCGGTCCCGTCGCGGCCGAGTTTGATTCGGATGATGATATCGTCGTAGCCTGCGCCCGGCGCGACCGAGTCGATGACTGAGTTCGGCGAGTCGGGTGCGTCCGGCGAGTCAGGTGTGTCCGATGGCTCTGGCGTCGACTCGGCCGCTGCCATCTCAGCGGGAAATGCGCTAGTCACGACGCCAATAAACACGATGACAGCGACACCAACAACGATGCAGCTGGTGGCTTCACCCTGGAACGCGCTGACTCTCATCCACACCATACTATGCGGTATTCTAACATATATACATGGCATGGCAGTTGGTGCTGGATAAGAGTGGAGTTTCGGTGCTGGCAGTATCAGACAGACCGTTGGTTCGACTATCGGCCGTCGAATAGATTCCGTCAGCGACATTGATTGTGTCCGCTGTTTCGCCGACTTCGCCGGTCTCACCGGCTAGACCCGTCTCAGTGGCTATTTCGTTGAGATATTGTTGCCGATTCCGGTCGACGTCCGGAACGGTCACCGTGCTTCCGCCAAGTCGACTGCGCTGTCGGACTGTATCCAATTGGATGGCTCGTCCCGCTCGTAAATGACCACGATTCCATAGTTGACATACGCGCCGTACAGGTCGTCTGCGACTCGGTCGGTGCTATCATCGGCTGGATTCTTGGATTCGCTCATAGTTGTCTCCGCAATGCGCATTCGGGCAACCTCGCGCGTCGCAGTTTCGCGGCCGCCGTTAGAGCGCATCACAGTTCCACATCGCACCTACAATCCCGTATAAACACCCGAAGCGCCGGCCGGATTCCCGACAATCCGGGTGAATTTACCCGATTCAGACTCACCTCTGTCTTCCGGTTTTACTGGAATCGCTCAAACGGAGCGAAAAACGGTCGGATGAATTTTATACCAGTTCTCTGCTTCCTGTCGGCGTCCCAGACCGATTAACAGTCACGATAGACACACGTGATTGACAGACACTGTGAATATCGAACGTGGACTGAACAACAGAAAGAAAGCGTATCCAGACGGACTGGTTTATCGCTCACGCTGCGTGACCGTGTGTTGGACGCAGTCCTCGGCAGTGGCCCGGTCGTCGACGAACAATCGCACGCAGTTTCGAATCTCGTCGGTGGCGGGATATTCTTCCGGAACTTCTACTTCGATATACAGCGCCGGGAGGCACTCGCCCGGTTCTAGTCCGTCGGTGTTGGGATGCTCGGCGACAAGGGTGCCGTTACGTTGGGAGATACCCCACCCGTTGCCGCCCGCTCTTGCGAGGGTGATTCCGTCCGGTAACTCGTCAGTCACGTTGATGGGACCTTCTTCACACGGTACCTCGCCGTCGTTGCACACTTCGATGACGTAAGTTCCGGTGTCACCGAGTCTGAACGGTTCCTCCACGGTTTTCTCGACCGAGAGTGTACATTCCTCTGTCCCGTCACCACAGCAGTAGGTGACCGCGAGGTCCATGTAGTCGACTTCGGTGTCGTCGTGAATCATCACGTCAAGCCGACCATGCTGTCGGAGGTACGAGACCAAGTCGGCGTTCGGCTGGGAATGATTATAGAGGTCGGAGAGGTCCAGCGTCGTCTCGTGAGCACCGGTCTGGTTCTCGGACCATTGGACGGGGAAGATGCCGGGCGTGTTCCGTTCTCCCATGCTCTGACTCCAGCTGTACTCCTCGTCTTTCGTGCCGTCGTCGTGCCACAGCCCGAGCGACAGGAAATCGTTGTTGTCGTTGGCACCGTTCGGACGAGCGCGAAACGACAATGTCGCCTCGCAGATATCGCCCGCCAGCGGTGGCTGCGGAACCTCGAACGTGTGGGCGAACGGCTTGTTGATGCCGCTTTCGTCGAAGTCCCGAATGGGGAGGTCTATGCGCTCCTGTAGCCCTTGGCTGGGTGACGTCGCCTCGGTATTCCCGCCGGCGAACTCGTCGTCAGCACCGCCCTGGACGGCATGCTTGCCTTCGAGACACCGGATTTCGTCGCAGCCGGTGTCGTTGGCCGCATCCTCATCGCTGCCAAGCAGGTCGGCACAGTTGCGCAACAACTCGATATCCGTGGGGAATTCCTCGAAGGGCGCGATTTCAACCTCGACGACCAATGGCGGGAGACACTCGCCCGGTGCCAATCCACCGGGATTGGGGTGCACTGCGGTGATTGTCCCGTTGTCTACGGAGACTCGCCAGTCGTTTCCGGATGCCGAGGCGAACGCCACGCCGTCGGGGAGTTCGTCCTCGACGACGGCCGCGCGGGTACACTCGCCGTCGCCATCGTTGCACACTTCGACGACGTACGTACCCGTCTCACCGAACGCGAACTGCCCCTCGTGGTGCTTTTCGACCGAGAGGTCACAGCCGCCACAGCCACAGTCACAGTCGGCGTTCTCCGCGCGCATCTGGCCGACGAGATTCACCCCGGAGACGACCTGTTGGGTGTCGCGTACGACCACCGTCAGGCAGTTCTCACCGGGCTGAAAGTAGCGTCGACTGGTGTACGTCTCCTCAATCGGCGCACCTTGGAAATCACCGTCGCCGGAAAACGGCAGCGGATTCCCGTTCAGACGGATGTCCTCCACGAGGTCGTCGGCCTGTAGCGTCAGCGTTAGCTCCGGATTCCGGTAGCCTTCGTTGAGACAGAAGCAGTACGTGTACTCGTACTGCGTGTCTTCTTCGGGAAGGCGGCGTCCGCTGTCGGGTTCGAAGGAGATCCACTGGCTATCCTGGAACGTGGTGGGCCAGGAGTTGCTTCCAACCACGTCCGCGTCACGAGGCACTGTCCCCGCTCCGTTCTTCTCGTCGCCGGTCACGTCCCAGTCGTCGTCCTTCGAGCCTGCCGGGATTAGCTCGTCGTCCGTCTGGTCGTAGCCCGTGTTGAGGTTGTATTCTACCGGCGGACAGCGGTCACCGTGATCATCTTCGGGCACTTCGCGTTCGGTCCGCACGGTCGCGTTCCCGAAGTGCGTGCCGTTGGTCACCTGTCCATAGCCGGTCACTCCCACGACTCCGGTGATACCGATGCCCTGCAGAACCCGCCTGCGGGTGAGGTCGTCGTCGCTCATGCTGACACCCCCAGCCAGTCCGCTGGACTGTGTTGTTCCGCTTGGAGCGAGCGAGGGTGGTAGTCGTTTGGCTGTTCGTCCGTGGCCGTCGCACGGTCGGCCATGCGGGCCGGGTCGCCGGAGAGGGGACACTCCCGACCGGTGGCCCAACCATCGTACGTGGTCGCTTCAATTCGACACATCGCACCTGCAGTTCCCCCGCAGAACCCCGTATAAAGAGGCGACGCTCAGAGAGAATCCGGGGGATTTCAGTCGAATCCTGCCGAATCAAGGCTCTGCAGTACGACGTTCTACCAAAGTGTGAAATTCACTATATTTGAAACGTCGGTGTGTTTAAATAGTAGTTTCAGACCGTTGGTGCTTCGTTGACGAGTGCTGAAAGCACACGCCGTTCGATTTTTCTGAGGTGCTCACTCACCGTTGCGGTTGTGACACCCAAGTGAGCGGCAATCTCCTCGTGGGTCGTTTCTCTCGGTGATTCGTAGTACCCGCGTTCGACGGCGACTGCGAGGACTTCGCGTTGACGGGAAGTCAACTTCGACCCGAGCGTTCGTGTTTCAGGTCGATACGGGCCTTTTCTGACGAGCGTTAAGTCAATCTCCGAAGGAATCGCGGCGGCGACCTGACTGAGCGTCCGCTCCTCACCAACCATCCGCAGTTCGAGTGCATCACCAATATGCGTGAAGGGAGGTTCGAAAATGACCTCGTGTGTCCGGGCGAGGTCGAACAATTCACGAATCGGGACGGTCGGCCGCCCGTGGATGTACACGAGCCCATTCGTTCCGTCCGGAACGTCGCTTTCGATGACGCCTCGATGGTTCGTGAGGTGCTTCCGTACGCGAGTCAGGTCCCCACGAAGGTGATACAGAAGGACGATTGAGCCGTCGTCGAGCGTCGTGACGGACCGGATTCGTTCGCGCGAGATTGACGGGTCCTCTGCAAGTAACCGATTCGCCGGGTGGAAGTCGTCCTCGACGGAGACCCGTAGCGTAATCGAGTGCACGAATGGTACTGTGCGGCCATATTAATGGACCTTTCTGGGTACGGCAGCACCGACATTCGCCCGGTGGGTGTAGTGATGACTGACCCATGATTGGATTGGTCCAACCGCGGAATGGACTGCGGTCGACACCGAGCGAACGACGAACTGCTCGAAGCACTACAGGTTGTCGCGGTCACCTCGAACTGGAAGGGAGATGTCTGAGATGACAGCTGGAAGTGGCTCGGTAGCGGAGCAATCACCCGCACTGCGGTCGCGGGACGTGCTCGCTCCGGGAGTTGTCACCGTCCTGCTGGTCGGCGCGTTCACGTACTTGTCTCCCGGTCTCTCGTTGGTCGTCACGTTCGTCCCGGCAATCGTGCTGGCGTACAGTTGTCACCTCATGACGACCGTTCACCGGATGCCAGACCCCGAACGCGTTCTTCCCGTCTATCTGGTTGCGTTCGCGGTGCAATTCCTCCACTTCGCCGAAGAGTTCACCACCGGGTTCTACACCCGATGGCCCGTCGAAGTGTTCAACGCGGCACCGTTCGACCTGTCGACGTTCGTCCAGCTAAACATGGTCTCGTACGCGGCGTTCGCGCTCGGGGCCGTCGCTATCTATCGAGGAATCAAGGGACCGATGCTCGTCGTCTGGTTTTTCACGCTCATGGGCGTCATCGGAAACGGTATCCTCCATCCACTCTATCCGCTTTTCGCAACGGGAGAGTTCGGGTACTTCCCCGGTCTCTACTCGTCGGTTGCGTACCTGCTCTTGGGTCCGATTTTGTTCGCTCGACTGTGGGAGGTCCGAACCACCACTTAGGGCTCTTGTAGACCTGGCGTTCCCGCTTCGACGACGAATCGCTTGTCCGTCCGCACGGGTGCGCCCGGTTCGGTCACGTAGTCAACGACCTGGAACTCAGTGACCCATTCATCGGGCGTCAGCGTACATCGCGTGTATCCCCGCCTGTTGTTGTTGTACTTGACGTTCTCGTTCTCTTTGACGACGTGCTTTCCGAAGACGCCCTCCTTGTTCCCGTTGATGTCGCTGAACTCGGAGCCGTCGCCGCCGGACGAAATCGACGTTCCGATGAACTCGGTTCCGATTGTCTTCGACTCGTTCTGTGCGCTTTTGATGTCGTTCGCCCAGTTGGAGTGGAAGTCGCCGGTGACGACGACGGGGTTGTTGACGGACGCTTCGAAGGCGTTCTTGACCGCCACTTGGTCTGCGACGTACCCGTCCCACTGGTCCATTCGGTAGCCATCCGCTGCACCGCGTAAGAAGTCCATCTTCGCAAACGGAACCTGATTGGCGAGCACGTCCCACGTCGCGTTCGACGCTTCGAGATTGTTCACCAACCACGCTTGCTGCCGGTCGCCGAGAATCGTCCGGTTCTCCTTGAACCGCTTTTGACACGCATCAACAGTGAACGCGTCGCCACAGGCTTGGTCGCTCCGATACAGGCGCGTGTCGAGGACGTTGAACTCGACGAGGTCGCCGAACGTATAGTTCCGGTAGAGTTTCTGGTCGGGACCGTCCGGTTTCTGTTCCAACCGGAACGGCATGTGCTCGTAGTAGGCTTTGAACGCCGCGGCCCGACGTTTGAGGAGTTCTTCGACAGTCTGCTTGTCGGGGTCCTGCGGCACGTCGCCAGCCCAGTTGTTGTCGACTTCGTGGTCGTCGCGGGTGACGAGCCACGGGGCACTTGCGTGGGCGGCTTGGAGGTCAGCGTCCGACTTGTACAGTCCGTACTGAAGCCGATATCGGTCGAGTGTCGTCGGCTCGGACCGGTACGCCTGCGGAACGGCCGTATCGCGAACGCCACCGTTCGGACCGATACCGTACTCGTAGATGTAGTCTCCGAGGTGAACAATCAGGTCGAGTTCGTCCGCCGCCATGTGCTTGTAGGGCGTGTAGAACCCGTCATACCAGGCTTGACACGACGCGAATCCAAATCTGAACTCCTCCGGGGTTGCCCCGACTTCCGGAGCGGTCTTCGTTCGACCGACCGGACTGCGGTATCCACCGGTTCTAAACTGGTAGTAGTACTCGGTATTCGGGTCGAGGTTCTGCACGTTGACGTGGACCGAGTGGGCGTGAGCGGGGTCGGCGAACACGTTCCCGGTCTGAACAACAGGAGTCATATCTTCGGACTCCGCGACAGTCCACTGGACCGGAACGCGTTTATCCGGCATTCCACCGCCGCGCGTGAGCGGGGATGGGGCGAGGCGAGTCCAAAGAATCACGGAATCCGGCAGGGGGTCGCCGGAAGCGACTCCGAGCGAGAAGGGGTCTGCTTTGAATCGACCGTGTTCATCAACTGCTGCGGCTTGTCCCGAAGCACCGAGAACTGCGAGGGCTGTTGCACCGCCGGTTCGCTGCAAGAAGCGGCGGCGACTGTGCGCGTTCGGGTCTGGAGACGGCGGGTTTTCTACGTCCATCTATACGATAGCACACTTTATTCTATAATAGGGTTTTGTAATATTATAGAGTTGAATAATATATTAATAGTGCCGACTAATTGGTCGTTGTATCAATCGGTGTTACTATGTGCGGATTCGTATCGCTGAGTAATAACCGAAGCGTGCGAATTCGTATCGCTGGGTGATAACCGAAGACATCCCGAGACATGTTTCTCGCCCACGCCCGCGACAACGTTGTTCGAGTAACCGAATCAGAGGCGATGGAGAACGCGTTTGTGGCTGCCGACGCGCCCGTGGAAACGTTCTATTCGGACACCGGTGGACACGAGTTCCACTTCAGTACGTGGTGTGTCGAAACAGTGAGGCCCCGAACCGCTGATTTTCTTGAGCAGGTGTTGTAAGTAGTTGGTAATGACAATATTACGACCATAATTAGTAGCCTCGCTCTCAACTGTATAGTAGCGTTCCATCTCTATAAGAGAAACTCAGTGGTGGGAGACTATTCAATCGAATGTTCTTTTTATCATACCTTACCAGTGATGTAATTCTCCGTGACTGTTTTCAGATGTGTAATGAATAATGATATATGTCAACTATCCTCATACAAGACACACTCCTGCTATCACCCGAATGGCAGCCGTGGAACCAGATGGAGGGAACAGGTACCCTATTCGAGGAAGGGAAACTCACAGATGTCGAAGAGGACTGGGGGGCGAATGGTGTCACCCTGTCTGCAACACTTTCCGTCGAACAACCCGACCCAATCGAAATCGGTGGGTTCGATGTTTCGGTCGGAAAGCCGGACGCTGGTGCGGTTGAATTCGACTTTTCTCTTACCTTCGACTCTGAGCCACTATTCGCGGCTATTTCGGTCATTCTGTTGGCGAAAGGCGTCATCACCGTCAAAGACGTCGAACGCACGGCCGACAAACTCGGTATCGACTCGAACGCGCTCAATCTCCAGCAGAACCCCGAATACTTCCACGATATCAACTCACTCGGCCATGTACGGGCCGAGTTCGGCCTTCCAGAGGTTCATCTACTGCTTCCGGGTGAACACCTCCGCGTCGGTCGGCGAGTGACCCAAAACGGAAACACAGTCGGAATCGAACCAGTCGCCGACGACCCGCGACCGACCACGAAACTCGTGAACCCGACGGTGGTCGCCGACACGAAAGACGGTGCCTCGATTTCGGTCGGCGGTCCACAGGACGTTACGCTCCCGCCGCTGTTAGTCCGAGGAAGCGGTATCGCATTAGAGTTCGAGGAGGTCGCTCCAGACTTCTCTTCTACCTCCGGCCACCCATCGGTCACGGAGATGGACGGCTACGACGCCTCGTGGCAAGGGCTCTACGTCGGGGAAACGACCGTCTGGGGGTTAGACGAACTCCTCCCGTTCCTCCCCGACGAACTCGACTCTTCGAATGCCGACGGAGGGTCTGGGAACGGCGGCGGAAACGGAAGCGGGGCAAACGGCGGCAACGGGTCGAATAACGGCGGCAGCACTTCGGCCGGCGGCTCCCGTCTGACGTTCTCGGAGTGGCTCATCGACGAGAACGGGGCGACCGGGTCAGTCTCGTTCGTCGTTCCGCCGGCGAGTAGCCGTGACGAACTCCTCCAACTCAGGAAACTCACGCTCGGATTCGACAGGGGTTGGGTGCCGACGACCCTCGCGGCCGATGTCGCCCTCGATTTCTCGACGCTCTCGAACGACGACGGCGACGACCTCGGCGGACTCGGCAACGACGGAACGCTCTTGCTCGGCACCGATTTACGGTACGACCCGTCGCCCGAGGCACCGCCGGCGCGGTTCGGCTTTGATTTCGTCGTCCGCGGCGGCGACGACGACGCATTTCTCCACCTCGGAACGGGAGCACTGGGAAGCGCAGCACCCGTCGTGTTTGCCGTGATGGCAGGGTTGACCGCCCCGCTCGACACCGAACTCGGCGTCGTCATGGCATCGATGGCGGCCCTCGAAGCGCGGGGCGACCTCGAAACGAAGCGAATCGCCATCAAGGAACTGTCGTTCAGCTACGCGCCCGAAAAGCGGACGGCGAACGGAACGGACTACTGGGCGCGCGTCCTCACCGTGTCCGTCTCGACGAGTGTCGAGTCGCAACTGCAGCTCGATGCCGCTGATATCGACACCCCGCTCGGCCTCGGGCTGAACGACCTCACTTTGACATGGGTCCTCAATCACGGCGAGTTACAGAAGGCGGGAGCGACAAAGCAACCGAATCCGGTCGCTGTGTCGTGGGAACTCGACGACATCAGCGTGACCCTCTCGGCCAATGCCAACCTCGCAAACGTGGTCACCATCACCGATGTCAGTCTACGAAAGACCGACGAGGAGTTCCTCATCGAACTCGGCGTCGAAGCCAGCGGGAGCGGTGACGTCGCAATCGGCGGCCTTCCGGACGCGGTCGTGTTAGCCTTCGACGCGAAGAAACCCGACGTCGGGGATTTCAAAGGCGTTCGCTTGAAGCAAGGCGGTCAGCCGATAACCATCTTGGCTCCGGGGACGCTGTACGCTTCGGGGGAGATGACGACCGGAAAAGACGCCATCAGCCAGTTCCCGGAACCGGCACAAGGGACGTGGGAAAGCGGCATGGTCGGGTCGCTACAGGCGTTCGTCGTCGGAAACGGAACGGCGAAAAAGCCGGCAGACCACCGTAAGCGGTCGAGCTACCAGTTCACCTTCGACATCGACCTGCTGTCGGCGCAGAGCAGTGGCGGGATGACGACGCTCGTCGTCACTATCGACGGAACGTTCACGCCGGGGATTCCCCTCGGAACGTCCGGTGCGGCGCTGTACGGACTCGGATTGCTGTACGCGCAAAACGCCCAACCAGCACTTCCGCAGGATGGCGACCTCCCCGAGTGGTACATGAACGAATCGCCCCAGTACACAACCGACGCGCCGAAGTGGGAACCGGCGCTGGACGAGTGGGGCTTCGGTGCGAGCGTGGTGCTCGGGTCGGCCCCCGACGAGGCCCGGTCGTGGAGTGCAAAGGCCGGACTGTTCCTGATGCTCCCCGGCCCCGTCATCATGATTGCGGGAAAGGCGGACATGTTCTCGGGGAAGCCCTCGATGGGCGGGGGGTCCTCGCCGCCGTTCGCCGCGGTCATCGTCCTCGACTTCGAAGACGACGTATTCTCAATCGATATCAAGGCCGACCTCTCGCTTCCGGAGGATAGTGACGCCGACTTAGTCGAACTCGACGTTCCCGTCGAGCTATTCGTCGACCTGCAGAACGCCGAGCAGTTCTATCTCTACTTCGGACGCTATCAGCCGAAAGAAAAGCGCGTGACAGCGCTCGCGCTCGGGATGCTCGACATCTCGTCGTACCTCATGCTCGACGGGCGAACGATTGCCGGACTTCCGATGGGTGACCTGCCGGGACTGGCGCTCGCACTCGGTGGTGAGGCCCGAGTCAAGTGGGGTCTCGATGCCGACGTTATTCAGTGTTATCTGTACGCCGAAGCAGCGTTCCACCTCGGCGTCTCGCTGGCTGATCCGCCGCTTCTCGTCGGGATGGTCCGAATCGAGGGAGGTCTGGTAGTGAAGGTATTCGGATTCGGCCCGGAACTCGGCGTCTATGCCCAGCTATCCGCGGTCGCACCCGAACCGTTCGAACTGACCGGTGAGGTCGGCGTGGACATCGACCTCCCGTGGCCCCTCAGCGACGTGCACACGAGCGTCGACTTCACGTTCGGTCCCGGCGGTGACCTTCCGGATGCACCCGACCCAATCGAGGGGGTGACAGCGCACTCGCGGTACGAAAAGAAAGCACAGGAGCTGTCGGAAAACGGCAACAACGATAGAGTACCGGTCGACCCGGTGTTTACAGTCGCATTCGACGCACCGGTCGGAAACGAGTCCGGGACAGTCGGGTCGTTCAATACGGGCGGTGACGACACGAACCACCCCGTTTGGAAGGTCGTGAGTAGTTCGGAAGAGAAGGACGAAAACGGCATCAAAAAGCGCCATCGCGTCGGCTACCGATACGAACTCGTCGACGTCTCGATTACCGAGGTGCGCGAGGACGGAAGCAACCAAACGCTGAGCGACAAGCCGGCGACGTGGGACCCGAAAGCCACCAGCGGTGGGAACACGGAGGCTGGAAGGAACGCCGGGGCCACTTCGAGCGGTGGGATGCCCGCACGGAACGCTCTCCAACTGCTCGACGCCGAAAAGAGCCACACGAGCAAGTACGTTGGCACCGCGGCGAAACTCGTCCGCGAGACGGAGGCGTCGTGGGACCCCTGTCGGCGCGAAAAGCCCAAACAGAGCGCCACGTACCACGCTGCCGACATGCCAACCGGACCACTGGACGAGGAGGCGGACGAACTGACGCCGATAGACGACGAGAGTCCGCCGGCTTACGGACGTGCGGAACCGCAAACGAACGCCGGCCGGTCGCTTCAGCGGTACGCCGACTTCGACGTACTCCCTGCTGCGGTTCACGAACGCGCCTGGTCGAAAGCCGCCGCTCCGACCCCGGCGTTCGAACGCCGACGGTTCCTCTGTGTCCCGCAGGCGGTCGGGCGGTCGGACCACTCGAATCGCTTGCTCGCGAGTCTCGAAACCCGTCCCTGCGAGGCGCTCGACGTGGCGGTGCCCGAGAACGACGAGGTGACCATCAGACTCCTGCTCGCGCCGAACGTGAAGCTGACCGCGCAACCGATGTCGGACGGCGAGGTCGATGGTGAACCGCTCAAAGCGGAGTGGGTCGAGCCGCTGTACTCAGATAGGGACCCCGTGGGTCCGAGCCACGACGCAACCAGAGAGGGCTGGGGAATCTACGAAGTGACGGCCACGTCGGGCATCGACGTAGTCCGACTGTGGGCCGTCCGAGCAGCCAGCGGATTCGTCCAAGAGTCACTCGAACCCTTCACGGCGACAGTTCTGGACGTGACCGCCGACCTACCGGGACAGCGAGGAAGCAGTCCAAACGTCGAGGTAGATGCAATGAACGACCTCTATAGCGACCTGTTGAACGCGAAGTACAGTGGAACCGCACCGGGCGTATTGAAGCCGGATACCGAGTACGAGATTTCGGTGAAAGTGAAAGCCACCCACGCGGAGCAGTGGGGCGAATCCGACCCCGAGTTCTCGGATGCCGCCGGGACCCACTCGCGCACGTGGACCGTCCGAACCGAGGCAGAACCCAGAGAACGGCTTCGGGCCACCGACGACCCAGATGGAAGTAAAGACAACTGGGACGTGGCGACGAGGCCTCGCGACGGTGCACCGGCCTTCTACCGCGGTTCAGACGTCGAATTAGCGTTCCGGCGAGAGCGCACGCTCGCGGCGTTCGAAGCCCACGGTACTGCACTTGCGGTCAGGCTGGTGGACGAACAGGGGAACGACCAGTTCGACGCGGTCGATGTCACCGAGAAACTCGCATCTGACCTCCCACCCACGGCGGCGGAGTGGCGGGAGATGCTCTCGAACATCGGCTGTCTGAACATCGACCCCATGGAACTGTACGCGTCGGGCGAGGACACTATCGAATCGATACTCGAACCGGGCGCTCGCTACGTCGCGTCGATTCACGTCGTAGACGCGAACACGAAGCTCAAGAACGTGAACTTCGACGACGAGTCCACCGCGCCGGCCGTCCACTCGTGGCGCTTTACCGCCTCGCGGTACCTCGACGCAGGCGAGCACCTCGGCGCTCACGAGCCGGTGGACGAGTTAGTCGCGTCCGCGCCCGACGAGCAGGCGCTCCAATCACTGGCGGCGACGAAGACGCAGGCAACCGGGGTGACGGTGGACGACGAAGCCCTCGATACGCTCCTCCACGGAGACGTGGGGCTTTCCCCCCGGCGAGCGCCGGACGACCCCGAGGTGGTTCGAATCTGGCGGTGGAAACCGTCGTCGGACACGGCGGACCCGTTGGCACTTCTGTTCGACGGACCAGAACCGCTTGCCAGAGAGGGATACGACCTCTCGGTGAAGCAGAACGGCCGCGAGTTGAACGGGCGGTTCCTGACCCGGACGGACCGCGCCCGAGTGCTGTTCGTGCCGGATGCGGGTGAACTCGCCGCCAACGCCGACTGCACCGTCGAAGTCGACCACTCGGGGGCAACCGAGCGGACGACGGTTGCGATACCGAAGCGTCCTGCGCAGTTACAGCCAATGGGGGTGATTCCATGAGTTTCGACGGCAACCGGCCGGGCGAAGCCGACACCCACGAGGAGACCGACGCGGAACGAGAGGGTGACGCGGAACGACGGACGCTTCGACTTCCGGACGAACTCGCCGCGCTCGACATCGACCTCGACGCAGGGACGCCCTCCGAGACAGGGGGAGAACAGCCCCGGCGAGAACCCCTGTGGTCGAGTCCGGCCGTCGAAGCGGGTGGGACGAACAATTTAGAGGGTCTGTTCAGCGACATCGGTATCGACACCGATGACAAAGGACCGTTCGGCGGCTTGCTCGACGACGACGTGGCGAAGTCGGGTCGCCTGCTGGACGCGCTCGGCGAGGACCTCGGGTCACTCGACGACCTGCTCGGCGAGCACGCCGCGGAGTTGGGTGGCCTTATCTCGGAACCCGAGTCGGTGCCGAGGTTCCCGACCACGTTCTTCTCTCAGCCCGTGAGTACCGAGCGTGGTGATTCGAGCACCGAGAGCGACGAGTCCGACGTTATCCGGACGGTCGTTGACCCTGGCATGCTCCAACTGGCCGCACGAGGGTTCGAAAACGACCACTACCTACCAGACGGTCGGTATCTCCGGTGGACCTTCGAGTCGGGCATCGGCTTCCCGCGGTCCGGGTTCAGGCTGTACCGACGGGAGTCGCCGTCGAACATCAGCCCGAAGGATATTTTCGCGGTCCGGCGCTCACTGCGGTTCAAATCGAACCTCTCCGGCGGGGAGATACGGACCGGAAACGGACTCCGGGTGACGCACCCGAACGGGGTGACCGTCGAGCAGTACGACGACCACAGCCACGGCGTCCCGTTGAACGAAACGCCCACGCGAGTCCGGTTCGCCGAGAGCGACGCGGTCGATGCGGCCGAACTATCGGCGTGCTGGGTCAGCATCAAATTCGCTCGACGGCGGATGACCGGGTCGATAGGGGCGGTCGCGGTCGGCGAGGAGGGAACCGAAACGCGGGTGCAGGACCGCGGTGGCGTTGGCATCGACCTCGAAATACCCTTCGAGCCGTTACCAATCCCCGAAACCGAGCTTGAGAATATCATGGAGGTGCAGGACGTGCAAGTGCTCGAACCAAACGCCGAGGGGTCCACGCTCGTCGGAGAGCAAAACGGGAGTGACGGCAGTACCGAAGGCGTCGGAAGCGGTGACGGTGAGAGCGGCGGCGGAAGCGGTGGCGGCGACGGAAGTGGCGGTAGCAGCGGTGTCGGCGGGGGAATCAGCGGCTTCGATAGCGGCGGCACCGGCGGAATCGGCGCTGGCGCGCTCGACATCGGTCCGCTGTGGTCCAGCAACACCGGTTTCGGCGGCACGGGTGGCGGTATCAGCGTCCGTCCAACGCCGATTCAAAATCCGTGGGTGACCGGTTCGCTAGTGCTCCACGGGAGCGTTATCGACGAACTCAAAATCACCGGAACGGGCGCGATGCTGTACGGCGTGTACTGGCTTCCAGTTGGGGAGTACGCCGAGACCGAGGGGTGGGAGAAAGTTGATACGTTTAGGCTCCCCATCCGAGGCGACGGGGTGTTCTATCCGCGGGCCTCGAAGCCGGGACGGTCCATTGCCCGTGACCGACTCCGCGACACGCCGCCGAAGGCGCTTCCGCCGTGGGACGAACCGTCGTGGCCGCCAGCACCCGACCCGAACGCCGTTAGAACCGACCAACGGAAACGCTATCTCGGAGACGGTCACAGACGGCTCGAAAAAGCGCTCGATACGATTCTGGAAAGAGAGATGACCGATGCGGTCCGGCAGGACTCGGTCACGCGAAAACAAACGCTTTCGCCCGACGCGACGACGACCAACAAGCTACAGGGGAGCGAAGTCGAACTCGGGTTGCTCGACTCAGTGCTGACGGCCGCAGTTGACCCACAGCAAGCGACCGCACTTGGACTAGCCACGGCCGAGACTGACCGTCTCGACGCCCGGTTCGACTACAAGTTGGAGGCCGACTGGCCGCTCCTGTGGTGGTACGCGATGCTCGCGCCGCTGACTGGCGTCCGCCTCCTCAAGAACTACCGAGACACCGAACCCGACTCGAACGGGGTCCGGCTTCCGATTTGGAGTCGAACGGACCAGAAACCGACGACTGCGCTGGAGGCGATGGCCGACGCGAAGGTCACGGTAGTCTCCGTTGCGACCGATATCGAAGCGACTCCGTCCTCGCCGGTTTCGTCACCCACGGGTCTCTCTGCCGAACTCACTCCGACACCGGGTGAATCGGTCCCCGCGAGCGTCAAACTCGAATGGGACGCCGACGGCGGGAACCTGTTCACGTCGGGCGGACACATCGCCTACGCCGTCCGGCGGAAGTTCCAGGGAACGGACGAAGCAATCCACCACAACGACCCCGACACCGGAGTGACGTTGCCACACATGAACGCCTCGTCCGGGAAGGCGAGCGTGACCGACCACGACCCACCGGGGCTCGGAACCGCGACCTACCGCGTCTCGGGTATGGACGTGTGGGGTCGATTCAGTGATTTCGCGGAGATTACCGTCGAGATTACTGACGAGGTGGCACCGCCCGCACCGACGGGACTCATCGCGGACCTCGTGGGCGACCCAGACACCACCACGTGGGACCTCGAACTCGAATTCGACTGGACCGCGGGCCAACGCGAACTCGCACCGGATACCGCAAGTTTCGAACTCCTCTGCGAGCAAGGAAAGGTCGAGCCGACGACCGCCGATGGCAGCCGCGGATTCGATAATTGGGACCGCGCCGAGATTGCGCCGGGAACGCGAGAGCGGATACAGGTCGCGTGGCCCTCGCTGTCGGTGACGTCGAATCGGGCGGGCATCACCGCGCAAGTCGAGCCGGCACACGCCACTCAAGACCCGACAGTCGATGCTCGGGTTCAGGTCACGATTCCCGACGTGACCGTCCCGTACGATGGCGATACGGCCGAACTGTCGGTGACGGCGGTCGCGGTCGATACTCACGGAAATCCGCCGACGCCGGACGCGCCAAACGCGGGAGACGTGGCGCGGCGCGCGGTTGCGAGCCGAACCGCACCGCGGGAACCGGCAAGTCCGTCGATGCCGCCGGGACCGCAACAGACCACGTGGCCGGACGCACACGGGAACTGTCACTGGACGTGTGACTGGTCGAGTCAACCGTCCGGGAGTCAGACCAAGGTGCTCCGAGCGTCTCAGGCTCGGTTACTGAGCACCGCCGACGTGGCTCACGACGACTTCGCCGCCAAGACACCCGGCAAGCGTGCCGAGCAACTTCGGAACCTCGCCGCGAACAACCAGCAGGTGTTCTCACCGGACCATCAGGAGCCATACGACCACAACACGACCGAACACACCGTCTCCCTCGGCGGGGACGACCGGGGCTGGACCGTTGTCACAGTGCGACACACCGGTCCAACGGGAACCAAATCACAATGGCCCGGACCGGATGGGTTCGCGGTCATCGCACCGCGAACCCCGCGGGTTCCCTCGACACCTCGATTATCGGCACGCCCGGACACGGACAGCGTCCGACTGCGACTCGAACCCGACGCGTCGGGGACGGCGAAAAACGTGCGGCTCTTCCGAACCCCGGACCCGGAAGCCGCAAAAGACCTCCGACGGATGCGACCACTCGCGTTCCCGAACACGTCGGGAAGTGCTGCTGACGTCCCGCTCCAGACGAATCAGCCGACGACCGTGACCGACGACGTGCCGTACGCGGACCGATGGTACGCCTACCGCACCGTAGCCGAGTCAGCATCCGGCGAGCGGTCGTCGCCGACCGAGCCGGTGTGGGTTCGCGCGAGTTCGTCGACACCACCACCGAAACCCACCGTCAAATCGGTCGAGGCGGTACAGGGCGACGACCGAAAGCGGCGGGTCGAAATCGATGTCGAAGGCTACGACCTTGACCTCAGACTCCGGCGTTCGCGCGCTGGAACCGACGACTGGACGACGCTCGAACAGACACCCGTAGAGGACTGCACGACGGTTTCGACCAGTCCGGGCGGGCGAGTCGTCGAGATAGTCGACGAAGTGCCGTCGTCGGAATCGTCGTGGGCATACACGTACACAGCCACCGTTGAGGACCGCCGCGGACGGACAGCCACCAGCGACACGACCACACAAGGAGGAAACTAATGATGTTTGAAAGCGTCGAACGACGACTCGTCTCGCTCGAATTACCATCGGCAGACAAGAAGGCACTCGGAAACATCCCTGCGCAGGTTCGGTCCTTCCATCACGGCGAACGGACGGCCGACCTCGGGACGCTCGGGGACAACTCCGGAAGAATCGTGCTCTGGCCCGACCAGAACGAGCTTAACGGCGCGAGTCGGGTCGAGTGGTCGATTAGTTCCGGGATATCAGCGCCAGAGGTGTCGTGTTCAGTTCCAACCACAGGGACCGGAAGCGGCGGTGACGGATGCAGTGGCGGTGCCGCCGGAAATAACGGCGGAATCTACGTGTACGCCGGTCAACCGGGTGAGTTCTACGTCCAACTGTTCGAGGTCACGGGCAGCGGGCGAAACCGACAGCGCGGCGAGGAACTCGGCTGGCACCTCCTTTCGGTCCCGCAGTTCGTCCACGTCACCACTGACCAGACGTTCCGTGACCGGGTGGATGCGCTGACCAGTCGCCTCTCCGGAAGCGGGAACACCGACGACAAACGAGAGGCAGTGCTCGAAAAGATACAGCGCGTCGCGGCCCACGTACTCCGACCGGCCAACGTCCGGTTAGTGTGGGGTGACCTCGGTGACTCGCTTCCCGTCCAATTCGACAAGAACGCCTCGGGGACCCGAAATGGCCTCGTCACCGGCGTTCCGGTGTCGAGCGGACTCCCCGGGTGTGCGTCCGACCACCTGATTACGGTTACCCTGGAAGGCACCGGCAGCAACGTCACCGTAAACGAGTACAGTCAGGTGCTCTCGGATGGGTCACCCACTGGCAACGTTGCGGTTGCAGACGGGCTTGCACCGGTTGGGAGCAACGCGACCGCAGCAACCGTCCGGAACCATCTAACAGGCCTCACAGATGCCGAGACACAAATAGAACGCGCGACACGGTGGCTCGGTATCGCAGTCGCTCGAAGCGTTCTCACGGAGTTAGGTATCGAGGAGAACGAACCAGTAGACTCCTACGACGATGCAGTCGAACGTGCACTGTACGAACGCGCACTGCTCGAAGGGGACATCATGAACTCCTCACCCCAAAATCCGCTCCGTGACCTGCTCGGAATCCAGACCGGTGGCGGCTCTACGACCGACCTCGTCGAAGCATACCGTGCTGAATTCGATGTGACTGTGGACCAGTCGGGCCTGCTCGACGTGCTCGAACAGACGACGCCGTTCGACGTACTCGTCGGTATCGTCGGCACCAACCCCAACGACCCTACCGCACAGGACGGCACTCTGGACCAAGTCGAAGACGAGATTCCTCTGGGCCCACCGTATGGTGGCTGGCATCTGCGGGCTGGCGACAACGACGCCGGAAGCGGAACTGCGACGTACGAAGGTTCACAGCGGACGAATCCCGACGAACTGCCGTCGAGTGATGAGCCGGGATACGTTCGTCTGCTCCAAGACGACCTTCGGCTGCTGGGAATCGAATTAGCGCCGGCCCCCGGCGAGAGTGGGAGCGGCGAGATGGGCGACCCATCAAAAGGGGATGTGGACGATTCAGCAGCCCTGTTCACCGAATGGGCACTCCGCGAGTTCCAGATTGCGCTGTCGTATCCGCAGGCAGCGGTCCACGTATTCAAGAACGAGGACGTGTACGGCGAGAATCTCGAAGCGATTCCCAACCCGACCAGAGTAACCTCGACTGAGTCGGATGGAAGTTTCAATATGGAACCCGCAAAGCGAGTGGTGACCGGGGTCCTCGACTCGCTTACGGGTGACCGACTCCGAAGGTGGCGGTTCCGTCGGGCGCGGTACCCGATAGTGGTCGAGGCACGCGATTCGGGGACGGGTGCAGGGACGGGAAGCTATCCCAATATTGCCACCGCGGACTACGACAACGACGGAACCGACGAGGCGCTGGACAACGTCTGGCGTGCCACGCAAGTCGAGTCGGTAACCCCACGAGTGTTCGTTCGGGACCTCTCGGAGCACGCCGACGTCACGCCGGACGAAGAAGTCTCTGCTGGGCTTCGTCTCCACACGCTCGGCGACCAAGGGGTCCGAAGCGGGAGCCCTACAGGGCCGCATATGAGCGGGTCAAACCACGGGCAGGTCCCCGTCGTACCATCGAATTTCCATTCGACAGCGGAGGAGATATCCGACCTCGGAAGCGACGAACTCGCGGCGTTCAAGGCCGTCGCCGCCGCGACGTACCAGGAGTCAACCGGCTACTTCGATGTCGTGAACTGCTACGACAACCAGGTACTCTCCCAACCACTTTGTCACTACGTGTTCGGTCTCGGCACCAACGCCGAGAAGGTTGGTGAGTGGCCGGGGTTCCTCTCGTACCTGCACGACCAAGACGAGGACCTGTACATGCGATACTACGGCTCGCGCGGAGTCTGGCCCTCGCGTCTCTACGGGAAACCGAAGGATGGGAGCAACGTTTCGGAGTACACGTGGCGGAACAGCGGCAAACACATCGGGGCCGCGTACTTGCTCCACCGGAAGACCCCGGGTAGTGACCAGATTGACGGAGACCTGGCAATCCGAGGACGGACGGGCAAAAACGACACGACCGTCTCCAAGAAAGACCGCCGTGCGTACGCCCAGTGGTTCCGAACGTGGCATTGGATGTACCGAGTGGTCGCGTCCATCAGAGGTGACGAGACCATGCGCCGGCGCATCTACGAGTTCGCAGTTCGTCGAGCCGCGGACCTCGACGACGTAGAAGGTCTCCCGGAGTCGGAGTTCGGCGTGGCGATGGCGTTGCGGTTGCACATCTATCGACCGGGAACCGGTCTCGATATGCTCCGAGCGGCCGCAGGCGAGTCGAACGAAACCGACCGTATCGAGGCGATGCTCGACGTGCCCCCGTATGCCACGGCGACCGGAAGCGTCGAGTTCACAGTGAACAACGACAGCGTCACCGTCCCCGCAGGGACGACCGTTCGAACTGCCCCGGATTCCGACGGCAATCAGTTCGACTTCGAAACGACCGCGCAGGCCGCACCAGCGGCTGGCTCAACAACGGTAACGGCGAACATCGAGGCAGTCAATCCCGGCGACGAGTACAACGTCGGCGCGGGGCAGATATCACAACTCCCAACGTCTCCCGCGGGCGTCCAGAGCGTCACGAATCCCAATGCGACGACCGGCGGTGCGGGGACTACGTTACGCGATGAAGCCGAACAGGCAGTCGAGTGGCCGGGTGGAGCAGTCCCCGGAATCGGCACGTCGGAACTGAGCGACCTCGGTTCCCAGCAGTCCCACGGCTTCGACGTCGACGGCGACGGAAGCACCGACGTAACACTCACGAGTCGGCTGTCGACGGCAACCGGCTTCCCCACCGGTTCCGACCTCGAAACAATCGCGGCGGCACTGCCGCAACGCGAGAACACGTTCAGCAGCGAACCAGCGGACCGGCCGTGGGAGTGGGTCGAAGACTAAGACGAAGGCTTTTCGATGGGGTGTGAAACCAGCAAAAAGCTATTTTTGTAAGCGCGGACACGAATCGATGATGGACTCGCGAGGACTCCCTGTAGTGCTAGCCGTACTCGTCCTGCTTTCCGGCTGTAGTGCTCTCACGCCCGACTCCGGGCCTCGGTACGACGTTTCTACAGAGATAGTTACAGTGAATGACTCCCAGTCGCGCGTTATCGCAATCACACCACTCGATGGCGAAATATTCCCGAAGGGTGATGAGATTATTGTCGACGGCGGATACGTGACCTTCACCGAGACATCGACGATGCACTACAACGGGACGGCGTATCTCGTCTACGTCCCATCCCGAACGAAATTCGACCTCACACCGGAACCCGATGGAACGGTTCACGGACTTGACGACGCGAATTTCACCGTCGACGAGGTTCGAATCACCGCACACGGCGAGACAGAGACCCACGAGTTGTAAATCGTAATCGGTGCTCCGGTCCTGAGACACTGCTGTAGTGCCACCCTATCCAAAGAGTTCGACTAGGCGGTACTCACATCCTATCGTTTTACCTTAAACTGATTACCATCCAACGTTTCTATACGATTCCAATTCGTACGGGAATTCATGGACCCCGCTTCCGCAACGGAGTACTGTGAGTCCGTTCTGAAATCAGTCGAAACCGCAGTCGTCGCTGACCAAGACTTCCTCGAAACCGTACTCGTCGGCGTCGTCTCTGACGGGCACATCCTCCTCGAAGACGTTCCCGGGACGGGAAAGACGCTCACAGCAAAGAGCTTCGCCACAGCACTCGGCCTCGAATTCAGTCGAGTGCAGTTCACGCCCGACCTCCTCCCGTCGGACATCGTTGGAACCCACATCTACAACGAAGCAGCAGAACGCTTCGAGTTTACCCGTGGCCCAATCTTCGCGAACGTCGTCCTCGCCGACGAGATAAACCGTGCCCCGCCGAAGACGCAGGCCGCGCTCCTCGAAGCGATGGCCGAAGGGCAAGTGACCGTCGACGGCGACACCTACCCGCTCCCGGACCCGTTTTTCGTCATCGCAACCCAAAATCCTGTCGAGAGCGAGGGTGTCTTCCCGCTCCCAGAGGCGCAAATCGACCGATTTACCATCAAAACGACAATCGGCTACCCCGAGACCGAAGCCGAAAACCGACTTCTCCGCCGCCGGACAAACAGAGACACGTCGGAACCGACTGTGACAACTGTCCTCTCACCTGAGGAAGTTCGTGACCTACAATCCGTCCCGGAGTCCGTCCGCGTTCACGACGACCTCATCTCTTATATAACCAGTATCGCACAGGCGACGCGAAACGACCCGCAAGTCCGAGTAGGCGTCTCACCGCGCGGGACACAACGACTCCTCGAAACTGCCCGCAGTCGCGCCGTATTCGAAGGCCGAGAGTTCGTCAAGCCCGCCGACGTGAAAGCAGTCGCCCGCCCGGTACTCGCTCACCGACTGGTTCTCACTCCCGACGCCTCGATTGAAGAGACCAGTAAGTCTGACGTGATTTCGGACATTCTCGACACGCTCAGCGTCCCGAAGGTCTCACTCGGGAACGCCTGACGTACACGTAGGGGAGAAGGTGAAAGAGAAGATGACTCAACTCATCTCTGAAGTGCGAGCAGCAATGCAACGACACCGACGAGAAGCGCAACAAGCGCAAGGACCGGCTGTCGGCCCGTCATGGTGAGAAACACCGCATAGCCAACGCTCGAACCGGCCGCGAACACGACACTACTGCTGACTGCGTGCACCATCTCGATTCGAAGGGTCGACACCCCGCTTCCGACCTCGTCGGCGATACTGAATCCGTTTTGCCCGACATCCCACGCGATGAGCGCGAAGAATGCAGCAGTGAGAAGGAACAGTGGGGCCATCCCGAGCATCCCCGCGAGAATAATCGCAACTACGAGTAGAACGGTTCCAAGCGTGTATATTTCGGTGGACCCGCGGACGAGACCAACTAGGAGGAAGAAGACGCCAAGCGCGCTTGCCGCGAGCGTGTAGGTGGACACAGCAGTGATGACGAGTGTCGCGATAGCCGCTAGCAGCGCAATGCCACTACTCAGGAGTGGTGGCATCTCACCTGGCAATCGCCGAGCGTTACGATTCACGATGCATCACCTCCGCAAACGGCTCAGACGGATTCCAATCGACGACGGGAATATCAACTCCACGAAGGTCACTGAGTCGGAGTCGCCGAGTGAGTGATGCGTATGCAGTGCCACAGTCGAGCGTAGAAGTCGCCGATTCCGGTGCCGTCGGGTCCGGACTGATTACCGAGACCGCATAGCCGTAGGCGTCGAGTCGTCGTACGACGGCCGTCGCCTCGTCGTCGCAGAGTGGCGAGATGAAGATAATCTGTGTGTCCGGTCGAACGCGCTGATATAGCTCGCGGACTGCTTCGGTTGCGTCGAATTCGCCTTCTGGAGCGTTCCATGCGAATGCATCATCGCCGGACAGTGTCTCTCGAATTCGGCGGCGATGTACGTCGCCAGCGCTCGGCAGCAACCAACACGACCGCGGTGAGAGCGCCGCGATACCGACTGGGATACTGTCCGACAGTAGTTGAGACGCAAGCGCGTGTCCGGCGGTCACACTTCGTTGGACGATTGGTTCGTCACACTCACCCGCCGGTTCGAGGTAGGCTTCAGCCCGGGCGTCAATTACGAGTAAGACGTTCTCTAGGTGAGGCTCCCGAAAGTCGATTGTTGTGAACTCGCCCGTCTTCGCCTTGCGCTTCCAGTCGATTCGAGACAGCGGGTCGCCAGGCCGGTACTCCCGAACCGAGTGGAACTCGACACCGGAGCCTTTGATTGCCGACCGCGACTGACCCGGATGAACCGTCGTCTGCTGTCGAAGTCCCACCTCGGGCATGGAACACTCCGACGGATGGCAAGTGATTGTTGTGGGCGAACTCCGATGGAGCGTTTCCCGCTTACGGACGCCGGACACGTCGCGCGTGATGAGTAGCGCAGGGTCGAACGCGTGGACACCATGGACGGCTTCGACGGTGTACGTAAACGTCGCCTCCTTTCCCGGTCGAAGCGCGGTGGTGAATCGTGGCGAACCCTCTGTGACGGTGAGTCCGGCAGGCACACCATCAATGAGCCGGAGGTCTGCAATCGTGGCGTCGCTCGTGTTCTGAATCGAGACGGTTACCTCGACAGGTTTCTCTGGGTTGGGTTCGGCGTCGCTGACAGTTCTCGTGATAGAGACCGTTTCCGTCGGTGAAGGGACGATACGAGTGTACCCGGAGACGGTGATACCGAAGAGCGCAAGGAGCAGAAGCGCCGGATGCAATGTGACGATACCGAGCCCACCGGCCGCAAGCGCTGCTGCGGTCACACCACGTGTTCGGTCCGTTGTGGATTCTCGGGAGTCCTCCGTCGTATCGGATGGCCAGTACCGCCGCGTCGTTACGGTCGGAGGGTCATTGAGCGACGTTCGCGCTGCGTCGGACAGCGCCGGTGTCACGTCGCCCTCGTCGAATCTGGTCGCGAGTTCGGCAACGGCGTGTCGCGCCCGCCGAGTAAACGGCGGTTCGGTACTTCGGAGTGAGCGCAGTCGCTGCCGGAGTGAGAGCGACGGAACGACATCGTCGGCGAAGAACGCCGCCGCGTGTGGGTTCTCAGTCCAACGTCCCTCATCCAACCGTGTCTCGATGTCCGTCCGCGTCCACCGTTCCGTTCGCGAGAGGACTGTAATCGCCATCTGTCGTAGTTCGGCACGGAGTGCGAGACGCGCTTCCGGGTCTTCCGCACGTCGGTCGGTCCACTCAATTGCTTCCAACCGTCGCGCAAACGCCGTTCCGGGGTGTTCGTATCGAGGACGGTTTTCTGGCGAAGGAAGTTCACTTGATTCCGTCTGTTGTCCGTCCTCGGATACCGACATCGAGCGAATCTCACCGAAGAGGTAGACTGCCGCGAGAACGACTGCGAGAACGCCGGTAAGAGCGATAGGGGCCGTTCGAACGACGCCAGAGAGGGTGACAGCACCACCGAGTGTCGGCGAGACGATGAGAAGAATGCCAACGAAGCTCGACAACAGGCCGAAGACGAGAATCGAACGATGAGTCCGGCTCATGGGTCCGGTGAGAGAGGAGAAGTGTCAGACTGAGATGAGACAGCAGACATATCCGACTCAGCCGAGTCGGTAGAAGAACCGGACCCAGTCGAATATCCGTCAGCCTGCCGAATCGACGCAAATGCATCACGAGCACGCTGTTCGCGCTCATTAGTTGGGGACGTCCCACCGTATCGCACTGCACAGAACACCTCAGTAATCGAGTGTACGTCGGACGCAGGGAAGCCAGCCTGTATTGCAGTCTGTGCCAGTTTCGTCGGCGTCTCGTGCGGTTTGTCCGCTGAACCGAGTGACGAGACCATCGCCTGCCACGCGCGATAGACATCGTTTGTGGGCGGTACATCTCGGGCGTCTGCGACTGGCGTGTATGGCTCCGGTTCGTCGACGGGCGTCACCAACTCGTCGTCGGCAACGACATCAGTGTGGGAATCATCGCTCGTAAGTCGCCACAAAACGAGTATCGCGCCGACAACGAGAAGGGCGACACCGACACCAAGTCGAGAGAGGGCACTGCCAGGTTGAGCACTGCTGTCGAGGCCATTTGTCACATCCGTCTCGGGAAACACGAGATTAATGATTGGTTGTCCACCAGGGCTGTCTGTTTGTTTGGCTTTTCCTTCTTGCTCGTGGAACGTTACCGGGGTGTCCGCGGACCCCGCTTGATTCGGGTTGGCTGGGTGTGCAGATTCGAGTGTACCTGCAGCGACGCCGAGGACCGCGAGAGCGAACACGGTAATGAGGAGGGCAACGACGTGGGACCGATTCATAGGTGAATAGGTTCTATCAATAAGTCAATTCGGATAGGTATAAGAATACTACTCATACGGCTCGATTACAGCCTCGTCGGAGCGTTCTGCTGGTATTGAATCGGTTATAGAGCGGTATTCGAGTTCGAAAAGTACTCTCCCAGCAGACAACGATACGGCTGTAACTGCCATTGGTCCAACTAGATTTCCAATGGCGGCGTTGTTTGTTGCTTTCGACTGTTATGTACCGTAGTTCGCTCTCGTTCTCTCACTTAGTCGTGCCGAGCACGCGCCGAAGCACGCCTAACACGGCCAGTCCGAAAGCGGCCCAGAACAAGACTGAGACGGAACTACCGAAGTTACCGGAGCCACCGGAGCAAACTCCTCGGCGCGGCGCTGGATACGTCTCCAACGAGTCGGAACACGATGGTGAACAGTCTGCCGAATTCGTCGCCCTGTTGATTTTGTCGCCTCCCATCCTTTCTCTCGTACCGGAGTTGAGATGATAGCTCTCGGTACGATTGGACTCGAAGCGGGTCTACAGAAGGCCCCGCTAACTGTGACTCTCGGAGAACAACACCGAACATAATGATAACTTTTTAATAATTGTTGCCACATGGTAGGTCAAGAATAGTATCATGGAGATAGAGAGCACGACACATTCTAGACAATCTCCGCTTATCTCGGTCGAAGGGCTCAGAAAAGAGTATTCGTCCGGCGACCAGACAGTGACTGCAGTCGACGACGTCTCGTTTAACATCGAACGAGGTTCGATTGTTGGTATCCTCGGTCCGAACGGCGCGGGAAAGACGACGACGATAAAGTCGCTCCTTGGGCTTGTCGAACCGAACGCCGGACAGGTGCTGATCAACGGGGTGGATGTCTACGAAAACCGACGGCAGGTCTACAACTACGTCAGTGCGATGCTGGAGGGGTCCAGAAACGCATATTGGCGACTGACGGTCGAAGAGAATATGTCGTTTTTTATGAGTCACCGCGGTATCAATCCGCGAACGAACGCCGAAAAACGGCGTCGAATCCTCGAAGATCTCGACCTCGACGAGAAAGCGAACGTGCCCGTTCGAGAGCTATCGCGCGGGATGAAGCAGAAGGCCGCACTCGCATGTGTTCTCGCACAAGAAACTCCGATTCTATTTCTGGACGAGCCGACGCTCGGGCTCGATGTCGAAGCGACTCGGGCGCTCCGAAGCCACCTCTCTACGCTCGCCGAGGAAGATGGACGGACCATTATCATCAGTAGCCACGAGATGGACACGGTACAGGAGCTCTGCGACCGTGTGATCGTGATGACGAACGGGAGCATCGCTGCAGACAAAGAGACGCAGTCGTTCACGGACCTGTTTCAGGCACAAACCTACCAAATCGAGATCGAAGCGGCCGTCGCACAGAAGGATAGAACGGCCATCCAACGGCGGTTTGACACCGCTGAATTCACTGAACAGGGTTCAAAGATGGTACTAACAGTCAGACTGGAGCACGGGAGAGAGTTGTTCGAGTTGATGGATACGCTACGAGAACGAGGGGTAATTCCGGCGAAAGTCGATCACGTAGAATCGGACCTCGAAGAAGCGTACCTGCAAGTGACACAGAATCGAAACGACAGAGCGGCGATGGAGGGCATGACCAATGGGTGACGTTCGAACGGCCGTGCTATTCGCGCGCGCATCACTCGTGAAATCGCTCACCGTGATGAAACGCTACCACGTGAACACCCTCGGGAGAATCCTCACCATCTACATGTTTTTCGCCGTGATGGTGTTCGGCGGACGAGCGGTCGCTCCCAACCTCATCAACGATTCGCTCACCGGAATCGTAGTCGGGTTCTTCATCTGGACGATTGCAGTTGGCTCGTACTCCTCCGTCGCGTCCGACTTGAGTCGGGAAGCACAGTGGGGAACGCTGGAGTTGCTCAGTATGTCGCCCGTCGGACTGGGTTCGGTCATGGTGATTAAATCGCTCGTCAACATGTTCATTAGCTTCGTGTTCGGGTTCGTGGTGCTCGTCCTCATGCTTCTGACCAGCGGCGCGCAGATTTCCGTCGACCTCGTGAGCGTCGTTCCGCTCGCGGTTCTCAGCGTGCTCCCGGTGCTCGGTATCGGCTTTTTCATGGGTGGACTCGCGCTCCTGTACAAACGAGTCAGTAGCATCTTCAACATCATGCAGTTCGCCCTGTTAGCGCTTATTGCCCTCTCTCCGGAGGTCAATCCGTTGGTGAAATATCTCCCGCTCACCCTCGGGAGCAATCTCATCACCCGAGTCATGGAACACGGGACGTCAATTACGGCGCTTCCAGTCTCGTCGCTGGTGACCCTCTGTGTCGTCGCGGGGGCGTACCTTGCCGTCGGCTACCTTGCGTTCTCGTATTTCCAGACGAAAGCTCGACAGCGAGGGGTGTTGGGTCACTACTGAGCCCCCGTGTATACGCTATTTTATTCTTCGACCCACAGTTCTGAAAGGGAACTACCGAGTAGTACGCATAAATCCAGTCACACATGCCCGTCTACAACCGATCCTCCGCAACGGATATTCGAGTGGTTAACCAGTGGAACGAGGGTGTGAGTTGGCTAGCACATCCACACGAAGAAGGGGAGCGAGCGAGCCACGCAATCAAAGCTGACGACGGCGTATGGATTATCGACCCGGTGGACGGACCGGGAGTTGACGAATTGCTAGAGAGCCTCGGCGCGGTCGCCGGTGTCGCAGTGCTATGCAGTTACCATGCGAGAGATGCGGGAACGATAGCAGATCGTCACGGTGTGGCCGTTCACGTCCCACAGTGGATGGACCGTGTCGACGAGCGGGTCGATGCGCCCATCAAGCGCTACGAGGCGACGTTCGGTGAGTCCGGATTCCGAGTCCATCGAGTCGAACCGCTTTCGATGTGGCAAGAGGCGATTGCATACCGTGAGGCGGATGGCACGCTTATTATTCCGGACTTACTCGGCTCAGGACCGGGCTATACTGTCGGCGACGAGCGGCTTGGCGTGGTGCTTTCGCACCGACTGTTCCCACCATGGGATATACTTGGTGGGCTGGAACCGCAGCGCATCTTACTCGGCCATGGGGAGGGCGTGTTCGAAGATGCGTCGGAGGCACTCAACGATGCACTTACAGGTGCACGAAGGCGCTTTCCGAAAGCACTCATCACCCAATTTAGTACAAATGTGCGATTGCTTATTGGTGCAATGAGAGACTAAGTAGAACAATGAGAAGTGGGAGTTGGACAGGTCATGGAGCGAAATCGAGCGTAATAGTATTACGAGAGACGTGTTAATCGAATTGTATGCCCACTAATACGTCCACCGTTCAGTCCGTTGCTGGCACCGGGCTCACGTATCTCGTGGCAGCGCTCGCGTTCATCAAGCGAGTCGGGGTGCTGACGATAGCTTGGTTGTACAACCTCCTGAAGCGTGTCTGGCGATTCACCCGTACAGCGACCACGTTCAGTCTGCGTCGAACGAGGGAACTACTCAACGGTCCCGTCAGAGACATCGTTACCGGTCCACTCCGTCGAGCGCTCTTCGGCCGCCGGGTGGATATCTCGTTGGGTGCCGTGCTGTTGGCTCCGATTATTGCCCTCGTGACAGCTTGGTGGGTCGGCTCGACGTTCGGCTACTACGCGCTCGAAGAGTGGGCTCTCGGGACGTGGAACGGGACGAACCCGACGGCACTCGTCTTCCTCGGCTTCGGGTTCCTTCTCGCTGTTGGCACGGTCAGTGCCGCGGTCAACAACGGACTCATTCCGACGGCAGTATTGGTCAGTGCGCCGATTTTCGGGGCGGCAGTCACTCGATATGGGACCGAAGTCACGTATCACTGGGGGACGACGATTGTCTCGCTACCGAACGCCCTGGGTGTTGCGACTCTCATCGCGCTGGGCGTGGGAACACCGATTGCGATTTGCGGGTGGCTGCTCGGCGTTGCGGTCCGGTCTCTGATACGATTCGTCGGGTTGCACCCCGAAGGAATTCCGCAGATGAGGAGTAATTAACAGAGCCAAAGCAACCCACTGACGAGTCGCTTCAGCGATAATTTACGACGCCGCTGAGTTACGCCGCTTGTCCAACCCGCTTCAGAATTTGGGGGGCGACAGTGAGTTCGAGAACCGCGATTCCCAGCATGAGCCACCGAGTGATGCCATCGACAAACGTGAAGGCTATAAAGACGAGAATCGCAGTACTGCTCAGACCGATTCCGTAGTGGACGAACGGGTTCGAAAGTGGAGAGCTCATACACAGACAGGGTGGTGGGAACGGTATATTTGTTATCATATTCTTCGGTAGACAGGTACTGCAGGGGACGTATGCAAGTCGGCATGGTGGACGAGTATAGACCACGTAGAGATGGGTTCCAACCATCTCATCGGTATAACTTCCTTTGTAATTATCAGGGCATGGCTACAGAAACCAAAGGAAGACCCGCAAAAGAAGCTTCAATTTACGCTTTCGGTGACTGCATCTGCCCTCTGTCTCATCATTTTCAACGGTTTCCCGTCCAGTGGGGTGCGCCTACATGGACCCAGACTGGACTGTTTGCCGTGCTGGTGGTATGTTTCTGCTCGCGACCGCGTACGTTGCGTTCTGAGTATACTGGTAGTTCGCTCATCCGACAGCAAACGAGAGGAAAGACGCGGTGGTCGAGAGCTTCGGACAGAAAGACAACCGACCTATATGTATTTTATTATAATATAAAAGTGATAATTTTTTCGGAAAAATATAAATATTTGCTCTGAATTTAAGTATGCAATAAGAATTATGTATCACGAGTCACATTCGGGAAGTGTATGTCGAAAGACAGAGATGGGAGAAGGACAAGTCGGCGAGGCACGTTAAAGAAAATCGGCGGTTTCAGTCTCGGAGCGCTTAGTTTCGGGGCAGTCGGACGAACTCAAGCGGCGACCGGCTCATCGGTTACGACCGCTGATATCGCACCTCCCGGACCGAACGGAGACCCGAAGAGTGTTCAGATAGATGATAAATACACCGGAGCCGAGATGTACGGCGAGGGTGACTTCAGAGTCGGTCTCGGAACTGACCTGACGATGTATCCGCCCGTGTACCGTGAGAGTCTTGGAAATGGAAGCGGGGGTTGGGAATTCGACTTCACCGTTTGTGGGTCCACTGCCTGTCGATTTGTGGACAGTAACGGTGACGTCAAAGAGGACGACAAGGCGAAAGAAATGTGGTGGCAGGAAATTAACTTCAACGACATAAATCAGGATTTATACAGTCGGAACGATTCCGACTGGGTCGGGTCGACCCCTGCCGATACCCAACCGGAGTTCGATTACACCGAGTTTGCGCTCGCTCGGGACGGAGTGACGCTCGCTCTCACGGCACTCAACCCCGCAATGGGGAGTCTTGCACTCGGTGCCACGTACTTCCTCAGCGACATGGTGAACTGGATTGCGAGCCAGCACGAAGACGACAGTTCGCTCAAGAGAAAATGGGATTACGACGGGCTAAGTGGGCCGTTGTACGCCGATTCGTCGACGTACCTACTGGCACGCGACGAGATGACTTCGAACTCGTACGAATCATTCACGATCGATAACATCGCCGTTGCCTTCCCAGAGTTCCCCGTCCGGACCAAGTACTACGTCACATTCACTGCGCCGGATGACCCGTCAACGCAGTCGATATCTACGCTCGAAGAGGAGGGAATCTACCGAGTGCCCGCTACGGAAGTGGCTGCGGCCAGACCACCGGGGTCCCGACGTTCCAAATCGGCAGCCGACGAGATGGTGTACGTTGCCGATCCGAAGAAGTTCATAGAGGTCGAGCCGGTGAAGAACCCAAGTATCCCGGACCGAATCTACGAGGAGATAGAGCAAAAAAAGAAACAACGGAGTAGGAAACAGTAGTTACTCGTCCGTCTGTAGCGGTGCCTCTACCCAGGCAGAGTCGGAGGCACCGCTCCGGAGAAGCTTCACCCTCGAGCGCTCGATTTTTTCTGGTACGACTTCGGTCGGTGAGTTAAGAAAGACAGACACTGTTGTCTCGGACATATCCTCCGGGATTACGAACTGCTGTTCAGTCGCTTGAGTGTACTCCCCGCCGTTAAGTTCCCATCGGATAGTCGGGGCACCCTCACCAGTACCATCTTTTTTCAGCCCAACTACGGCGATAAGTTCCTGAGACGAAAGCATGTGCGACTCGGCCGTGTCGATAGTAAACGTTGGTCCTTGTGAATCAGTTGGGGCGGCCAGACAGCCGGTTACGATGGTCGCTATCGCGGTGAGTCCGGATACAATCAGCGTTCGGCGGTGCATACCGAACCTGTGTGTTCCGTTGGTAATGTGTTTTTGGCAGGAGGGGCAGAAAAGAGAGACAAGAGTCACTACTGCTCACTCCCTGACTTTGCATGCTTACGCTGCAGTCCACCACCCATTTTTAGGCCACGGTCGAGTATTCGAATCAGATTATCGAGACGTGGTTATTTCAGGAGATAAATTATGTTCCAGAATCAGACAACTGCACTTTCAATAACCAAACCAAAATTGTTTTCTAAGCAGACCAGAGTGTGCCTGATATGATTACAGAACATGTTCGGAACGGCTTGGTGGGCCCGAGTCTGCAGTCGGTATTTTGCTGTATTTCGAGCTTTTTCGCGGTGACAGTAGTTTCTGCGGAGAACACCAATGCGTAGGCGTAGACGATATTCCAGACGACAGTTTCTTGGCGGACTCACAGCAGGCACCGCCAGCCTGATTGCAGGTTGCAGTAGTTCACAATCAAAATCAGATGGGTCATTCACCGTGGCAGTCACCCGTGACCCAACACGGGAGAAGTGGGACGTGTACAACGGCGTGACTCCGTATTTCACCCACGTGTTCGAACCGCTCGTGGGTGTCACTGACGACATGCAGACTGAACCGCTTTTGGCGACGGATTGGGAGGCCGTCGACGAGACGACGTGGGACTTCTCACTCCGAGAGGACGTGACCTTCCACAACGGTGAGCCACTGACTGCTGCTGCCGTCGTCCACTCGTTCGAGAGCGTCTTCGAGCAATGGTCGTGGGTGCCCGGATGGATCGGTGTCGAACCCAACGGCGTAACAGCAGTCGATAAACACACAGTCAGGTTCCAGACGACAGAGCCGTTTCCGGCGTTTCCGGGAACAATTTCTCACAACTACTTCGGCATCCAACACCCCGATGCGACCGACACACCTGTTGGAACGGGGCCATTTCAGGTAAGTCACGTCGAAAAAGAGCAGTCAGTGACGCTCACGCCGTACGAAGGATACCGGAACGATGCAGAACGACCCTCCAAGCTCACGTTCAAGTGGATTAAGGACCCGAATACCCGACTGCTCTCCCTCGAAAAGGGGTCAATCGATATCGCACAGACGATTCCGAAGAGCAGAGCGTCGTCCGTTTCCGATGCCTCCGAGACAGCTATCGAAACAGGACTAAGCCCCTCCGCGGGGCTCGTCGCAGTCAATCTCTACAAATCGCCGACCGACGACGAACTACTCCGGAAAGCGCTCAACTGGGCTGTCGACCAGAAACAACTGGTCGAGAGTGCACTGAACGGAATCGGTAAACCGGCCCGAGGGCCGATTTCCTCGGTGATTCCGTGGGCAGTCCACGACGACCTTCCGACATACGGCCCGGACAGAGAGAAGGCACGAGAACTCGTCGAGAAGTCGAAGTACGACGGGGAGACACTCTCGATTCTGGTCAACAGCGAAAACACGGACGACGGAACAATCGCACAGATTCTCAACGGCTGGTTCTCCGATATCAACGTCAAAAGCGAGATACGGCAGGTCGACCCGGCGTCGTTCAACGACACGTTCACGGCTGGCGAAGCGAACTTGACGCTCGTCGGGTTCGGGTCGAACAGCGCCGCGTGCGATTACCTCATTCGGGCGATGTTCCACTCGGAGGGAAGCGATAATCGCAAACTACACGAACGGAACGGAACCGGCGTCTACAATCCCGGCCCCGAAATCGACCGTCTCATCGAAGATGGATACCGAGCCGAAACGATGGCAAAAAAGCGTGAGTACTACGGAGAGGTACAGAAACGAGTCGTTGACACTGGGGCGGTTATCCCCCTGTACTATAATGAGCACGTCCTCGGACGCCAATCGAGTGTCTCCGGAATTGACGGCCATCCAATCGACAAGATGGTCGGCTGGTCGTCGCTCTCTCGGGAGCAATGATATGGCCGAAGATGATTCGAAGCAACGAGAACAGAACGAGCTTCTCAATTCACCGTTCGATAGGAGAGTGAGATGAATAGTCAGTACCTACTGAGACGACTGCTGGCGATGGGTGTCGTCCTCCTCGGAGTCTCGCTTCTCACGTACGGGATGATATTCATCACGCCCGGAGACCCGGCACGGACGATACTAACCCAGCAGATGGGCGGGCAGACCCCATCGCCAGAAGCGGTCG
This sequence comes from Haloferax mediterranei ATCC 33500, assembly GCF_000306765.2. Taxonomy (NCBI): domain Archaea; kingdom Methanobacteriati; phylum Methanobacteriota; class Halobacteria; order Halobacteriales; family Haloferacaceae; genus Haloferax; species Haloferax mediterranei. The sequence continues at coordinate 289,735 of NC_017943.1, forward strand.
AACAGTTTCGGGCGGCGAACGGTCTCGACGACCCGTTTCCCGTTCAATACGCTCGCTGGATGGGAGGTGTAGTTCAGGGCGACTTCGGCCAGTCGTATTACAGCGACCAGTCGGTGACCGCGATGATTGTCCAGCGACTGCCGAACACGATTGAACTCGCCGTCGCGTCGATGCTTGTCGCAATCGCAATCGCGGTTCCTGCCGGAATTGCGAGCGCGGTCAATCCTGGGAGTCGAACTGACTACGCCGCACAGTTCGGTGCGCTTCTCGGCGTTTCGATGCCGAATTTCTGGCTCGGGTTCCTGCTCATCATCGTCTGTTCGCTCTGGCTCGATATCTTCCCCGTCGCTGGTGCCGGTGGGTTCGAATACCTCGTTCTCCCGGCGCTCACGCTCGGGTCGGGGATGGCCGCGGTTATCACCCGATTAGTCCGAACAGCGATGCTCGATGCACTCGACGCCGCCTACATCCGAACGGCCCGGTCGAAAGGGTTGCTCGAACGAATCGTCGTCTACAAACACGCCTTCCGGAACGCGCTCGTCCCCGTCGTGACGGTCATCGGACTCCAGTTGAGCTACGTCCTCAACGGTGCCGTCGTCGTCGAAGTCGTCTTCCAGCGACCGGGGCTCGGAACGTTACTGGTCGATGCAATCTTCGCACGCGACTACCCAATCGTTCAGGGAGTGACGCTTCTCGTCGGCGTTATCTTCGTCGTGACGAACTTTGCAGTCGATTTGACCTATCGACGGCTCGACCCCCGAATCGACCACAGGAGTGAACCGGCGTGAGTCGAGAATCGTCCAGCGTGGGTCAGGAACCAGTCGATGCGAGTCGGGAGTCGACCACTGTGCCAGCACGCGAAGAAGCCAGCAGGCGGAGTCGGTGGCGTGACGCGATTCCATCAGACCGTCTCACGCAGTTCGGGGTGGCGGTCGTCCTCGCGTTGCTCATGCTTGCAGTGTTCGGGCCGTTCGTGTCGCCTTACGACCCAGTCGAACAAGACCTCCAGCATCAACTGGAAGCCCCATCGGTCGAACATCCGCTCGGAACCGACCAACTCGGCCGTGACGTGCTCACGAGACTCCTTCACGGAGCACGACTGTCACTCGGCGTTGCCGCCGCCGTGACGGCTGTTCGACTTGTCGTTGGCACAGCAGTCGGTCTCGTTGCAGGGTACGCCGGTGGGTGGGTCGACGAAGCACTGATGCGGCTCGTGGATACGCTACTCGCATTCCCCGGTATCATCCTCGCATTGGTTATCGCCGGGGTTCTCGGCCCGAGTCTCGTGAACGTGATGCTCGCATTGGCAGTCGTCGGTTGGGCGTCCTACGCTCGGTTAGTTCGGAGTAGCGTACTCTCACTTCGAGAACGCGAGTTCGTGACTGCTGCCCGCTTGCTCGGTCGGTCGCGGATGCATGTCGTCACCCGTCACCTGATTCCGAACGTCGTTGCACCAGTCGTCGTGCTCGCGACGCTCGATATTGGCGGCGTTATCCTCGGAACTGCTGGACTTTCGTTCCTCGGTCTGGGCGCACAACCGCCGACGCCCGAGTGGGGAACGATGCTCGCGTCGGGGCGTAACTACTTACGAGAGGCGTGGTGGCTCGTCAACGCTCCCGGAGTCCTCATCATGCTCACCGTCTTCGGGTTCAACCTCCTCGGCGATAGCCTCAGAGACGCACTCTCACCAACCCAATCAGCACAACTCGAACAGCTATGACCGACCCACTACTTCGCATCGAAGATCTGCACACACAGTTCGACACCGACCGCGGGATAGTCCACGCGGTCGACGGCGTCTCGTTCACAGTCGACCGCGGAGAAATCGTCGGTATCGTCGGCGAAAGCGGAAGTGGAAAATCCGTCACCGCCCGGTCGATTCTGCGACTGGAGGAACCGGGCCGAATCGCTTCCGGGACGATTACACTGGACGGCGAGGACCTGACCGCTGCCGACGATTCGACGCTCCGTCGAGTCAGGGGGGACCGCGTCTCGATGGTCTTTCAAGACCCAGCGGAGACGCTCAATCCGGTGTTCCCGGTCGGCGAGCAGATTGCCGAAGCGGTTCGGATACACGAGACAGGTCAGTCCCAGCGACTCCTCGATTTCCTCGGCGTACCGTTATTCCGTGATCGCGCCTCGTGGAGAGATGCGCACGAGCGCGCTGTCGAGTTGATGGACCAGTTGGATATTCCGAATCCTGAACACCAGTCTTCGGGGTTTCCGCACGAGTTCTCCGGTGGTATCCGCCAGCGTGCAGTACTCGCGATTGCACTGGCGAGCGACCCGGATTTACTGGTCGCCGACGAACCCACGACAGCACTGGATACGACGACACAAGCCGGCATCTTACGACGGCTCCGAACCCTCCGAGACGAACGGAATCTGGGCGTGCTTCTGATTTCGCACGATATCGGCGTTATCGCACAGACCTGCGACCGCGTCGTCGTCATGTACGGCGGGAAGGTAATGGAATCAGGAACGGTCGAGGACGTGCTGACGACGCCAGAGCACCCGTACACCCGGGCACTGCTCGCGTGTTCTACCCGGAACGTCGCTTCCGACGAGCGGGTCAACGCGCTCGAAGGCCGACCGCCGAATGCCATCGGCGGCCACGACGGGTGTCCGTTTGCCGACCGGTGCACTCACGTGACACCCGAGTGCCGCGAGGGAGACGTTCCGATGACTGAAAGCGAGTCAGGCCATCTCGTCGCCTGCGTAGAAGCGCCGCGAGAGGACAACGCGGGAGTGGCCAGCCCTGAGACGAACCGGCCAAAAATCGCGCCAAACAGCGGGGAGAGCCAGTGATTTCAGACGAGATACACGAGGATAAAAGCATCTCGAATGATTCACCAGTCGTCGAATTACAAGGCGTCAGCAAAGCGTTCACGGCAGGTAGCTCGATGCTCAAGCGATTATTTCGACGGGACGAAGCGTCGGTCGCAAGAGTGGTTTGCGACGTCTCACTGGCGGTCAAGAAAGGCGAGACCGTCGGTCTCGTCGGCGAGTCGGGGTGTGGAAAGTCCACGCTCGCGAAGCTTGTCACTGGACAGTTGGCACCCGACACCGGGAGCGTCTTGCTCGATAGCAACCCGGTGGGAGGGTATACGGAGCGGTCCGAAACACAACATCGTCGTATCGGCGTGGTCTTTCAGAACACTCGCGACAGCTTCGACTCACGGTGGACGATTCGACGGTCACTCACGGAATCGCTCGGTCCAACCAGCGCACGAAGCGCCGTCTGGTCCGGCGGAGTCGAAGCACTCCTGCGTAGTGTGAACCTCGACCCGAAAGTCGCGAGTCGGTATCCGAGTGAGCTTTCCGGTGGGCAACTCAAGCGCGTCGCCATCGCACGGGCGCTCGCACACGACCCCGATGTAATCGTCCTCGACGAGCCAGTTTCCGGACTCGACATGGCGACGCAGGCGACGATACTCAACCTCCTTGCCGACTTCCAACGACAGTTCGGCGTCGGGTATCTGTTCATCTCTCACGACCTCGACGTCGTCCGGTATCTCGCCGACCGACTGGCGGTCATGTACGCGGGAGAAATCGTCGAGCGTGGCCCGGCTCAGACGATTTTCGAACAACCGAGTCATCCCTACACGGAGGCATTGGTTCGTGCAATCCCGAGTGATAATCCAGCCGATGCGCCGCCAGAGCCACTGCCGGGCGACCCACCAAATCCAGCAAATCGACCGTCGGGGTGTCCCTTTCATCCGCGGTGTTCGTACGCGGATTCCCGGTGTGAGGAGTCGCATCCGGAGTTTACGGACACTCACACTGGAAAGTCGCGGTGTCACTACGTCGAGGATATGCACCCGGATGACTGATAGGTGGCGTTAGCGCGATAGTCGAACTGTATTCTCAGTGTGAGTTACGAAATCGTGTCTGATTGGTATCGCTACTACTGTCGGGGGTGTTGTTGAGGACGGTGGAGGTCAGTTATCGCCGATCCCGTCGCCGTTGATATCGAGCTTCCCAATACCCTCAATTTGGTACTCTTCCGGCGGCATTTCACCCATATGGTAGTAGAGGTCCCGAATTTGTGCCATCAGGTGGCCCACTACGACACCGTGGAAGTGCTCTTCGAACGTGACGTGATCTTCGAACTCCACACATCCAAATTGACAGAACACATCGTCGTGGTGTTCTGCATACGGACTTACGTCTCCAGTTTGGCGAGTCTCACCCGAAGGACCGCTGTAGCGGACCGCGACTGGCGCGACATCGACGATACGGTTGTCTTCGTTCATCCGGAAGAACTTGTAGATCACTTCCGTATCTGGTTTGAACTCGGGGTCGTCAATGAAGCGTTCGACATCGCAGATAGCCTCGTAGAAATCACGGAAATCACGCCGGAAGTCCTCTAGCGGGTAGTTAAGGACTGCTTCGACTGCTCGGTCGAGATAGTCCGGGTCCCACATCGGGGCGAGGATATCTGCGTCGGGGAACTCCTGTTGGGCCGCATATCTCGCGCGGACTTCTACTTGGCTCATGATGCGTTGTTCGTCTTGGGTGCGATCTTCGCGTTTGTGGGGGTAGATGTCGTTCCCGTGGAATATGATTTCACCATCGAGACCAACCTCCACTTTATGCATACTATCTCTTTCGTCGAAGACCTTGATTCCGATTCGCCCTTTCTTTTTACCGAGGTATTCTGTTTCCATGGTTGTTAGAATATACCGTCGTCCGTATCTCCAGACTCACTCGCACTGTCGCTACTATCGGAACGGCTGAATGTGTTTTTCGCCTTCCCTGTGGCATTTTTGAGACCGCCATAGATACCACCAGCGCTGAGACGGTGGTCCTGACTTTCGACGCCACGCTGAAACGTGTATCCGAGAGCACCTGCGGCGGCACCAATTCCCAAGATGGCACCGATACCAATGGGTAGTGATTGGCTAGCGACGGCAGCAGTAGCGACGGTTGTGGCGGTCCCACTGAGTGCTGTTTTCCCTGCCTCTTTGATGTACCCTTCGACCGCCCCATCTGATTGGTCCTCCAGATACTCCTGCTGGCTCTGGAGCGCCCGGAATTGGAGCCGACTCTGCTGGTCAGCCGTGAGGTCCGCGAACTCGTCTTCCGTGAAGTCCGTGATGCTGAGTTCGCTGAAGTCCTCACTCTTCTCCATGTAGTGCTTCCGAGCACGCTTTTCTCGTAGGTCCCGTTGCTCATCGGTCGGGTCGTCAGCATAGAAACGGAATCCATCAGATGTGAAACCATCGGTTTCGGCAGAGGCCTCGCGCCGAGCGTCCACCATGGTGTACTCGTCGGTGGTACTGATCGCGCCCGTCTCCATGTTCTCAGAGGAGTAGCCCGGTTTGTCCGGGTCAATCTCTATGTCGTCGAAGCCAGGGTGATTGAAGCCCCCGAGGTCATCGGAGTCCACATCCTCGGAACTGTCAACCACGCTCACGTTATCGAGGTCGTTCCCGCCGTCAGCGACAGCAGCCATTGCCGAACCCGAATCGTCGGCCGCTATGCTCTGGGCCGCTTGCTGTCCGGTTTCTCTGGCTTGGGCGACAACCCCCCCAGAGCTGATGCCACCGCCGCCCATCCCACCACTGCCTATCCCACCTGAAATCGAGCCTCGACGCAGGTTCGAAATCGTATTCTTCGACTTGCTCAGTGCCTGTCCCGGGCTGGGTGTCGGGATACTCCCGAGTCCGGCCCCGGACAACCACTGCGAGATTTTCATGCTCGGCAGTAGACTCGTCGCGGCAATCGCGAGCGGTATGATGAGCAAGTTGATAACCGCGCCGAACGGGTCGGAGAACGTCGCATCGACGCCCGTGGCAGTGGCCGCACCGCTGAAGGTGCTAATCGTCTCCGACGTGAACTTCATGCCGACCGCTAAGATACCCGCGACGAGGATACCGCCGGGGATGAGCATCCCCGTCGCCTTGAAAAACTTCTCCGAGAGGTTCTTCCCGTGCTTGAGCGGACCGGCGTCGGCGACCCAAAAGATGATGAGAAGCGGAAACAGCGCGTACGTGAAGTAGACGAGAATCTGTCGCGCAATGAGCGCCACGAACAGGCATATCTGGGAGAAGACGACGACGAGTACGAGAAGGCCACCGAGGATGGCCATGACCGACGGCGGGACCGTGCCTGCAAGCCCCGCCGCAGGGTCGTCCGAAAGCGAGACCGAGAGGTCGACGCCCTTCAAGAACAGGTCGATGCTCTCGTTCGATATCGTGAACGCCCACGCGAACGCCCCTTTCGAAAGTTACTCGCATCACCGCAACAGATACTTCGAATCAATTTGAGGCTACGAATTATTGCGAGGTGGAATGTGTACTTCGGTAGAATATTTATGTTGCCATTTACGGCAGTATGTTTGTAACTGTTTATATTACTTGATTATGTAATGATTTGACTTCCTATTATCTAGTTTGAATTCATAGAATAGTTGATTATTAGTTCGGGAACGGTCTTGTGAGAATTGAATAAATCTGTTGGCGGCTACTCGGCTCACTGTCGTATCATAGATAATACTCGGTGTGAATTCTGAAAGAAGTCCTAGATTCGACGGGACTTTGTTCAACGTAGTCGTGGCAGCCGTTCAGCTGTCATTGAGAGTTTCACACCGGTATTGAGACGACTAATGAGAAATAAGATATCTGAGATATCGACCACATCAGGAATCAACGAAAAAGTCACAACCTATATAGTATCAAATCAGCAACTAATCCAGTATTGAGTCGTCCTTGGTTTTCTCGATATTGCACCAGATAGTCAAATCCAGATACTATTGGTATAGCCCACCTATTATTACTCATAGTCAACAAGATGTATTTAATTATAAAGTCACTCAAAATATTAGTTTATTCCCGTGGCACTCACGCTACTGGATCGGCCTCTCAACGAACGACGACCATCTTCGCTGTTTTGGACCTTCTCGGCGTCGGACTTATCAACAATCCACCAGCGGGTATCGTCCCCACGGAACTCCGAGGGTTGGGTTCCATTGCCGCTGGCTGCCGCTCCTGCATTTGGTCTCGTGGTCGCTCGGGCCGATGACGCGGACAATCATGTCGATACCGAACTCACGCACCCACGTACAGTAGCCGCGTACAATAACGCGACACCAATTAGAGTCGTAGATGAATCTCTAGTCGGAGGACAATTGAGTCAGGCTTTTGTGACATCTGGTTGTCTTGTTATCTATGCAATGGTCCCCCCTCGCTCGCAGAGAATGCCGAACGATACTCAGTTCGAAAGGTGCGTGGATACTCGCGGTCCTCGTCGTGTTGTGGGGGTTTCGACCCACGTACGGTGGATGGGACGCCGTGGGCCAAAACATCACCATCGGCTACATTCAAAACGGTGCCAACCTGCTCCTCCCTATTGGTGTGCTGCTTCTCACGTACCAGTCACTCATCGGTGAGCGGACGACGGGAAGTATCAAGTTCCTCATCGCCTTGCCCCTGAAGCGGACGCAAATTGTACTCGGAAAAGGCGTCGGGCGGTTCGTCGGAATCGGTGCGAGCGTCGCCGTGGCGATTCTCGTACTCAGTGGCATCGGCCTCGTCGAACACGGCGGGTTCGACGTCGTTCCATTCGTCGGAGTCGTGCTTGCAACGCTCCTCTTCGTCGCCGCGCTCGTCTCGGTCGGGGTGCTAATTTCGACTGTCGTGGACAGGACCGTAACGGCAGCCGGGACCGTGTTCACGTATATTCTGATGACGCTGTTTTGGAGTTCCATCATCTCGAAGGCGTACACGGCACTCACTGGGGTTCCGGTCGACCCGTACGATGCCCCGGCAAGCGGCCCACTGTTTCTCGCACTCAGACTGACGCCGGATGGAGCGTACAACGTTCTGACGAACTGGCTCCTCGGTGTCGGCAACTCCACCGAGTTGTTCCAAACCGTCTACACCAAGCTGGCACCGGGACAGACGATAAACGCCTTCGTCGTAGAAGCGGCGTTCGACGGCGGAACGGGACCGTGGTATCTCCACCCATCGCTCAGTATCCTTGTCCTGGCCGTCTGGATAGTGGTACCATTGGTACTCTCTCGCCGTGTCTTCACCCGAGGTGATGCGCTATGAGCGACGAGGCTCCGATAATCGAGACGAACGCGTTGACCAAGGAGTACGGCGACATTCGTGCCGTCGACGAACTTGACCTCTCCATCGAGTCCGGCGAAGTCTACGGATTCCTCGGGCCGAACGGGGCCGGAAAGTCGACGACAATCGGGCTGTTACTCGACTATCTTCGGCCGACATCGGGGACAGTGCGCATCTTCGGGATGGACCCCCGCGAGAAACCCATCGAAGTGCATACTCGAATCGGTATTCTCCCGGACCGATTCGGACTCTACGAGGACCGTTCCGCTCGGCAGCACGTCGAGTTCGTCGCCGAAACCAAACGGGTGGCTGACGACCCCGAAAGTGTCCTCGAACGCGTCGGGTTAGCGGATGCAATCGACGCCGACACGGCAGAGTTCTCGAAAGGAATGGAACAGCGACTCGCGCTCGCGATGGCACTCGTTGGGGAACCCGAACTGCTCGTTCTCGACGAGCCGTTTACGGGTCTCGACCCTCACGGCGTTCGTCGCGTCCGGGAAATCGTCCACGAGGAGAACAACAGGGGTGCGACGGTGTCCTTTTCGAGTCACGTCCTCGGACAGGTCGAACTCGTCTGCGACCGCATCGGCATCCTTCACGAAGGTCGACTCATCGCCGAAGGCTCCGTCGACGAACTCCGCGATGCGGCGGGGGTCGGTGACGATGTGGTAATAGAAGATGTATTTGTCGAATTAACGGGCGCTCGCGCCGAAATCGGAGGTGAGTCCCGATGAAGCGCCGGACGTTTTTAGCCGCGAGTGCAGTGTCGATAGCCGGCCTCAGTGGGTGCATGGCCGACACCGAGTACCGGGTAACAAAAGCGACGACCGAGATGTCCACCGATCCGTTCGAGATGTCAGTAGAACGTACAGTCAAAGACGCTACTATCGAGCATCCCGCCGAACTCACGTTCACGCTGGAGAATACCGGAGACGAACCCGTTCGAATCAAAAGCTACGGAGTGTGGCCGTTCGGCGTGCTCGGACTGCTCGATTCGCCAGGCGGAGACGATTACATGACAGAATCTGGACTCAACTCACCATCGTACGAAACGAGCGACCGCGTCGAAGTCAAGCCGAACGGAATGAGTATTAGTAGTGAACCATTGACTCGGACGATTAAACCGGGGAAATTGGTCTCCCGACGGTACGAACTCGACGGCGACGACATCTACAGGGCAGGAACGTACTACGTCGTCCCCGAATTCGATGACCATCCGTCAAGTTATACGACAGGCGATAGTTGGTCGACGCTCGACTACCGTCTCCAACTCGATATCGAAGAGAAAGCGCGCCTGCCGTTCTAGCCGATACGGCAGGGTCGGTTTTCTACTGCGACGCGTAGACGACTAAACAGTTAAGTGAGTGCTGTACTGCCGAGTCCGCCAACGGTCAACAGTAGCTTCCGTCGGGAAACATTCTGATCGTCAGACACCGAAGTAGTATTTACTCAACGTATTCCGTGCAAATGTGCACGGCGTGCACGAAATGGAACTCCAACTGGTCCGTAGCGTTGGCATTACCCACCGCTGAGGTTGATTCACCGAATCAGAGAGCACCAGCCGCTGTTCCGGCTTAGCAATTCTCCCCCAATCTAATTTCAATCTGCTCTCAGCAGTGCCCACCGATTACACCGGAAACGCCGCTTAATTCCATTGATTATGCGTGTCTTCGAGAATCTCATCAATTGAATCGGACCGTGGTGAGCGAGGGGCAACAGCACTGCTTGTGGTATTTGATCTGCTGGAGAAGGATAGTTCGGTCCGAGGGGTCATTGAGAAATAGAGGGGGGGTGACATGATCGGAGCCACCTATAGAAGAGGGAGCATATAATTAGCTCCGTTTCGAGTGTCTAATCAGAACTAAGATGGCAGATACAGAGGCAAGAACAGCGAGAGAAGAATGGGGAAGTCGATTCGGCTTCCTGATGGCGATGCTAGGGGCGATGGTCGGCGCAGGCAATATCTGGCGAATGCCCTTCACCACAGGTGAAAACGGTGGGGGTGCATTCCTCGTGGCGTATATTCTTCTGTTGTATGTTATCGCAGTACCCGGGTTGATGGCTGAGACGATGATCGGCCGGTACACGAACAACGGGGTAATCGGAGCGTTCAAACAAGTATTTGGCAGCAAGCGAGCACAGGGACTCGGTCTCGTTGTCCTCATCGTCAACGTGGCACTGATGTCGTACTACGCTCCCATCATCGGCTGGGCGCTATACTACGCTGGACACTCCATCCTGATGACGTTCACTCAGCCAGGTTTCCAGCCACAGGCGTTCTGGGACGGGTTCATCAACAACCCGGCGCTAGTCATCGGGATGCACACGGCAACGATGGCTGGACTTGCGGGGGTTCTGGTCTTCGGCATTCGCCGCGGAATCGAGCGAGTCGTGAAGTGGATGATTCCGCTTCTCGTCGTTGCGCTTATTGCGGTCGCCGTCCGCGGCGTGACGCTTCCCGGGGGGATGGACGGAGTTGCCTTCGTCTTTACTCCCGACTGGGGGTACCTCACCCGCGGAAGTACGTGGGTTGCGGCCCTTAGCCAGGCCCTCTTTTCGACCGGGCTGGGCTGGGGAATCGCGCTCACGTACGGGAGTTATCTCAGCCGGTACGACGACGTGCCGCTCGGTGGTGGTCTCTTTACCGCCATCGGGAACACGAGTGTCGGCCTGCTGGCTGTGTTCGCTACGTTCCCCGTGGTCTTTGCCTTCGGCCTCGAACCGAGCGCTGGGTCAAACCTCCTGTTTCTCTCGCTCGCGGAGGTGTTCCCGGAACTCCCCGGTGGTGGACTGTGGGCACTCGTGTTCTTCGTCTCGTTCTTCTTTGCAACGTTTACGTCCGGTCTCGGAATTACCGAAGTCGGCGTGACGACAGTCTCCGAGGAAACGCGCCTCTCGCGGACGAAATCGGTGCTCGCAGTCTGTGGCGTAATCTGGCTGCTCGGTCTGCCAAGCGCTTACTCCTCGTCGTTCCTCGGACAGATGGACTTCATATTCGGGAGCTTTGGCCTCCCGCTGGCGACGCTGTCGATTATCGCACTCGTCGCTTGGAAGTTCGGGCCGGAACGCGCCCGCGTCATCGACCTCAACCGTAACGCCGGCATCTACATCGGGTCGGCGTGGAATCCCGTCATCAAGTACGTCATCCCTGTGGTGATGCTGTTTATCATCGGTTACGGCGTCGTCACGAGTCTCGGGACGGAGAACCAGCAGTTGATGATTCTCGGTGTTGCCATCATGGCTGGCCTCGTCGTTGTCAGTACGGCCATCATGAGTGTCATCGGGACGGTACCCGAAAAGAATGCAGAGAGTACCACACTCGCCAACGGAGGTGACTGAAATGTCGCTTTCACCCGTCGTCTGGGCCTCGATGATACTGACTATTATCGTGTTGCCCGGCGTCGCGAGCGTCGTCCTCGTGAAGTCGCTTCGTTCCGAGGAGCGTAAACTCACGCTTCTCAAGGAACAAGACCAGATTGATAGCTACTCGCCGCGGGCACTCGCGGACCTCCGAGAGTGGATAGAAAAGCACCCCGACGACCCGTACACACCGGTTGCCCGAGACCGGTATAACGAGTGCGTCGAAACACTCCGAGAGATAGAGGAACCGTACTACGACTGGTCTGAAGCGGAGATCAACCAACTCCAGACGATAGACAAGTAACTCCAGACGATAGACAAGTGATGACTAACGTATCTATCCAGCGTGGTATATGCGAGGAATTTCTTCGCGCTAGTCGGTAGCGGGCAATTCGGAATGTCAGTCGAGAGCGATTCCACGGACAGATCCCACTGTTGGAATGAAATTCGGGCAGTGATAGAACGCGGAAGAACCGACTAGTCCGTCCGGTGTGACTCCGCAAACGAACCTGCAAATTGGTCCCGCATCTCTCGGCGGAGGAGCTCGCTCATTGCTTCATAGACAACTGAGTCAGGGTACTTATCGAACAGATCAACAAGCTCGTTAGCACAGTCTGATTTGAGCGAAGCAAATTCTGCACTCCACGGCGGGTTTTTCATAAGCACTACTATTTCTCTATCTGAACTTATGCTTTTTCATTGAAACAACATCGATGGTACGTTCTGTCAGTTACAAGTGACGATGTGTCTAGGGGAACTATCAAAAGGTGATACATTGAATACGCGAGGATATTTACTGTTGTTCGGTATCGACGTGTGTATCAGCTATCTCCCCCGTCAGCGGGAGACCGAGATGAGGTTGAGAATTCATTGATGCCACAAGGTCTACAGTAGTAATTATAATTCTCTGACGAGGTCCAAACCGGAAGCCCGACAACGTATTCCTCCCAATATCGACGAATCAACCCTTCTGTCAGGCGCGAACCGCAGCAGACACAGGTCTCCTTTCTGCGTTCGGACGACCCGAAGACACGGCTATCAACAGTCTGCACCCGCCCGAATTTCGAGAGTTCGCGGCGTCGGGTCAGTCGCCCGCGGAAGCGAGGATTCACGAGAACGCCAGTACTCAAAGATACGACTGCAAACACAAGGATGAGAAGTGACACAAGTAAGTATCACTTCGTGTGGTGTCCAAAGTACTGCCATCCTGTTCTCAGCGTGGTGGAGGACGACGTGCGAGAGTTGTTTGGTGACACTGCCGACCACTTCGGACACGAGATTCTGGCGTTGGAGATAGCGGTCGACCACGTACACCTGTTCGTGCAAACTGATCCGAAGCACAGTCCGGCGGACATCGCTCGGCAGTCAAGTCGTACTCAGGAACGCACTTGCTGGAACGGTATCCCGAGATTCGGGAGTCGTATTTCTGGGGCGGCGGATTCTGGAAGGTTGGGTATTACGTGGGGGGTTGAACGGCATGGGGACGACAGGAGCAGTGTCGAAGGAAGTGGTTGAACGGCATATCGAGGAGACGGAACACTAGGTCGAGTGTCGGGCTTCATCACCAGAAATCAGAGATTTCTGGTTAGCAGTCAGACGGCTTGCTGTCTGACGACACCCCCGACCCCGGTGGGTCGGGGAACTCGCCCTCCAAGGTTGTTTAGACCGGACATCCGAGATGCGCTGCTAAACAGTTAGTGAATCTCGATTAGTAAAATCATGATTAGTAAAATTGGGATTTAGATATTCAGAAGGATTATCATACCCCCAGACGAAGACTAGCTATGAGCTACCCGCGCTTTGTCAACCGGAACGACGAACTGGAGATGCTGGAGTCGCGGTTCGACCGTGAGACAGCAGAACTACTCGTCGTATACGGTCGACGGAGGCTTGGCAAAAGCGCGCTCGTCCGCGAAGCGATTCGAGACCGTGACGATGCGGTCTATTGGCAGGCTACCGAGGAGACGCCGGATGTGCAACTCGCGAGTTTCGTCGAAACGGCACGCGAGACCTTTCCAGTCGTCGAAGACATCAAACGGGACTGGGAAGCACTCCTTCGAACGCTCGGTCGACAGGACGCAATCGTCGTTCTCGACGAGTTTCCATACCTGGTCGAGTCCGACGATTCACTGCCCTCGAAACTCCAGCGTGTCTGGGACCTCCACCTCGAAGAAACGGGGACGTCGTTGGTTCTCGTGGGGTCGTCAATCAGCGTCATGGAAGAGAAAGTCCTCAGTGGCGGAAGTCCACTTTACGGTCGGCGAACTGGGACAATCGACCTCCCACCGTTAAGCCTGACCGACGCACAGGAGTTTTACCCAGACACGGACCCAGAGACGAGTATCGAGACGTGGAGCGTCTTTGGTGGGACACCGTACTATCTGCGTGCACTCTCGCCGTCTGCGTCGCTCGCCGAAAATATTCAGTCGCACATCCTTTCGGAACACGGCGTCCTCCACAATGAACCGGAGTTCCTGCTACGCACGGAGTTCGGGATTCGAGAGCCGCAGACGTACTACACGATTCTTCGAGCGATTGCCACGGGCAAACGCGAAACGGGCGAGATTGCGAACTTCGCCGGAGTCGACTCAAACTCGCTCGGCTCGTACCTCGCAAAGCTCCGGCGGCTTCGACTGATTACGCGAGATATCCCGATAACTGAGAATCCCAATGCAACGCGGAAGAGTCGCTACCGACTGAACGAACCGTTATTCCGGTTCTGGTTCCGCTACGTGTATGGGCAGGAGGGCAAACTCGCACAACTCGGCGACGATGCCTACGGCGAGTTAGTTGAACCCTCGTTTTCGGACTACATGGGACCGATGTTCGAAATCGCCTGTCAAAGCGCGGTCCCTCGACTGATTCCCAAGACGTACCACGGCATCGGCTACTGGTGGCACAAACAGCACGAACTCGACGTTGTCGGACTCGCGGGCGACGGAACACTTGTCGCTGGCGAATGCAAGTACACGACTCGCAAAATGCACGAAGGCGACCTTGCCGACCTCGAACGCAGCGCTGCACAGGTAGACTGGACGCCACCGGAAGGCGGTGATCCAACGTACCACTACTGTTGTTTCGGTCGGTCCGGATTTTCCGATGGGTTGCAGGAGACTGCTGCAGAGCGCTCTGACGTGTCGCTGTTCACGCCGAAAGACATCGTAGATTCAAAATCAACATAATCATCAACACAGGAAAGTGACCGGTGTCTATGGGTTTTGTCGCCGAATACGAGATCGCTTGCGAGGCATTACCGCTTGTCGAGGTGGCGGCAACAGTCCCCGACGCAACACTCGAAGTCAAAATGCAACCCAATCACGGTGGGTATACACTGTTCATCGTCTACGTGACTGGGGGAACCGCCGTGTCGGTCGAAGAGGCGTTTGAATCGGCGACATTCGTCGGTGAATACACGCTCGTCGGCCAAGCAGGAGAGACACGTCGGTATCAAATCAGTCCGGCAGTCAGCATGGAAGCGCAACTGGGTGAGTGTATCGATAACCTTTCGCACCTCCATTCACTCGCCTCGACCGAATCACTCATCGACCGTATCTGCGTCACACCAACCGGCTGGATTCAAAGTGGCTGGTTCGCTGACAGGGCAACTCTCGATGAGTTCCGCACATTCTGGCAGCGCAATGGGTCGTTTACGCTGCGGCGACTCACCTGTGACGGTGAGGTGGAAAAACCGGGGGAAGGGTTAACTGACTGCCAACACGAAGCACTCCGAACCGCCTATGGGATGGGGTACTTCGATATTCCGCGAACAGCGACCCTCGACGAGGTTGCAACCGAACTCGGGATTACTGCTTCTTCGCTTTCCGAGCGACTTCGACGTGCGCAGACCCATCTCATCGAGACAAACGTCGGGCTGATGTGGCCGCCGTTACCCGAATGAGTGAACCACTACATCAGCGAGGTGCCGTTACGAAACGAGAGTATATAAATTTCCGAGTGGCTGAGAGACAACACTAACAGACTCCCACTCAAACTCACAGCTCCGACGATGGAAGCAAAAGCTGTCACGTCGCGCTCGCGGCAGCGCCAACAGTCTCTCTCGACCGACTCCTACTGTATGAACCGGCCTTGCTAGTTGGTGAGCATAGAGGCGACGACCTAAGTGACCGAATGCAAGCACTATTCGACGAGGGGAAGCGCCAAGAAGCAATGTGACTATTCATCGAAGATACAAGTGGGCTTCACGGCGTTGAACAATTGCCATAGTGGCCTAAAGAAGCGAACCTTCATCTCGCTGAAACCGTAATCCGGGAGAACTACGAAGTGGAAGCGTACGAACTCTCGGAAGAGTCGAATATCGATGTACCGGCGCTCCTTGTGGCTGGCAAACAGAGTCCAGAACGACTCCGGGATGGGGTTTCGAGTTAGACGAGCGCCTCCCCGAGAGCCGTGTCACCGAACTCAATGGAGTTTGACACATCACGACCGAATCAGCACCAGCACGTCTTGCGACTGTCGTGAAGTCGTTTATTCGCGGAGCATAACGAGAGAACAAGGTCAGGGTTAGCTGTATTGTCCAGTTACTCGGTATTGCCGGCTGAAAAAACGGAGGCGGACGTGTTATCATAATCTACGATGAATGACTTGTCTTAACACCCACATTTTTTACCCAGGGCACCGTTCGAGACAGTAGAAGAGCCGATGACTCCGGAACAGGGTGGACACACGCCACTTTCTCCTCGAGCAAAGCAGGCTTTCGAGCACCTACAGCCGATTATCGATGAGTACGAATCGGGGATGCCTGTGACGGACGCACGGCAACAGTTACAATCGGCAGACCAAGACCCCGATGCTGTCGACGAACTCCTCAATAAAGGCTATCTGTACGAAGTTGAGGGACGCGTGTACGTGACGTAGGGAGTTAAATCTGGCAGGGCCGACCGATCTCCGCTTCATAGCGACGCTTCAGTTCCGCGAACAACTCCTCGCCAACCACAGTTCGGAATCGCGGTGCCGCAGTTGCGAAGAACTCGTCTAAGTTATCGAATTCCGAGAAGTGCGGGTTCGACTCGGATTCATCGTATCGGTCCTCTCGTTCGTATTTGAGCGCCTGCAAGCAGTTGTCGACAAGGTCCATATCTTTCACGAACTGTGCGGTTTCGGTCTCACGGGCTTCGTACGCTTCCCACTGTTCCACGAGTTCGACGTTCGCAAACGGCTCCAAGAAGTCAGTAACAGCACGCCGCTCTGCTTCTTCTTTTTCGGGAGACGAAATCTCCTGCTGGTTGGCTTCTGCGCGGGTCGCAATGTCGCCCGTGCGTGCCTCCCCAAGGTCGTGGATAAGCGCCATCGCGGCGGCTCGCTCTCGGTCGACGCCCACCTCATCGGCGTAGAGCAGACAGAGCACCGCCGTCCCCCACGTGTGCGCGGCGACCGACTCCGGAGAATCGACGTTCCGTAAAACCCAGCCCGTTCGGCGTTCGTCCTTCAGGTCGAACATTTCGAGGAGTGAGTCGAGTTGGTCCATCACGAAACTACGTCGTCGTCAGAGCCCTTTGAGAATAGCGAGTCTGTGAGGCAATTGCAGGAGATTTCTAGACTATTCAAGTTTTTAGGATAATTTAGATTATTTGAATTTCTGGGATTATCTATATGACCAGTGGGTATGCATCCAATAGCAACGAGAGGAGTAGACACCCTAAACAACGAGAAAGCGTATTCCTCCGATAGCAGCGAGAGAGACACAGGACGCAACAGACACACACAAGCCACCAAGTACATTATGTCGCTGGACGAAACGTCGGTTTGCAACGATGAAGAAGGTCCTCGCAAGCATCGGAATTGGCAACGCAACCGTCGACACCGTCCTCCCCTCTGATACGGTCCGTCCGGGTGAGACGGTCGACGCTGAAGTACACATCACGGGTGGGTCCGTAGAGCAGGATATCGGGACGATTCGGTTCGAACTCGAAACCCGATACCGAACGGAAGAGGGCTACCAAGAGGTGGACATCAAGAAGTACACCCTTGCCGACGGTCTCACTATCGAACCGGAACAAGAAGAGACGCGGTCGGTGTCACTCGATATCCCGTACACGACACCCGTTACCCTCGGGAACGTCGATGTCTGGGTCGAAACGGAACTCGACATCAAGATGGCTGTCGACCCCGAAGACAAAGACTACCTGAACGTCCGACCTACGCCGCGTCTGCAGGCGGTCTTTGACGCGCTCGACGAACTCGGCTTTTCGCTCCACAGCGCCGAGTGCGAGGCGGACCCGCACAGCTACTTCACGTCACAGCGGCGGTTCATCCAAGAGTTCGAATTCCGGCCCACGTCGGGTGAGTTCCGAGGAACGCTCGACGAACTCGAGGTTATCCCGCGGCCGAGTGCGGAGTCGCTCGAACTCTTCGTCGAAGTCGACCGCCGGGGAGGAATTCTCAGCGAGCTCGGCGACCTCGACGAAAAGAAGGTACGAACGACGATTGGGACGACCGACGTGAGCGAGGTTCGAGACGAACTCGAGACGCTGATTCGGAATAACGCTTAAATTCCGCTTCCGATACGGGCGGGGACAGATGAGTAATAAACCGAAGCGCTGTCGTGCGTCTTAGCCACTCACCCTCCGTCTCTCGACACTTTTTCTATGGATTCGCCGTATCTGTGGACGGTTATATCGTCGCTCCAAGATGTCGAACTGGAGTTCGTTCCATTCAGAGGGACAAGACTGCAGACGAGTGCACTCCAGTTTGGTACCTGGCGCTTTAGGAAGAAAACCGGACAAGAGCCAGACACCTAGAAGTATATACAGAGTGCATAGCGATTAATCCGATGCCGACCATGGGTGTTAACTACACTCAAGGAGTATTTGAAGAATGAAACTGAACCCGTGGCCGCTACAATCGAACTAATCACGGTTGTCGTGACAATCCTCGGGCTTGGAGTTGCCGCTCAAGTCGTCTCAGATAGGTTGCAAATCCCGAGTGTGATGTTTCTCATCCTCGCGGGTGTCGTCGTTGGACCGGAAGGGATTGGTGTTATCACACCGGGTATTTTCGGTGATGCACTTCCGGCGATCGTTGGACTCAGCGTCGCAATTATCGTCTTCGAAGGGGCCTTCCACCTTCACCTCGATCGCCTGTACGAAGCCCCACGGGAGACGTTCCGCCTCGTCACAATCGGCGCAGCAGTCTCCCTCATCGGAACGGCAATCACCGTTCGATACGCACTCAATGCTCCATGGAATGTGGCCCTCTTAATCGGGTCGCTCCTAGTAGCGACGGGGCCGACAGTTATCACGCCCATTATGAATGTTGTTCCCGTGCGCAACCGTGTCGCCACCACGCTCGAAACTGAAGGTGTCGTCAACGACGTCACGGCTGCAATTCTTGCCATCGTAATGTTCGAATACGTTCTACTGGAGACACGTGGACTCCTGACGCTCGTCCGTGAATTCGGGGTTCGATTCGGCGTCGGTGTTCTTGTCGGGAGTAGTATTGCAGGAATAATATGGTATCTCCTGCGTCATGTGGGAACCTCTACCGAGAACACACCACAGAACGCTCGGTTAATCGCCCTCATCGCCTCTCTCATCATGTATGGGGTGGCAGAGCAGATCGCCTCGGAAGCAGGCATCGCCGCCGTTGCTGCGGGGGGGTTCATCCTCGGAAACACCGACCTGCCGTATCAAGACTCCATCGAACGCTTCAAAGGTGACGTAACACTTCTCGTGATCTCGTTCGTCTTCATCACGCTAGCCTCGCTTCTCTCTCTCAGAGATTTGCTCGCACTTGGGGTCGGTGGATTGGTCGTGGTCATCACGATTGTCGGAGTGATCCGTCCCGCTCTCGTTATGCTCTGTACCCTCGGAGACCGCCTGACACTCAACGAACGTCTCTACATTAGTGCAATCGGCCCGCGAGGTATCATCCCGGCCAGCGTCGCAACCCTGTTCGCGCTGGAGTTACAGCCGCAGAATCCGCAAGCAGCAACGATGCTGGTTGGGACGGTATTCCTCGTAATCTTCACAACCGTCGTCTTTGAAGGAGGATTAGCCCGTCATATCGCACAGGCCTTGGACGTGATTCCAATGAGGACAATCATCATCGGCGGCGGACGCGTCGGACAAGCACTTGCTGAACGGCTTGAAGAACGAGGCGAGGAGGTCTTGATCATTGACAATGACGAGCAAGTTGTCGAAAGCCTCCAAATGGATGGCTTCTCTGCTCGACACGGAGACGGGACCAGTCGGGAAGTTTTGCAGGCAGTGGGCGGCGGTAACGCGAAGGTGGTGGTGGCGGCGACACCGAAAGACGATGTTAATCTCCTGAGCGCACAACTCGCGAAGAACACGTTCGATGTCGAGACCGTCGTCGCCCGTGTGAATCAGCCAGGCAACATCGATGCATTCGAAGATATCGATGTCGAGGCGATTTCGACCGCCATGTCGATCGCGTGGTCGATGGACAACGTGATCGAGCGACCTGCAATCTCTCGCTGGATGACCGAATTAGGTCGAATGGGCGATGTACAAGAAGTCGAAGTGACATCCAATTCGGTTATTGGGAGGACGGTTTCGGAGCTCATGGCCGAACTCCCCGAGGGCTGTCACCTCGCACTTTTGAGTCGAGAGGAGATGAATCAATTGCCGCATCCGGACGACACCATCAATCAAGGGGACAACCTGACATTTATTGGTCGGACAGAAGCAGTCCATCAAGCTATCGACTATTGCACCAAATAAGGCGTGGAATTTGAAGTACAAACGGAATGGAAAGGGGCGGACAAAATCGCCTGTGAGCCGGAACAGGACGATTACTGTTACACAACACAACCGCGCTACAACCCCGTCGACCGATTGACCAACATATAATATCAGCACATCGAGAGTACAAGTAGTGCCAGATAGCGATCAAAGGACTTCGTTGAGCCGCCAATTTTCGGAATATGTGCTTATCATAATTGCACTCTATATTCCACTTGCGCCCTACTGGTTCTTCAAGACGGGACCGAGAGTGGGGTTGACGTTCATTCAAATTTGTCTGACCCTCGTTTCCGGGTCAGTTCTCATTCTCGGTGGAGCATATGCTGTGAAGAGATACGTAAATACCGGCGGAAAAACTCTCGTGGCGATTGATGGATTCACCCTCGGATTCGGTGTGGGTTCACTGCTGGGTAAGTGGAGTGGTCTCTCAGATAGCAACGCAGTCTTCCCCGGGTTGGCCGGTGCGCTCGTCATTACGCTGGGACTGCTCCACCTCTACGAGCGATTCGTGCAATAGGTTTGCATTGGTTGCGAATCTTATGGTGATAAAAACGCGAGTGTCTCTTCGATAATTCGTTGCTCGTCGTTCAAGAAGGAGTGGTCTTCACCAGCTAATTCGACCATCGACCCGTTCGGCAGGTGCTCAGCGATTGCTGCTGCATTCTCAACGGACACGACCTCGTCTTCGTCACCCTGTAGAATCCGTACCGGGGTCTCGATATTGGCTAACTCCGACGCAGCAATCGACGGAGCATCAGCATGGTTTCCGAATAGGATTGCAGGTGCCCACAGAACCATCCGGTCGACCGTATTCGGGATGTGCGTGAGCGCGAGACGGC
The DNA here is from genome assembly GCF_000306765.2 of Haloferax mediterranei ATCC 33500. Classification (NCBI taxonomy): domain Archaea; kingdom Methanobacteriati; phylum Methanobacteriota; class Halobacteria; order Halobacteriales; family Haloferacaceae; genus Haloferax; species Haloferax mediterranei. The sequence goes on from NC_017943.1 coordinate 310,732, forward strand.
CACCGAAACTCTTCGCGACGACCGTTATCGTCGAGTAACCCCGTGACTGGAGGAATTCGATGCCAGCGCTGAGTTCCGTTTCGAACTCCGTTTCAGTCTTTTCGGCTAAATCCTCTTGGCTCTCCCACATCTCGAAGCGGGCGACGGTATTGCCATCCCGAGCGGCAGCCGCAGCGAACCGGTCAAATATATCGCCGAACGGACCATGTCCCGCTCCAGGAATCACCAAAATCCCGTGTTCAGAGGCATCACCAGCCAGAGTCACCTTCCCAGCATAACTATTATCGCCCACGTTGAGTGTTATCGCTTCAGTATTCATGCATTCATTGTCAAAAGGCACCCTCAAAAATGTTTGTTAGGTGTAATTAATCAGACCTCAATTCGTGACTGATAACCAACACATCTATACGAACCTGTGTTCCAGTAGTATTTCCATGCAACCAGATACCAACCTAAATACTGACGGAGAAGTCGACATGGACCTCGGGTTCACGGTCGGCCTCGACATGCCATTCGAGGAAAGCGTTCGGTGGGCCGCGGGCGAGGGCTTCGATTTCATCGAGGTCCTACTCGATGGACCGTACGCCCGAGAGCGAATTTCCGATAGCCGAGATGCAATGCGAACCGTACTCGAAAATGCTGGGTTGGGTTTCATCGTACACCTCCCGTTTAACATCGATCCGGGGTCACCGTTTTCTCCCATTCGAGAAGGTGTTGTCACCGAATTCATCGCCGGAATGGACCTCGCAGCAGATCTCGGTGCCACGAAAGTCGTGTTCCACCCATCTTCGGACGCGTGGGACCTCGGTTGGACAGACGCCGAGTGCCGCGAGTTTATCCACGAGAGCCTCGATGAACTCATTCCCGCCGCGATAGAGCGCGGCGTAGAACCGTGTGTCGAGAATATCGTCTCCAGCTATTACGATGTAGCAACGTTCCCGGAACTACTGGAGCGGTATCCGAACGTGTCGATGACCTTCGACACGAGTCATGCACTACTGGCAGGGATGGACGAAGAAAGTATGGCAGAATTTATGCATGAATACGCCGACCGAATCAGGCATCTCCACTTGGTCGATACGCGCGGTGGGAGCGACGAACACCTTCCAGTCGGGATGGGACGGATTGATTTCGAGACAGTTCTGTCTGGGTTAGCTGACGTTCACTGGTCAGGCACGGCAACACTCGAAATCGGAACAACGGATTACGGTACAATCGCGCTCGGAAAACGGCACACAGAGGAAGTGCTAGCTGAGGTCTAAAGTTCGACCTCGGCGTGTTACCTATTGAACCGTCTGAAATTCCGGGTTTCATTACAGACATACATGTGTAAGTAGGCTGCAGTAGCTGCCAACCGTGATTTGAACGGGGAAAACCGCGTTTCGAGGGAAGTTACGGGAAGGCCGAGGATGTGATATCAAACCGACCCCAATGCGTACCGGCTATTCGAGATAACCGAGATTTGCGAGGCGTTCCTCAACGTCGGTGTCGTCCGTCTCTTGAATCTCACGAACCTCGGGGTCGGGATAACTCGTCCGTTTGACGGAGTCAACGATTGGCAGTGTCTGGCCGTCCATCCGGTCGTCGGCTTCGACGCCGAACGTGGCGAGGACCGTCGGAGCGATGTCAAAGAGATGTGCATCTTCGAGACTCGCCCCCACATCGATGTCGTTTCCGACCGCGGCGACGACGCCGTGCAGTTTGTGGTTCCACGGCTCACTCGGTTCGTCGAAGACGGTATCAGAGAGCATCGAAGAGAGGAATTGGTCAAAGTCACGTGGGACGAGTACAATATCGACTGCTTCGTCGTCTCTCGGACCAGAGAGATACGATTCACGCGGTGCGACGTCATCAAAGACAGGCCTCCCATCCGGGTCCGTAACCGACTGCAGGAGGTCGATGAGTTCGGTCCGAACTGATTCGTAGTCCTCCGGGGAGACGACACCGTTTGGTTCCCTTCCTTCGAGATTGATTCTGATACCGAGTTCTGTGCGTGAGCGCAGGTACGCAGTCGAACGCTCGAAGTCGACCTGTCGAGTAGCGGCACTGATGACATCCGTCGGGACCCAACTTGCGACAACGTCATCGAGACCGACACGTTCGAGCAACGCACCGACTCTCTGGCTCGTTATCCCGGTACGGGCGAGGAGTTGTATCGCCTTCACTCGAAGTCCCTGTTTGACTGACTGTGCATCGACACCGGACCGGAGTTTCGAGTCTCGAACCGTCGCCCATGTTGGCATTCCCTGACCACCATTGACAGTTTCGACGTAGCCGTGGCGAGAAAGGAACTCGTTGACGCGGAACTCGTATCCCGTGTACTTTCCCATTCCGTGGTCGCTGACCACCAACACATTTTCAGGGCGATACGCATCGAAAATCGCTTCGAGTTGCTGGTCAACTTCAACGTAAATGTCGCGAACTAATTCGAGATCGCCGGGTCGTTCGTGGAAGACGGTGTCCGTCTGCTGGAACTGGATAAACCCGAACTCCGGCTCGAACCGGTCGACGAGATACTGAAACGCCTCTCCCCGCATCTTGACGAGGTCACAATACCGCTTGCTCTCCTTCTCGTCGTCCGGCGATGGGTCTCGTGGATACACCCGGTACTCACCGATTGCATCACGGACTTCATCCAAAATCCCCGCAGGGTGACCCTGTGGGTTCTCTGGGGCAGTATATCCCGGAACAAGTGCCCCATCGAACGGGCGAGGGGGATGGGTCACCGGCGTATTGACCACGACGCTCGAATAGCCATGATAATCCAGAACCTCCCAAAGTGTCCGCTCACGAATGTGACTCCCATTGACGACGCTCCAGTCGTATCCGTCAAATGATAGGAAATCGAACACACCGTGTTTTCCGGGATTCATTCCAGTGTAGAGTGACGGCCAAGCGCTAGCCGTCCATGGAGGTATTTGTGATTCGAGAGGTGCGTAGGTCCCGGTCGAAAAGATTGAATGGAGCGTCGGGATTTCACCTTCCTCAAACAATGGTCGTAAAACCGGAAGACATGCTGCATCTAGCCCGACCAACAGTGTGTGCACTGCGCCTGTCTGGTCGTTACTCATAGTTTTAGGATGACATTGCTGTGTTTTGTTATGTACTGGCTTCATTGTCGACTTCGATAGAGAAGTCAGCCATTAGTGACAGGGGAGAATTCAAGTGACAGACTAACTGTTAGACGATGACTATAGTTCAATCAATATCTACCGCGTGGAACCACTAGATGTTCGGATTATACGTGGTTCATTGTCGTGTTTCGATGCATTACCGTATAGGATACACGTAACAAAGCCGCCGAACTCTGTCTGTCAATTCAATAGTATGGCACACGGAAGTTCACTCGTCTCCACTCAGGAACCCACCGCGTACAGTGAACATCGAGCGCCGCTTGAGTTCGGCGGGCAGTGGTTACCACATATTCTCGAAGCGACGCTTCGTTACGCACGCACGCGCGACTACAAAGGGTGGGACTACGGAGACGGGATGAGTAGCAGACTGTTGCAGGCGCTTCCGTTCGAAAACAGGTGGATAAACCTCGCTTTCCAGGAGTTGGCCAAACGACCACCGATAAACATCCGACCGCTGCTCCTCGTCGAACAGCGCCGTAACTACAAGGGAACGGCCCTCTTTTCGCTGGCAAATTTAAACTTCCACCACTATACGCAGGCGACCCGAGAGGAACAGGACACCGATTATCTAGCCGAGGCAAAACAGCTTACCGACTGGCTCATTCAGAACCGAAGCGTTGGCTATCACGGCTTCTGTGGCGGCCACAAACACGAGATTCAGCACCTCGGCGAGAAAGGCATTCCAAACGACCCAGACGTCGTGTCGACCTCATTCGCGGTGAAAGCACTTCTCGCCGCCTCGCCCTACGACCCGATTTATGCACCGGTTGCACGGACCGCATCCGATTTCGTCGTCGAAGACCTCGATTACCGAGAGGTCGACGATGGAGCGAAAATTAACTATCACATGAACCACCCGGATACGTACTACACACTCAATTCCGGTGCGCTTGGTGCCCGACTCCTCGTCGACATCTACGGACACGACGGCGACGGGACAGACCTTGAGCGTGCAACTGCGATTCTCGACTACATCGCGACCAACCAAGCCGACATCGGTGGGTGGACCTACCGGGTACCCGCCTCCAGTTCCCACCTCTCGATGGACAACCACCACAACGGGTTCATCCTCGACGCCTTCCTCAGATACAAAGCGGTCACCGAGTCCTCGCGGTACGACGATACAATCGAGCGAGGACTGGAATTCTATCGAACTGTCTTGTTCGAGCCAAATGGGGCACCGAACTGGGACGAGTCGAACTCGTACCCGCGAGACATCCATGCATGCGCCACGGCCATCGCGGTCTTTACCGCCGCCGGTGACCTCGAATTTGCGTCCCGTATCTTGGAGTGGACGCTCGAAAACCTCTACGCGGGTGACGGACGGTTCTACTACCGTACGCATCGGTTTTACACCGTTAAGACGACGCTGATGCGATGGGCGCAGGCGTGGATGGCTTACGCGATGTCTGAATATATAAACGAAGTTGTACGTGAGTCAGGCACCCAACTCGGTGCAAGCCACGTTGGTGAAGACTATTTCGGCGAAGAATAACGGAACACGGGACAACTCAGCATAGTCGGTAGAGGGCGAGAACTACACTTTCTGTCGGAGCGACTTGTAGAGATGGGCGAGCGTCCGCATCCCGGCGACGTCCCGTTCGAGACTGTAAAACGGGTGAAGCGTGGGGTTGAACTTCGCTTTGTACCTGTTGATGCGGCGGTTGTTGGCTCCGACGAGGTCGTACGTCGTCCGACCTCGCTCTATTGCGTCGGACATAACGCGCCAGTCGAGAACGTCGTTGATAGATACATCCGTGTCGATGTCGGTCCTGACACCGCCTTGCCATCGTGACACGGTATCTTTGTAATCTGTGACGAGAATCCCGCCAGCGAAGTCGCCGTCGAGACAGAGCGTGTAGGGTCGAATCTGTCCGTCCGGAAGTGCGGTGTAGAGGTCCTTGACGAACTCCGGTGATGCTCGGTACGCGACTCCCTGTGACTCGTACCGGGCAGCGATTTGCTCAATTATCAGTTCAATCTCCCGAGTTCCACCTTCTTCGATCGTATACGCCTCCTCAGGAGCGTTTCGAATGTTCGACCTCGCGTCGCTACTGAAACTCATCAATACCTCGTCTTCACCCTCCGAGAGGTCGACGTGGTAGGTGTACAACGGTGTGATACTGTAGTCGCTCCACGAAAATACTCGAAGGTCGTCGTAACTCCCGTCCAGACGGAAGTGTGTGTAGCGAGGATGAAGCTCGTCTCGAACCCATTCGAGACAGCCGTCGATGAACTCGTGGTGGCGACGTTCACGCTTTCGTTGCTTCATATGGTCCATGTTCAAGAGCACAGGACCGAGGTACGCAACACGAAGCTCCGGTGGCGGTGAGAAAACCGTCGCTATCGGTCCTTTGGTGATTTTGAACACGGAAAAGAGACCAACTACTTCGTTTCCTTTTCGTCCAATGAGTGGGTGCAATTCCGCACCAGAATGCGCTGCTTGTATCTCTAGGGCCTCGTACTGGTGAAACAAGTTCGCGTGTGGAGATTGTTCTACGTACTGGTCCCATTGTTCGATATCGGATTCGGTCGCACGTGTAACCTCGATACTCATTAGTAAGTGGATAAACTGTCCCGCCGACTCGGCTTTGTTATGCGTACATTATCCCAAATCCGGTGGGATAGTCGCTAGTTTTCGCGTCACAACGGCAACGTGAATAATGTGCTGAGGTAGCGGGGTTGATGAAATGGATATGCGAAGAAAATTGTCGGGAAACGAAAACTGGGTCGGGTTAATTAACGTTAAATGATATTATTCGAATTCGTTTCCCTCGTCTGGAATTGTATCCCTAACGTCAGAAACGAAGGATACCGTGTCTGACTACGAAAGTTGGTGGGAGAGTCACTAGAGAGATGTGACAGACACAAGAATCGACGGTCTGATTGCCCCAACCACAGGGAGTACCCTCGCGAATGTAAAAACGGCCGATACAGTCCGGACAGTCACTGTATACGTACGATAGGCACCTCAAAGATGAATCTGCATGAGAGAAACGAGAACGCCGAAGGCAGAGCTTTGACTCCGGAGTTCGTATCAGTTGTATGACTGAACTTCCCGAAGATGTTGCGGCACTTCTAACGAGTGAGCCATTGATGGCACATCTTGCGACCTGCGTCGACAGTCGACCACACGTTGCGCCCGTCTGGTTTGCTTACGATACAGGGAATGAAGTAATCGAGGTACTTACGACCGGGCGCAAGCTTGCGAATATTCGTGAGAACCCGCGGGTCGCGCTGTCGGTTCAGAAGGACATCGACGGACAAGCACAGTGGCGAGTCACCATGCTCGGAACTGCAACTGTCGTCGACGACGACGAGGCCACACGAAAATCGGCCCAGCGAATCAATCAAAGGTACGGGGCCGAAGGGACTGCGTGGCCCGAAAACGACCTCGTTCGGATTTCGGTCGGGACCGCGACAGTGAAGGAATACTGAGCGGGTTGCGAGGAGATACGGGAGGTTCCTCAGTTATATCAGTCGGAGGTCTGCTTCTCTGCCCGAGAATCGTCGAGGAGTCGAATCTCGCGGGACAGTCGGCTAAGGTCGAACGCGGTGTTCGAAAGCCGCGCAGCAATCAACGAAGCGACCGCCGAGACGAAAAACGCCCCACCGAAAGACGTGAGGTACAGCGGGTCAGCCGACGGAAGGATACTACCAACGAGTGGAAGTGCCGTGGTAACACCGCGAAGGTCCGGGAAATACGCGAGTCCGAAAGCGAGACCAGTAAGGCTGCTCGCGAGTGCGCCTAGTCCGGTGATTCGTGCCGAGTAGAGCCCGTAGACGAGTGGGAATGCGACAGCAGCACCGAGCAGGTCGGCGAAGAAGAACAGACGAAGCACACTTTGCGCGCGGAGGCTGACGTAAATCGCCGCCAGCGCGACAACAACAGTCAGTGTTCGGGAACCGAACGCGAGTCGCCGGTCACTCGGAGACGATAACAACCGTGCGAGGTCTGCGGTTACGAGACTCGAAAGGGCGTTAAACAACGTGTCGATGGAACTCATCACGAGCAACAGGGCCAAGAGCACGGCCGCGAGAACGAGCCACTCGGGGAACGCGTCCTGCAAGAGGACGAAGAACGCAACATCGGCATTGTAGTTCGAACTCGTTACGTCGGTGATAACGTCGGCATTGCCGACGGCGATAATACCGAAAAAGGCAGTCACGAAGACGACAAGTCCGTTTGTGAGTGCTGCGTTTCTGAAACTTCGGGTGACCGTCTCCTCGGAGTCACTGGCGTAGATTCGCTGCCACCACGTCTGGTTGATGAGTTCGGCACCGAGGATAGCAAACGCGAGTGCGAGTCCGAACTGTAAGCCGGCGAGAGCACCCAAATCAAGGAGTCCAGGGTTGGCCGTGGTAATGCCGTCAAGCGCGGCACTAGGACCACCCAGTGCAACGAGTGCGCCGACGAATGCGAGGAGCAAAAGCGGGAGGACGATGACGGCTTGAACCGCATCCGTGGCGATACTCGCTCTGAGTCCGCCGTAACTCGTGTAGAGAAGAACGAAGCCACCGACGAGAAGCGCAGTCTGCCACTGCGGGACGCCGGCGACGAGTGAGAGCGCACCCGCGATACCAGTTAGTTCTGCAGCGAGGAAGATGAACATGTAAAGAGCACTCACCAAGAGGACGAATGCGTACATGGCGGTTCCGTACCGGGCGTGGGCGTATTCAGTCAGTGAGTGACCGTGCGGGATGAGTCGTCGGATTCGGGGACCGAGTTTGGCGTAAACGAGCATCGGAACTGCCTCACCGATGGCGTATCCGACGACGGCGGCGATACCGAATCCAGCACCCGCCTCGGGTGCCGAAAAGAGCACCCAAACACCCATCACAGAGGCAACGAGCGTCGCCGTGGTTCGTCGTTCCCCCGTCGACCCCCGTGCACTGATGAGGTCTTCGACCGAATCGACGCGACCGCGGGAGACCCACACACCGATACCGGTAAAGAGGACGAGTGTTGCGACAGTCAATCCGAGTGCAATCATCGAACTTACCATTCAGCATCACCAGCCTCGTCAGATTCAGTAATACGAACTCCATCAGCCGATGTCGACTCGTACGCTGCATCGAAGAACGCGACTTCGAGTTCCACCATGCGACGGAACAAACGGTCGAGGCGTTGCTGTCGGTGCGGAGAGGCGGCCGCACCCTCGCGGTCGAGTTCCTCACGAAGCCAATTGACGAACGCCGCAAAGTCGTCGGCGGCATGGAGGTCAATCCATTCTGCGAGGTAGAAACGCGATGGTGACTGGTCTTCCACCGCACTCGCCCACGTCAGGTAAACCCATTCGGCAGGAACGAGCACTGCCAGCGTCTCTGCGTAGCCCCCCTGGTTCGCGGCACGTTCGAGGAGGTCCACGAATGCACGAGTCGTCGGCGTTGTGGACGGTTCCATGTACGTCGATTCCGGAACATCCAACGCATCGAACGAGCGCAGGAAGTAGTCGTCCTCGTCGTCGGTCAGTGTCCCGAGGAAATCGACGAGTTCGGACTTCGCAGCCATCGTCGGCGCTTGGCCCACGGCGTGTCCGAAGACGCCGACGAGCGTTTCGACGAACGCGTAATCTTGCACCAGATATCGACGGAATACGTCAGGGTCGAGGTCGTCGCTTCCGAGTTCACGTGTGAATCGGTGCGCCGTTGCGGCGTCCCACTGGCTTCCCGCCCGGGCACGGAGCCAATCAGTGAACCGCGGATTTTCTCTGGTCTCGGTATATTGATTGTAGGTGTCGGGAACTGGCGACGGTGCGTCAGTGTTCGAACCAACGTCCGTCTCAAGGTCAGAGTCAATATTCGTCATAGCGGCCACTCCTCCTGTCTCCACGCAGCATCCCAGAAGAGGTACTCGTACTGTGCAGAGGTGCGGAACAGCTCTCGATAGCGTTCACGAGTTGTTGGCGTCGCGTCTGCAGCCACATCGTTCATGAGCGTTTTGCACCACTCGGTGAGTTCCGTGAACTCGTCGCTGGCGTACATCTCGACCCATGCAGCGTACTGCTCGTGGTCCGGAACACCTTCAGCAGCGAGGCGTCGACCCGTCTCGTTGAATCCCCACATGCAGGGAAGCAGTGCAGCGACGATATCTCCGAACGTGCCGTGTGTGGCTGTTCGAATGAGGAAATCAGTGTATGCACGGGTCGTCGGCGAGGGTGTCGTCGCTTCGAGGTCATCTATGTCGATACCGAACTCGGCGGCGTAACTCCGGTGTAGGTCCATCTCTTCGTTGACGGTTGATTCGAGGAGAGAGGCGAACGTCCCCATCGAATCGAGCGTCGGCGCTTTCGACGCACCGAGTGCGAAGAGGCGACTGTACTCGACGAGGTAGACGTAATCCTGTCGGACCCAGTACCTGAAAGGCCCCTCGTCGAGGGTCCCTGAACCGAGCTGTTCGACCATCGGGTGATCAACGATAGCCGACCAGAACTCGTCGGCTTCGTCGTGAATGTTGTCTGTGAACGCCATGGGAAGTAGTCGATGAATGTGCTGAAAAGAATTATGATAGAGTTGTATTACTTGGTTATTTCATTCAGAATAGCTCAGCTTTTTCTTGAAATATTGCTAATAATACAATAATTTCTTGAGATATTAGTTCTATAACGACAATCACCCCATTATCTGTTGATATATCGGGTCCTCACAGGTTACAATAGATTGGAACAGGTTAAAATAGTGAATCAGGAAAGTAAGTATACTTGTACCATAATGATTTGTGTGCTTATCTAATCACCCTAGTATTTTAACATAAAAGAGTATAACATAAATCACAATATGTCGAATGCGAACGTCACCGGGTCGGTCGAGGTACAAAATGTCGTCGCCTCGACCGAGGTTACCCTCGAACTCGACTTAGACCGACTCTCACTAGACATGTCGGGTACGGATTATGACCCAGAAAACTTCCCTGGGCTAGTGTACCGAACGGAAAATCCGAAAGCCGCGTGTCTCGTGTTTCGCTCCGGGAAGATCGTATGTACCGGTGCAGACAGCGTTGAAGACGTGAATACAGCAATTGAGACACTGTTTGACGACCTGGACGACCTCGGTATTCCCGTCCCCGATGACCCGAATACAACTGTCCAGAACATCGTGTCGAGTGCCGACCTCGGAGCGGCGCTCAATTTGAACGCACTTGCTATCGGTCTTGGTCTCGAAGATGTCGAGTACGAACCAGAGCAATTTCCGGGACTCGTGTATCGCCTCGACGACCCGAACGTCGTCGTGCTCATGTTCGGGAGCGGCAAAATCGTGATTACCGGTGCTGAAGCGGTGGTCGATGCAGAGTCTGCTCTCGAAACCGTCGACGGAGACGTTCGAGAGTTAGGGCTGCTCGGGTGAAAAGCCAAAAGTGGAAGGGTAGCGAGACCGGTACAAAGCAAGTATTGACGAGTGGTGGTTGGGTAGTGTTCGTGTTGTATTTCTGTTTTGTTGTATCAAACAACTATACTATAAGTTAGTTTTATTATTGGGTTTATTGTTAGATTCATACCACTTATTTATGAATATTTTATCTATGTTATGTAATTGTTTGACACTGGCATCTAACGTGGAAGAACACACACACCACCTTCGCGTTTGTAACGGCTACGAGAGACTCTAGTCGATTTGAACACACCCCCCTCGCGTTTGTAAATGTACAAGCAATATGTTCCGCAATCCACTGCCTCACCGAGAAACCCCACCCGCTAATTCGCGTTACATTCGCGAGGGTGGTGTGTCTGACCCAATATCCTCGACTCGTTCGTTTACAAACGCGAGGGTACTCCCCCTCGTTTTACATTCGCGAGGATGGTCTCCGACGACCACGTTACAAACGCGAGCATACCCCCCCTTTCGAGATTTCTTTCCGAAGGGGTTACTTCACTCGTTACATTCGCGAGGGTGGTGCCTGACTGGTTTACTCACGCGACACTACCGTTCCCTTAGTAAAAACAGAATCAGTCATTTCTCCCATTCAAACGGCTGTATTTACCGTCGTTACAAACGCGAGTCCACCCCCTCACTTTTATTATTGGTGAGTATGAATACCGAACCTAT